>CAMDHY010000009.1 GCA_945898215.1 Pseudoxanthobacter soli DSM 19599 | reverse complement strand
AGCGCGCGCCCGCCTGCGCAACCCCGGCCAGCTCCAGCGGGCGCGCTCACCCTGGAAACCCGGCCGCCCATGAACTAACAATCAAACCGGACCACCGACGTGGGGCAGGTCAATCGCCGACCGCCGCCACGCGTAGGTAGCGCGAACGCCCCGTGCAGCTGGGCAGAGTCGAACTGTCACAAACCTCACTTCTCCACTATGTAGTGTCGAACCAGAAGGCGCAGATCGATAGAGCCCTAAGGGCCAGCGTGGGGAGGCTTCCATGAGATTTTCGTTATCGACGTCCGGGCTGAGCGCGATGGCTCTCGCGCTCAGCGTGTCATTCGCCGCGGCGCCCGACGCCGCGAACGCGCAGGACAAGTTGCCGAACATCGTTGTCATCTGGGGTGATGATGTCGGCTATTGGAACGTCAGCGCCTATAGCTTGGGTCTGATGGGGTACAAGACCCCGAACATCGACCGGCTCGCCAAGGAAGGTGCGCTGTTTACGGACTATTATGGCCAGCAGAGCTGCACCGCAGGCCGTGCGGCCTTCATCACCGGCCAGAGCCCCATCCGGACTGGCCTGCTGAAGGTCGGTCTCCCCGGAGCCTCCGAAGGCATGCCGGCCGCCGATCCGACGATTGCAACCTTGCTGAAGACGCAAGGCTACATGACTGCGCAGTACGGCAAGAACCACCTTGGCGACCGCAATGAGCACCTGCCGACGGTACACGGCTTCGACGAGTTTTTCGGCAATTTCTATCATCTGAATGCCGAAGAGGAGCCGGAGAATCCCGACTATCCGAAAGATCCAGCTTTCAAGGCGAAGTTCGGCCCGCGCGGCGTCTTCAAGTGCGTCGCAACCGAGACAGACGATCCCACAGAAGATCCGCGGTTCGGCAAGTGGGGCAAGCAGAAATGCGAGGATACCGGCCCGCTGACCAAGAAGCGGATGGAGACTATTGACGATGAGGTCACCACCGGCGCGATCGACTTCATGGATCGCGCGGTGGCGGCCGACAAGCCATTCTTCCTGTGGTGGAATTCGACGCGGATGCACGTCTTCACCCACCTCAAGCCCGAATCCGAAAACAAGACCGGACTGGGAATCTACGCTGATGGCATGGTCGAGCACGACGGTCATGTCGGTCAGGTGCTGAAACAGATCGACGAACTCGGCATCGCCGACAACACGATCGTCATCTATTCAACCGACAACGGCGCCGAGGTCATGTCTTGGCCGGACGGCGGGACGACACCCTTCCGCGGCGAGAAGAACACGAACTGGGAGGGCGGGTACCGGGTGCCCGCCGTGGTGCGTTGGCCGGGCCTCGTCAAGCCTGGAACCATCATCAACGATATCGCATCGCACGAAGACTGGATGACGACGCTCGCAGCAGCGGCAGGTATGCCCGACGCGAAGGAGAAGCTAGCGTCGGGAATGACCATCGGCGACAAAACGTACAAGTCACATCTCGACGGCTACGACCTGCGCGACATGCTGTCCGGAGCCGGCCCTGGCCCACGCCACGAGTTCCTGTACTGGACGGACGACGGCGACCTTGCGGCGCTTCGCTATGACCAATGGAAGCTAGTCTTCCTGGAGCAGCGGGCCGAAGGCTTCGACGTCTGGCAGGAACCCCTCGTGGAACTGCGAGCGCCGAAGCTGTTTTCGCTGCGGGCCGATCCACTGGAACGCGCGGACCGCGAGGGCATGGACTATGCACACTGGCGGTTCGAGCGATTGTTCCTGCTCGTTCCGGCGCAGGCCTACATCGGGCAGTGGCTGCAGAGTTTCGTCGAGTTCCCGCCACGTCAGAAGCCGGGCTCGTTCTCTCTCAAGCAAGTGATGGACAAGCTCACCCAGGTCGAGAACTGAGGTTGATCCGCCGTCGACCGCTTTGGGCCGGGGCGCGACAGCGGGGGCCTCGTTTGAACTCGCCGCGCGGTCGGCCCCGGCCAACGTTGCCTCAGTCCGCACCGAGATGGGGCGGCCGCAAGGCGACAGGCTTGCGGCCGTTGAAATCGCCGGACGCCGCCGCTCGAAGGATGCGGCGGAAGCTCGGGCACTCCCTGTGGCTCGGCGCACGGCAAGCGGCGGCGTGACTTGGGCCGTCGCGCATGACGACGAGTGAACGGATCGTCCGATCCAGTTCATCGGCCTTGGCGGACAGCAGGGCACGATCGATTTCCGGCCGCCCGTCGGCGCCGAACATGCCGCCGCTCTCGTCGAGCGAGAAGCCGGCGGCGCGCCCGAGGCCGATCCGCGCCAGCCGCTCCAGCACGCCGGCATCGAAGAGGCGGCGCAGGCCGCGCCGGCCGATCGGAGCGATCAGCCCGTTCTCCTCGTAGTAGCGGAGGGTGGAGAAGGGAACGCCCGAGCGCCGCGCCACCTCGGCGATGTCCAGATCCGGCATGCCCGCCGACGGGCTCGCCGCTCGCGAACCGACCTTCTTCGTCTCCGCGAACATCCCGCTTGACCTCAAGTCGACTTGAAGTGGCACGGTGCCGTCTGGAAGCGCGGACAGCAATGTCAGGGAGGCGAGGATGGCGCAGGTGAGCCCAGGCGGCAACGACCAGGCGGCGCACTGGAACGGCGCGGCTGGCGTGGCGTGGGTCGCGGCACAGGCGGTGCTCGACGGCATGTTCAGCCCCATCGAGGCCGCCCTCGCCGACACCGCGGCAGACGCCGGTGCCCGCCGGGTCCTCGACATTGGTTGCGGCACCGGTGCCGTGGCGCTCGCCGTCGCCCGCCGGCTCGGGGCCGCGGGCGAGGCGCTGGGCGTCGACATCTCGGCGCCGATGGTGGCGGCCGCCCGCGCCCGGGCCGAACGGGAGGGCTCGCCGGCGCGCTTCGTGGTGGCGGACGCGACGACGCACGCACTGCCGCCGGCGCACTTCGATCTCGCGGTGTCACGCTTCGGAGTGATGTTCTTCCCCGACCCCGTCGCCGCCTTCACGAACATCCGTGGCGCACTGCGGCCAGGCGGCGGGCTCGCCGCCGTCGCCTGGCGGAGCCGCGACGACAATCCGTTCATGACGACGGCCGAGCGCACCGCCGTGCCGATGCTGCCGGAGCCGCCGCCGCCGCGACCGGCCGGCGCGCCGGGCCAGTTCGCCTTCGCCGACGAGGATCGGGTGCGCGGCATCCTCGCCGACAGCGGCTGGAGGGACGTCGCGCTGCGGCCGGTCGATGTCGCCTGCACCTTCGAGGCGATGGCGCTCGCACTCTACTTCACCCGCCTCGGCCCGCTCGGCACGCTGCTGCGCGACGTCGACGAGCCGACCCGGGCGCGCGTGACGGATGCGGTGCGGGCGGCGTTCCAGACTTTCGTGGCCGGCGACGTCGTGCGTTTCACGGCGGCGTGCTGGTGGATCGAGGCGCGGGCGGGGTGAGGCGCCGTCGCCTCACCCGCGGTCGACGAGCTCCAGGAAGTCGTCGACCTCCTCGGGGCGCGTCGCAAACGAGGTGACGAGGCGGATGTAGGTTTCGCCCTGGCCGGGGCGGTCGCCCGGCGCGAGCGTCGCCGCCGACCACGGGTAGAGCTTCGCACCCGCGGCAACGAGGCGCTCGTAGGTCGCCTCCGGCAGCACCGGGAAGACGGCGTTGGCGCCGGGCGCAAACGGCAGGCGGACGCCGCGGATGCGGGACAGGCCGTCGGCGAGGCGGTCAGCCATCTGGTTGGCGTGGGCGGCGAGGCGCAGCCACAGGCCGTCGGCGATGAGCGCCTCGAACTGGGCGGCGACGAAGCGGCTCTTCGAGAACAGGTGCCCCGCCCGCTTGCGGGTGAAGCCGAACTCGCGGCCGCGGGCCGTGTCGAAGAAGACGACCGCCTCCGCCGCCCAGGCGCCGGTTTTGGTCAGCCCGAAGGAGAGCACGTCGACGCCGGCGCGCCAGGTCAGGTCCGCCGGCGACACGCCGAGGCGGGCGACGGCGTTGGAGAAGCGGGCACCGTCCATGTGGACGGCGAGGTCGCGCCGCTGGGCGGTGGCGACGAGGGCGGCGATCTCGGCGGCGGTGTAGACGGTGCCGAGTTCGGTCGCCTGGGTGAGGCTCAGGACGTCCGGCCGGCCGAAGTGGACGACGTTCGGCGGATAGCGGTGCAGCGCCGCATCGAGGGCAGCCGGATCGATGCGGCCGGCTGTGGTCGACAGGCCCACCATCTTGGCGCCGCCGGTGAGGAATTCCGGCGCGTTGCACTCGTCTGTGCGGATGTGCGCTTCGTCGGCGGCGAGCACCAGCGCACCGGGGCGCACGAGCGCCGAAAGCGCCAGCGCGTTCGCCGCCGAGCCGGTGGCGACGAAGAACACCGCTACCTCGCGCTCGAACACCTCACCGATCCGACGCTCGACGGCGGCCGTCCAGTCGTCGCTGCCATAGCCGGGGCTGACGCCGACATTCACCGCGGAGAGCGCGTGCGCCACTTCCGGCGGCACGCCGGCCCAGTTGTCGGAGGCGAAGTTCATGCAGCGGGGCTCCGGTGCGGGCGTGCCGCGGGAGGCGCGGCGGCCGCGAACCCATGCCGGAGCGCGGCGGCGACGGCAAGGCGTGCGGTGGTCGCGGAGCCAGCGACGACCATCGTCTCGCCGCCGCCTGCGGCTCTGCCTGCCTCTCTCTCCGCCCGCTCCGAGGTCAATCCCGGGCTTGTGCCGGGAACCTACCCGCCTCAGCGAGCAGGACGCGGCGGCCGGCGTGCCGAGCCGTGAGGGATGGGTTGCCTGGACAAGCCCGGAAATGACCCGTCGAGGGGTGGGGTGACCGTTGCGGAGGGAGAAGTGGGGGTGACCCGTTTCTGAGCGGGAGGGTGGCTAGGGAGCGGTAGCGGCGCATGCGCGTCGAACGCCCTGCTCATATCACTTAACTTATCAGTTGACTGTCCCACCATCGACGCGCATACTCAACCACATGGTTGAATATAAACCCGCCCGGCTCGACGCCGTCTTCCATGCCCTCGGCGATGCCACGCGGCGGCGGATGCTGCGGGCACTGGCGGGCGGCGAGCTGACGGTGGGCGCCCTCGCGGCGCCGTTCGAGATCTCGCTCGCGGCGGCGTCCAAGCACATCCGGGTGCTGGAGCGGGCGGGGCTCGTGCAGCGCGCCGTCGCCGGCCGCACCCACCGGCTATGGCTGGCGCCGGGACCGCTTGCCGGCGCCCACGCGTGGCTCGGCTTCTACCAGCGCTTCTGGAGCGAGCGCCTCGATATCCTCGAGCGGCTCCTGCGCGAGGAGGCCGGCGCACCGCCCGCCCCTGCCCCGAACGTGACCCCGTCCCCGACCCGGGCGCCCGATCCGGCGGACGCGAACGCCGTTCCGCCCCCCTCGGACCCCACCCTCGCAGAGCCCATCCCCTCAGACATCCCCTCGCCCGAAGGAGACCAGCCATGAACGAGATCGCGTCCCCCGACGCCTATGGCGTGCTGACCGAGCCGACGACGCTCACCATCCAGCGCCTGCTGCCGGGGCCGATCGAGCGGGTCTGGGCCTATCTGACGGAGAGCGAGCTGCGCCGGAAGTGGCTCGCGAGCGGCGACATGGAGATGCGGCCGGGTGCGCCGTTCACCTTCGTCTGGCGCAACACGACGCTCTCCGACGTGCCGTCGCAGCGGCCGGAGGGTTTTGCCGACGAGCACCGGATGGAGAGCCGCGTCATTGCCTGCGAGCCGCCGAAGAAGCTCGTGTTCACCTGGAACGGCAGCGACGACGTTTCCTTCGAGCTCGAGCCGGTCGGCGCCAAGGTGCTGCTCACCGTCACCCACCGCCGACTGCCGAGCCGCGACATGCTGCTCAAGGTCGCCGCCGGCTGGCACATGCACCTCGACACCCTGGCGGCGGCCGTTGCCGGCACGGCGCGGCCGGCCTTCTGGGAGGGCTGGGTGGCGCTGAAGGACGCCTACGACCGGCGCATGCCGGGCTGAGACAATCACCCGGCAAGTCACACGGCGAGTGAGCCCGCTGCCGCGGCGACGGGCAGCATCCGCCTCGCCGACAGACGACTTCAGTGACCGACCCTACGCACCCGCTGAGCCGGCGCCCGCCTGGGCGCGGGCACGGCCGGACCGCGTCTGCATGGAGGACATCGCAGTGCCTAACTCAAATGGAGGGCGCTACACGGCGCCCCGGGCCGCCGCGGCCGCCACCCTGGTTGCACTCGCCCTCGCCACTGCGCCGGCGTTCGCTGCCGGTACCGTGATCGAGGCGATGCCGGCGGACCTCGAGTTCCGCCTCGCCCTCAGCGCCGCCCCGCCGGCGCTGCGCGACGACGCCACCGTCTTCCTGCTCGACCCCGGCACCGGCTTCCGGCTGGCGCGGCAGGGCTCGAGCGGCGTCGCCTGCCTCGTGCAGCGCACCGTCTGGGAGATGGCCGACGACCGCGACGATATCTACATCCCGCTCTGCTACGACGCCGCCGGCAGACGCACCTATCTGACCGTGATCATGGATGCGGCGGAGCTGCGCGCGCGGGGCCTCGGCGGCGAGGCGCTAAAGGCAGAGATCGCCGGGCGCTGGGCCGACGGCACCTACACGGTGCCGGGAAAGACGGGCGTGTCATACATGGTGGCGCCGGTGTTCCGGACGGTAGGGCCGCCGGACATGGCGGTGCGCACGATGGCGATGCCGCACGTGATGATCTACGCGCCCAGCGTCACCAATGCCGACATCGGCGCGAAGCCCGACCTCGCCGACCACGCGAACCTCAAGTTCCCGTTCATCGACCGCCAAGGCAACGCCGAGCAGAGCTACGTCATCCAGATGCTCGGCGCGGCGGAAACGACCGCCATCCTCACCGACGAGAAGCAGCTCGTCGACGACCTCTGCGCCTACCGAGCCCTCCTCTGTCTGCCGCCCGGCGGGCACTGAAGGGTTGCGAACACGATCGCGTGAAGCCTGCATCCGCCACCCCTCCCCGTGGATATCCGCCTCGTGAGGGCAACTTCACGCCGGCGCAGCCGGGATTGGCCGGCTCGCCCGGACATCGTCGCGGGGATCCCCGCGAAAGGGGTGGACAATGATCACCAAATGCCTGTTCGGGGCGACGGTCGCCGTCGCCGCTCTGATGGTGGCGGCGCCGGCCGCCCGCGTCATGGCGTCGAGCCACATGGACGCGCCGCTGATCTCCTTCGACGATCCCGCCAACATCACCGACGTCTATGCCTTCGTCAGCCGCCGGCCGAATGCGCCGGCGGACGACTATCTGACGATCGGCATGTCGGTCTATCCGTTCGAGGAGCCCGGCATCGGCCCCAACAACTACCGCTTCGACCCGGCGGTCGACTACGAGCTGCACGTCGCCCTCGGCCGCGGCGCGGCGGCGAGCGGCATCCCCGACATCACCTACGCCTTCGATTTCGAGGTCGAGTACCAGACCGACAAGACGATCCTGCAGACCTATCTCGGCGTGCTGACGCCGGGTGGGAAGGGTGCTTTCGCCGCCAACCAGAACCTGCGCCAGACCTACACCGTCACCCGCATCGACCGCGGCGGCAAGCGCACGGTGCTCGGCACCGGCATCGCCCCGCCCAACAACCAGGGCCGCGTCACGCCGTTCTACAACATCGACGGCGACGGCGACCGCCCGGCCCTGCCGGGCGCCACGAGCCCCTCCGGCCTCGATCCCTACACCCGCCAGGCGATCGCCAGCCTGAAGGGCGGCTACCGCGTCTTCGCCGGCCAGCGCGACGACGCCTTCTATGCCGACATCCAGTCGATCTTCGACCTCGACTTCACCTTCGGGGCCGACCGCGACACGCCGTCGAAGCCGTTCGACAGCCAGGCCGGCTTCAACGTCCACACCATCGTGCTGGAGATCCCGTTCGAGGAACTCGGCGGCGCCAAGATCGCCGGCGTCTATGCGACGACGTCGCGCCAGATCGACGGCAAGCGCGTGCAGGTCGGCCGCCAGGGCAACCCGCTGTTCAACGAGGCCTTCGTCGCGGTGCGCGACAAGGACCGCTACAACGCGACGCCGCCGACGGTCGACAAGACCCGTTTCGCCAAGTACGCGCGCAAGCCTGAGCTGTCGGCGCTGCTCGGCGCCACGCCGATCATCCCGGGCCTGATCGAGGCGATCTTCATCCCCGATCTCATCCGCGTCGACCTCACCACCGGCCCGGCGCGGCTCGCCGGCCAGGACGGCTTCAACCGTCTCGGGGGTTCGGCGGCGACACGCTGCAGAGCACCGTCCAGGATCCGTTCGACAACGGCGGGACCATCCCCGGCGGCTGGCCGAACGGGCGCCGCTTCGGCGACGACGTCCTCGACATCGGCATCATCGCCCTCGGCATCGCCGGTCCAGGGCCGGACTTCTCGCAGGTCGACGTCGACCGGGTGTCGCAGAACGACATCACCTACAACACCGTCTTCCCCTACGCCGCGACGCCGCAGAACGGACGGGTGCACAGCCATCCGGCCGGCAGCCTCGACTGACGCGCAAAGCGGCGGGCGGCCTCGCGCCGCCCGCCTCGCCTTCACCTGTTGCCAGAGGGGAGCAACCGAGATGACCCGCCGATCAGACCACCGTCGATTTTCGCAGCGATGCTGCGCCCGCGCCGCCGTCCTCACCGCCGCCGCGCTCACCGTTTCGCTCGTCGCCCTGACCGGCGCGGTGCCGGCGACCGCCGAGCCCGTCCGCCCCGACGACGACGCCCTCGTGCTCGCCACCGTACCGCCCGGCCGGGTCGCCGCCGTTTCCGCGACGCCGCGCCGACCGAACGACCTCACCGGTGCCGTCGCCGACGCCCGCGCGGCGATCGAGGCCGGCCGCACCCTCTCCGACCCACGTCTCTATGGCCGTGCCGAGGCGATGCTGTCGCCGTGGTGGGCCGAGCCGGCGCCGCCGCGGGAGGTGCGCGTGCTGCGCGCCGTCATCCGCCAGGCGCGGCACGATTTCGCCGGCGCCGTCGCCGACCTCGACGCCATCCTCGCCGAGACCCCGCGCGACGGCCAGGCGCGGATGACGCGCGCCTTCGTCCGCATGGTGCAGGGCGAGGCGGCGGCGGCCGAGGCCGATTGCCGGATGATCCCGCCCACCGCCGGCCCGCTGCCGGCCGCCGCCTGCCTCGCCCGGGCGGCGGCGCTCACGGGACGCGGCACCGAAGGCTTCGCCCACCTCGAGCGGGCGCTCGCCTTCGACGACGCCGCCGCCCCGGCGACGCGCCGCTTCGCGCTCGCCGTGCTCGCCGACCTCGCGGCCGGGCTCGGCCGCGACGACGAGGCCGATGCCCTGTTCGCCGCCGCCTCCGAAGGCGGCGCCGACGTGCCGGTGCTCGCCGCCCACGCCGAGCACCTCGTCGCCACAGGCCGGCCGGCAGAGGCCCTGGCGCTGCTCGCGAACGCCGGCGACGCCGACCCGCTCCTGCTCGTCCGCGCAGTGGCGGCGAAGCGCACCAGCGATCCGCGCCTCGACGGCTGGGCTCTACTCCTCGACGAGCGGTTCGCCGCCGCTAACGCCGCCGGGGTCAGCGTGCACCGGCGCGAGGAGGCGCGCTTCCGCCTCGACGTGATGGACGACGCCGCCGGCGCGCTGGCGCTCGCCCTCGACAACTGGGCGGTGCAGCGGGAGCAGGTCGACGCCCGCCTGGTGCTCGCCGCCGCCGTCGCAGCCGACCGGCCAGAGGCCGCCGCACCCGTCCTCGCCTTCGTCACGTCCACCGGCCTCGCGGACCGCCGCGTGCTGCCGCTCGTCGCCCGGATCGAGGGAGAAACGCCGTGAACCGCATCCTTCTCGCTGTTCTGGCGCTGCTGGCGCCGCTCGCCGCCGCCCCCGCCGCGGCGCACACCCAGAGCTACGGGTTCCTCACCGTCACGACGACCGGGGACGCGATCGACGGCACCGTTTCGCTCGCGGTGCGCGACCTCGATGCCGCCCTCAGCCTCGACACCGACGCCGACGGGTCGATCACCTGGGGCGAGGTGCGCGGCCGCGAGGCGGCGCTCGCCGAGACGGTGCTCGCCGGCCTCCGGCTCGGCCCGCCGGGCGAGCCGTGCGCGCTCGCGCCCGCGCCGCTGATGACCGAGACCCGCGGCGGCGAGCCCTATCTGGTGTTGCCGTTCCGCGCCGACTGCGCCGGCGGCGCGTCCGGCGGGGACGTCGAGATCGGCTACGACCTGCTGTTCGACGTCGACGCCCAGCATCGGCTGATCGCCACCGTCTCGACGGACGGCGCGACCCGCAATCTGGTGCTGACGCCATCGGAGCGGACGGCGACGCTGCTCGCCGCCGGCACCGACGGTTTCAAGCTGTTCCTCGGCTTCGTCGTGCACGGCGCCCATCACATCTGGATCGGCTACGACCACATCCTGTTCGTCATCACGCTGATGCTCGGCGCGGTGGTCGAGCGGCGGGGCGGTCGTTGGGTGGCGGTCGGCAGCGGCCGCGACGCGCTGATCGCGATCTGCAAGGTCGTCACCGCCTTCACGGTCGCACACTCGGTGACGCTGGCGCTCGCCGCCCTCGACGTCGTGCGGCTGCCGCCGGTGCTGATCGAGACGGCGATCGCCGCGACGATCACGCTCGCGGCGCTGAACCTCGTCTTCCCGCTCGTCACCCGTCGGCTCTGGCTGCTCGCCTTCGGCTTCGGCCTGATCCACGGCTTCGGCTTCGCCAACGTGCTGGCCGACCTCGACCTGCCGGCGACGAACCTCGTCACCGCCCTCGTCGCCTTCAACATCGGCGTCGAGCTCGGCCAGCTCGCCATCGTCGCGGTGCTGCTGCCCGGCCTTCTCCTCCTCGCCCACCGCCCGCTCTACGCCCGCGCCGCGCTGCCGGTGGCCGCGGTGATGATCGCCGCGATCGGTACGGCCTGGTTCGTCGGCCGCGCCCTCGACGTGGAGATCCTGCCGATCGGATAAGGGCGGGGGGCCCTCCCCCTCCCATTTCCGTCGTCGCGGCGGCAATCGCCGAAACGTCCTTGCGCGGCGGGGCGGGTTCTGGCAATTTCCCCTCTGGATAGGTCAGTAGGACTGCCCTATCATAGGTACACGAACGGATTCGAGCCGACGGCTCGCCCCTCGGGGCGGCCGGCGGCTCTCGGTGCGAGGGCCCTGATCGGCGTTGCGGCGCCGGAGCGCCGGCTTGTGGGCGGGTGCTCCGGCGCCGGGGGCGCCGGCTTGCGAGCGACGGATGGGCTTGCCGTCTTTGTGATGTTGGCTACGTCGCCTATAGGTCGGGCGGTCGCGCCGGTGCGGACGGCCGGTGGGTCCGACCTCGGGTTGCGGCTGGACGAGAACCCGGTCCGCAGGCCCGGCCGGGATCGGGTCCGAGCCCGCGGCGGACCGGGACGGGTTGGGACGGGACTGACCGAGACCGGACGGGTCTGGCCGGGCCGGACTTGGCCCGGAAGATGCCTGCCCGCTCTGCGCCCCGGCGCGACGGGCGGGCAGCGAGACGAAGACGGGGCGTCGCCTTGCGCGGCGCCGGGGTTGGAACGGCTCTATAGAGGAGCAGGACGGCGATGATCGGCGGTATCGGGAGCAAGGGCACGGGCTTTGGCGCGGATCGGGCGACGGCGGTGGCCGCGACGAAACGCGCCGCCGCCACGGGTCTCTATCGCCCCGACCGCGAGCACGATTCGTGCGGCGTCGGCTTCCTCGCCAACATGCGCGGCGAGGCGAGCCACGAGATCGTCTCCCAGGCCCTGAATCTGTTGGAAAACCTCGAGCACCGCGGCGCCGTCGGCGCCGACCCGCTGATGGGCGACGGTGCCGGCATCCTCGTGCAGATCCCGCACGGCTTCTTCCGCGCCGAGGCGGTGCGGATCGGCATCACCCTGCCGGAGCCCGGCGCCTATGCCGTCGGCCACATCTTCCTGCCGCGCGACGAGGCGATGCGGGCGCTCTGCATCGAGACGGTGGAGCGCGTCGTCCGCGAAGAGGGCCAGGACTTCCTCGGCTGGCGCACCGTGCCGACCGACAATTCCGGCTTCTCGCCGACGGTGCTCGCCTCCGAGCCCGTGCACATGCAGGTCTTGATCGGCCGCGGCGCCCACATCGCCGACGCCGACGAGTTCGAGCGGCGCCTCTATGTGCTGCGCAAGGTGGTGTCGAACGCGATCTTCACCGGCATCGGCTTCAGCGACACCGACTTCTACGTCGTGTCGCTGAGCTGCCGCACGCTCGTCTACAAGGGCATGCTGATGTCCTGGCAGGTCGGCAAGTACTACCGCGACCTGTCGGACCCGGCCTTTACCTCGGCGATGGCCCTCGTCCACCAGCGCTTCTCGACCAACACCTTCCCGTCGTGGAAGCTCGCCCATCCCTACCGGATGGTCGCCCACAACGGCGAGATCAACACGGTGCGCGGCAACGTCAACTGGATGGCGGCACGCCAGGCCTCGGTCGATTCCGAGCTGTTCGGCAACGACATCTCGAAGCTGTGGCCGATCTCCTACGAGGGGCAGTCGGACACCGCGTGTTTCGACAATGCGCTCGAGTTCCTCGTGCAGGGCGGCTACTCGCTCGCCCACGCGGTGATGATGCTCATTCCCGAGGCATGGGCCGGCAACCCGCTGATGAGCGACGAGCGGCGCGCCTTCTACGAGTATCACGCCGCCCTGATGGAGCCGTGGGACGGCCCGGCCGCCGTCGTCTTCACCGACGGCCGGCAGATCGGCGCCACCCTCGACCGCAACGGCCTGCGTCCGGCGCGCTATCTCGTCACCGAGGACGGCCTCGTGATGATGGCCTCCGAGATGGGCGTGCTGCCGATCCCGCAGGGCAAGATCGTCACCAAGTGGCGGCTGCAGCCGGGCAAGATGCTCCTGATCGACCTCGAGGAGGGCCGCATCGTCTCCGACGAGGAGATCAAGTCGTCGCTCGCCCGCGCCAACCCCTACAAGCAGTGGCTCGCCCGCACCCAGATGGTGCTGGAGGACCTGCCGGGCGTGCCCGCCCGGCCGGCACGCACCGACGTGCCGCTGCTCGATCGCCAGCAGGCGTTCGGCTACACCCAGGAAGACCTGAAGCTCCTGATGTCGCCGATGGCCGTCACTGGCCAGGAGGCGGTCGGCTCGATGGGCACCGACACGCCGATCTCGGCGCTCTCGGACCGTACGAAGCTGCTCTACACCTACTTCAAGCAGAACTTCGCGCAGGTGACGAACCCGCCGATCGACCCGATCCGCGAGGAGCTCGTGATGAGCCTCGTGTCGTTCATCGGGCCGCGGCCGAACCTGTTCGACCTGAAGGGCCTGTCGAAGCGCAAGCGCCTGGAAGTGCGCCAGCCGATCCTCACCAACGAGGATCTCGAGAAGATCCGCGCGATCGGCGACATCGAGGACAACCACTTCCAGACCAAGACGCTGGACACCACGACGCTCGCCGTCCGCGGGCCGGCGGGCATGGAGGACGCGCTCGAGCGGCTGTGCGAGCGCGCGGAGGCCGCTGTGCATGGCGGTTACAACATCATCATCCTGTCCGATCGCATGGTCGGGCCGGACCGGGTGCCGATCCCGGCCCTGCTCGCCACCGCCGGCGTCCACCATCACCTGATCCGCAAGGGGCTCAGGACCTCGGTCGGTCTCGTGGTGGAATCCGGCGAGCCGCGCGAGGTGCACCATTTCTGTGCGCTCGCCGGCTATGGCGCCGAGGCGATCAACCCCTACCTCGCCTTCGAGACGCTGGTCGCCATGCGCGACAGCTTCCCGGAGGAGGTCGACGACCACGAGGTCGTGCACCGCTACATCAAGTCGATCGACAAGGGCATCCTCAAGGTGATGTCCAAGATGGGCATCTCCACCTACCAGTCCTATTGCGGCGCGCAGATCTTCGACGCGGTCGGGCTGTCGTCGGCGTTCGTCAACAAGTACTTCTTCGGCACCGCCACCCTCATCGAGGGCGTCGGCCTGCATGAGGTCGCCGAGGAGACCGTGCGCCGCCACGCCGCCGCCTTCGGCGACGACCCGGTGCTGCGCCGCACGCTGGAGATCGGCGGCGAATACGCCTACCGCCTGCGCGGCGAGGCGCACATGTGGCAGCCCGACACCATCGCGCAGCTGCAGCACGCCGTGCGCACCGACTCCGCCGAGACCTTCGCCGAGTACACCCGCCTCGTCGATCAGGAGGCCGGCCGCTACACCATCCGCGGCCTGTTCCGCCTGAAGAGCGCGCCCGAGGCCGGCCGGGCACCGGTGGCTCTCGACGAGGTCGAGGCGGCCACCGACATCGTCAAGCGCTTCGCCACCGGCGCGATGTCATTCGGCTCGATCTCGCGCGAGGCCCACACGACGCTGGCGATCGCCATGAACCGCATCGGCGGGCGCTCCAACACCGGCGAGGGCGGCGAGGAGGCGGAACGGTTTACGCCGCTCCCCAACGGCGACTCGATGCGCTCGGCGATCAAGCAGGTCGCCTCGGGCCGCTTCGGCGTCACCGCCGAGTACCTCGTCAACGCCGACCAGATCCAGATCAAGATGGCGCAGGGCGCAAAGCCCGGCGAAGGCGGCCAGTTGCCCGGCCACAAGGTCGACGCGACGATCGCCAAGGTGCGCCACTCGACCCCCGGCGTCGGCCTGATCTCGCCGCCGCCGCACCATGACATCTATTCGATCGAGGATCTCGCGCAGCTGATCTTTGATCTGAAGAACGTCAACGAGACCGCTGATATCGCTGTGAAGCTTGTCTCCGAGGTGGGTGTCGGCACGGTCGCGGCCGGCGTCGCCAAGGCGCGCGCCGACCACATCACCATCTCCGGCTTCGAGGGCGGCACGGGCGCCTCCCCCCTCACCTCGCTGAAGCACGCCGGCAGCCCGTGGGAGATGGGGCTCGCCGAGGCGCACCAGACGCTGGTGCTGAACGGCCTGCGCTCGCGGGTCGGCCTGCAGGTCGACGGCGGCCTCAGGACGGGCCGCGACGTCGTCATCGGCGCACTGCTCGGGGCCGACGAGTTCGGCTTCGCCACCGCGCCGCTGATCGCGGCCGGCTGCCTGATGATGCGCAAGTGCCACCTCAACACCTGCCCGGTCGGCATCGCCACCCAGGACCCGGTGCTGCGGAAGCGCTTCAAGGGCACGCCCGAGCACGTGGTCAACTTCTTCTTCTTCGTGGCGGAAGACGTGCGCGTGCTGATGGCCGAGATGGGCTTCCGCACCGTCGCCGAGATGGTCGGCCAGACCCAGATGCTCGACCAGGAGAGGTTCGTCTCGCACTGGAAGGCGGCCGGCCTCGATGCGTCGCGGCTGTTCATGAAGCCCGACGTGGCGCCGGAGGAGCTTTACCACACCTCCAGTCAGAGCCACCCGATCGCCGACGTGCTCGACCGCAAGCTGATCGCGCAGGCGATGCCGGCGCTGGAACATCGGCAGCCGGTGCAGATCGCAGCGACGATCACCAACGTCGACCGCTCCTGCGGCGCGATGCTGTCGGGCGAGGTCGCCCGCCGCTTCGGCGGGGCCGGACTGCCCGACGACACCATCCACGTGTCGCTGACCGGCACCGCCGGCCAGGCCTTCGGGGCGTGGCTCGCAAAGGGCATCACCCTCGATCTCGTCGGCGAGGCGAACGACTATGTCGGCAAGGGCCTGTCGGGCGGCCAGATCATCGTGCGGCCACCGGCGGACGCCAAGATCGTGCCGGAGAAGTCGATCATCGTCGGCAACACAGTGCTCTACGGGGCGACCGAGGGCGAGTGCTACTTCCACGGCGTCGCCGGCGAGCGCTTCGCGGTGCGCAACTCCGGGGCGATCGCCGTCGTCGAGGGCTGCGGCGACCACGGCTGCGAGTACATGACCGGCGGCCTCGTCGTCGTCATCGGCGAGACCGGGCGCAACTTCGCCGCCGGCATGTCGGGCGGCGTCGCCTACGTGCTCGACGAGGACGGCTCGTTCGGCTCGCGCTGCAACCTCGCGATGGTCGACCTCGAGCCGGTGCTCGAGGAGGAGGACCTGCTCGAGAGGCTGCACCACCATGGCGGCGACATCGAGCACAAGGGCCGCGTCGACCTCTCCGCCGACATGACCGAGCACGACGACGAGCGGCTCTACCAACTGGTCGAGAACCACCACCGCTACACCGGCTCGCTCCGAGCGAAGGCGATCCTCGACGGCTGGGACCACTACCGTCCGATGTTCGTCAAGGTGATGCCGGTGGAGTACCGGCGCGCCATCATGGAGATGCAGCGCCAGCGGCTCGGCCTGGCGGCGGAGTGATCCGCCGCAGGACGGGTGCGAGGGAGGTGGCGATGGTGATGCGCGTCTTTGGCGACCGCAACTCTGGAAACTGCCTGAAGGTCGCCTACACGGCCGACCGGCTGGGCGTTCCTTATGAGTGGATCGACGTCGACATGACGAAGGGGGAGACGCAGACTTCGGCCTTCCTGGTGATGAACGCGGCCGGCCAGGTGCCGGTCGTCGTGCTCGACGACGGCCGCCCCCTCGCCCAGTCGAACGCCATCATCCGCTACCTCGCCCGCGGCAGCGCGCTGCTGCCGGCGGACGCCTACGAGCAGGCGAAGGTCGACGAGTTGCTGTTCTGGGAGCAGTACAGCCACGAGCCCTATGTCGCCGTCTGCCGCTACCACATGGCCTATCTAGGCCGATCTGCCGCCGAGCGGGACGCCGAAAAGGTGGCGCGCGGCGAGAAGGCGATCGACTTCCTGGAACGGGCGCTGACGGGCCGGACATGGCTCGTCGGCGACCATATGTCGGTCGCCGACATTGCGCTTCTCGCCTATACCCGCCTCGCGCCGGAGGGCGGCTTCGACCTTTCGGCCCGGCTGGCGGTTCGGCACTGGATCGCGCGGTGCGAGGCGGAGCTTGGGCTCGCCCCGCTCGCGCGCGCCGCCTGAAGCTTTCAGAAGACACGGGACGAATGATGGGCAAGGTCACCGGCTTCCTGGAGATCGACCGCCAGGAGCAGAAGTATCAGCCGGCGTCCGACCGGATCCGGCACTATCGCGAGTTCGTGCTGCCGCTGCCGCAGGCGGAGGTGGAGCGGCAGGCGATGCGCTGCATGGATTGCGGCATCCCGTTCTGCCACGGGCCGACGGGCTGCCCGGTGCACAACCAGATCCCCGACTGGAACGATCTGATCCAGGCCGGCGACTGGCAGGAGGCCTCGCGCAACCTGCACTCGACCAACAACTTTCCGGAGTTCACCGGCCGCATCTGCCCCGCCCCGTGCGAGGAGGCGTGCACGCTCAACCTCGAGAACGTGCCGGTCGCCATCAAGACGATAGAGCAGGCGATCGCCGACAAGGCGTGGGAGGCGGGCTGGGTCGTCCCCGAGGCGTCGCCGCACCGCACCGGCAAACGCGTCGCCGTCGTCGGCTCGGGGCCGGCCGGCATGGCGGCTGCCCAGCAGCTCGCCCGCGCCGGCCACGCGGTGCACGTCTTCGAGCGCGAGCCGAAGGCGGGCGGCCTGATGCGCTACGGCATCCCCGACTTCAAGATGGAGAAGCACCACATCGACCGCCGCGTCGTGCAGATGCAGGCGGAGGGCGTGCACTTCCATTACGGCATCGACGTCGGGCGCAATGCCAAGCTCCAGACGCTCATCAACGATCACGACGCGGTGCTGCTCGCCACCGGCGCCGAGCGGCCGCGCGAGGCCGGGCTGCCGGGCGCCGATCTCAAGGGCGTGCAATTCGCCATGCCCTATCTCGTGCAGCAGAACCGTCGCCTCGGCGGCGAGAAGGTGCGCGAAGAGGCCGTGCTCGCCTACGGCAAGCACGTCGTCGTCATCGGCGGCGGCGACACGGCGTCGGACTGCGTCGGCACGGCCTTCCGTCAGGGCGCGATCCGGGTCACCCAGCTCGACATCCGCCCGATGCCACCGGCGCGGGAGGACAAGCTCCGGATCTGGCCGTACTGGCCGACCAAGTTCCGGACGTCGTCGAGCCAGGCGGAGGGCGCCGAGCGCGAGTTCTCCGCCGCCACCCTCGGCATCGTCGGCGAAAAGGGCCGCGTCACCCACGTGCAGTGTGCCCGCGTCGACGAGGCGCGCCGGCCGATCTCCGGCACCGAGTTCCTCATCCGCGCCGACCTCGTGATGATCGCGATCGGCTTCGCCGGGCCGCTGCTCGACACCTACGTGGCCGAGATGGGCGAGGCGCTGACGCTCGACAAGCGGACGAACGTCGCCGCCAACACCGACGACTACCGCACCTCGGTCGACAAGCTGTTCGCCGCCGGCGACGGCCGCCGCGGCCAGTCGCTGGTGGTGTGGGCGATCCGCGAGGGACGGCAGGCCGCGCGCGCCATCGACGAGGCGCTGATGGGGGCGAGCACCCTCCCCCGCTGAGCCTTGCCCGGCGGAACCTTGCGGGGCGTCACGCCTGCGGCTTGACCGCGGCGCGGCGCGGCCAGCCGCGGGTGACGAGCCAGATGCCGGCGGCGATCGGCACGATGCCGAGGAGGTCGAGGGGCACCACAGGCTCGGCGAGGATCAGCCAGCCGAACAGGAGGCCGAGCGGCGGCGTCAGGAACTGCAGCGCGCTGGCGCTCGTCGCCGAACTGCGACCGAGCAGGAAGAACCACAGCGCGTAGCAGCCGACCGAGACGGCGAGCACGAGCCACAGAAAGCCGCCGATCAGCCCCGGCGTCAGCCGCACCGTCGAGAAGTCGTCGAGGAGCAGCGCAGCGGGCAGCGTCATCAGGCCGCCGAACAGGCACTGCAGCCCGTTGCCGACCCACAGCCCGCCGCCCGGCGCCAGCCGCTTGTAGGCGAGCGTGCCGGCGACGAGCGAGAACAGGCCGAGCACCACCAAAAGGGTGCCCAACGGGTCCTCGCCGCCGATGCCGGCGCTTCCCATCAGCCGCGAGCGCAGCACCAGCGCCACGCCGGCGAGGCCGAGCAGCAGGCCGACGACCTTCACCACCGTCAGCCGCTCGCCGAGCACCGGCCAGGCGACCACCGCGACGAGCAGCGGGCCGGCGCTGATGATGACGGCGGCGAACGCCGAGGTGACGGTGGTGAGGCCGGTCCAGCTCAAGCCCAGATAGACGGCGTTGTTGAGGGCGCCGAGGATGGCGAGCGAGACGATGTCGCGCCGCGTCAGCCGCGGCCGGCCGGCGAGCGCCCAGGCGACGGCGACCATCAGCGCCCCGGCGACGAGGAAGCGGACGGTGAGCAGCGTCAGCGGCGGACAGTCGACGAGAGCGATCTTGGCGGCAGCGAAGGCCGAGCTCCACAGCACGCAGAAGAGCGCGACGAGCCCCGTCATGACGAGACGCGAGGGGCCGCGGGCGGCGGTGGTGGGTCGCGAGGCGGGGCTTGAGACCGTCACAGAATTCACCGCAGGGCACGAGGCAGTGGAGGGCGGGAGCGTCGGCCGGCACGCGCCGGCGGCAGAACCCGCGTCCAGGATAAGCGACAGGGCATGAACGCCGAGGATCGAGGATTCGGAGGCCGCTGGAACGAGCATACCGAACGCTAGGCCGCTCGCCTCCTATTGGGAAATTCAATGTTCCGATCTAATCTAGTGGCTTCTCAAATGGGAGGTGCCGCATGCTGGACCTCGATCTCCTGCGCTCCTTCGTCTCCGTCGCCGATTCCGGTGGCTTCACGCGGGCCGGCGAGCGCGTGCACCGGACGCAGTCCACCGTCAGCCAGCAGATCCGCCGCCTCGAGGAGACGGTGGGACGGCCGCTGTTCAGCCGCGAGGGGCGGGCCGTGCGGCTCACCGAGGACGGCGAGCGGCTGATCGGCTACGCCCGGCGGCTGCTGGCGCTCGCCGCCGAGGCGCGCGCCGCGGTCGGCGGCGAGCCGCGCCTCGAAATGGTGCGGCTCGGCGTGCCGGACGACTTCGCCGTGGAGCCGCTGACGGAGGCGGTGGCGGCCTTCTCGCGGGCCCGGCCGGGGTGCCGGCTGTCGGTGCGCTGTGCCCTGTCGGTCGACCTCGTGGCGGGGCTGGACGCCGACGAGTACGACGTCGTGCTGGCGAAGCGCGATCCCGGCGCCGGGCCGGCGCTCGCCGTCTGGGCGGAGCGGCTCGTCTGGATCGCCAGTGCCGACCATCCCCTGCCCTCCGATCCGCTGCCCCTCGTCGCCTTCCCGCATGGCTGCGTCTACCGCACGCGGGCGGTCCACGCTCTGGAGCGTTCCGGGCGGGACTGGCGCATCGCCTACGAGAGCCCGAACCTGATGGGCATCCAGGTGGCGATCGCCGGCGGCCTCGGGGTGGCGCTCCTCGAAGAGCGGGCGGTCCGCGCCGGCCATCGCGTGCTCGGCCGCGCCGACGGCATGCCCGACGTGCCCGCGACGGAACTCGCCCTGTTGGTGCGCAAGGGCGCCGGCGCGGCGGCGGACGAACTCGCGGCGACGATCGCCCGGTTCTGCGAGGAAACGGTGCCGCAGGCGGCGTGACAACCCGCGCGCAGGATCGCGGTTGTCGGCGGCCTCACCCTGCCACTAAGGTGCGCCACTGCCTCGCGGACGTGGCGAAACCGGTAGACGCAAGGGACTTAAAATCCCTCGGGGCTTGCTCCGTGCGGGTTCGACCCCCGCCGTCCGCACCATCTTCCGGCCGACCCGACTGCACGTCACTTCGCCGGGGTCGGCGACGCCTCCGCCGGCCATCCCGTCGGCAGACCGTCGATGCTGACGGTGTTTTCGGCGCGACGGTAGGCCTCGAGCCCCGCCTCGCCCTGCGCCTCCGCCCACCGCACCAGCGACGGCCGCTCGTCGACATAGTCGAACAGCGGCACGCCGTAGCCGCAGGAGGTCTGCACCATCTCGACGTCGAGCACGACGATCTGGCGGGCTCCCGTCGGCTCCTCGCCGTCGAAGGCCGCGGCCAGGAGGTCGGCATAGGCCTCGGTGCCCCGCTGCTGGACGGTGCCGTGGCCGTAGAGGCGCATGATCAGGGGCGGCCCCTGGAAGGCGCAGAGCATGATCGTCAGGCGGCCGTCGGCGAGCATGTGGGCCGACGTCTCGTTGCCGCTGCCGGTGCAGTCGAGGTAGGCGACCCGGCGCTCGTCGAGAACGCGCAGCGAGGCGGCGTCCTTCGGCGACAGGTTGATCCGGCTGCCCGCCGCCGCGGAGGCGGTGAAGAAGATGTGCTGCCGCTCGATGAAGTCGCGGTGCTGCTTGCCGATCTCGGCGAACTGCTTGGCCATGCCGTCACTCCTGCCGCTGGCCTTCGGGCCGCGGACCAGCAGGCTAGCCCCGCCGGAGCCCCGCCCGCAACCGCCAGCGGCGCCTGTCGCCACGGCGCACCGGGCCGCACGGGTCGGCAACCAAATATTCACCCTTGAGGAACACAACTAGAACGGATAGCTTGTGTTCGTGATTTGTACGCGATTCGAGGGTCGCGACACCGACGAGGGGGCGCGGGAGACGACGATGCTCACACGCAAGCAGTACGAGCTGCTGATGTTCATCCACGAGCGCCTCAAGGAGAGCGGCGTGCCGCCCTCGTTCGAGGAGATGAAGGACGCGCTCGACCTGCGCTCGAAGTCGGGCATCCACCGGCTCATCACCGCGCTGGAAGAGCGTGGCTTCCTGCGCCGCCTGCCGAACCGCGCGCGGGCGCTCGAGGTGATCCGGCTGCCGGAGTCGGTCGCCGGCGGGCCGGCCTCGACCCGCGCCCGCGGCTTCACGCCGAGCGTCATCGACGGCGACGGGCCGCGCATCCGGCCGGCCGAGCCGCGGCCTTCCGCGCCCGGCGAGACGGCGGGCGGCGTCAGCATCCCGGTGATGGGCCGCATCGCCGCCGGCGTGCCGATCGAGGCGATCCAGACGCACACCCACTCGATCACGGTCCCCGTCGAACTCGCCGGTGCCGGCGAGCACTTCGCCCTCGAGGTGCGCGGCGATTCGATGGTCGAGGCGGGCATCTTCGACGGCGACACGGTGGTGATCCGCCGCACCGACGCGGCGACGACCGGCGACATCGTCGTGGCGCTGGTCGACGACGAGGAGGCGACGCTGAAGCGGCTGCGCCGCAAGGGCGCCTCGATCGCGCTCGAGGCCGCCAACCCGGCCTACGAGACGCGCATCTTCGGACCCGACCGCATCCGCATCCAGGGCCGCCTGGTGGCGCTGCTGCGCCGCTACTGATCCTCCACAGCGTTCTCGGGCCGCTGCTGACGGCGGGTCTCGGCGGCGCCCTGCCGGGATCGACCGGCCTCTGCGACGCCCGCGCGTGACCATGGTCGACCGCTGGTGCCGGCCGCGGCGGGGTCACCGAGACCGTCTGGTGCGGCGGTGTCGAGCGTCACGGCGAGGGCACCGGTCCGGGCGAGCGTGGCGCGGTCGACATAAAGCCGGGGGCCGAGGCAGCCGGCGGGCCGCGGCACCGGCGCCACCACGACGGTGGCGCGCCGGCAGTCCTCGATGAGGGCGACGGGCCTCGTCACGACGGCGACCGTGAGGTCGCCGGCACCGAGGGGCAGAACGCAGCCGAGATCGTCGCAATGGGCGGGCGGCGCGGCGGCGGCCTTCGCGTCTCGCGGGTCGGCATCGGCGGCGAGCCAGGCGCGGACGGTGTAGGCGGACCTGTCGCCGGCGACGACCGCGAGCCTGCCGTCCGGTCCGCGCGCCGCGACGGCCCGGCCGTCGCTGGAGACCAGCAGGTCCGGACGGACGCCGGTCGTCGCCACAGCGAGCCCCGCCAGGAGCGGGATCACCGCCAGCCGACGCCACGGCGCGAGCGCGATCGCTGCCCAGAGGAGCGCCGCCACCATCAGCAGGACGGCGACGAGCGGCACGCGGCCGATCATCGCGCCGTCGCCGGTCCAGGCGGTGGCCTTCTCGGCGACGGCGAACATCCAGCCAAGCCCGAGCCCCATCGGCCACAGCGCCACCTGCTCCAGCCCGAACGGCAGCAGCACGAGCGCCAGCACGCCGAGCGGCATCACCAGCACCGAGACCGCCGGCATGGCGGCGAGATTGGCGAGAAGGCCGAGCGGCGCGCCGCGGTGGAAGTGGTAGGCGGCGATCGGCGCGGTGGCGAGCCCGGCGATCAGCGAGGTCGCGGCGAGGCCGGCGACCCCGAACAGGGCCGCCCGCCCCAGCCAGAGCACCGTCCCGCGCGGTGGCGACGTCGTCTCGCCGCGCTCCCGCCCGCCCCACCACTCGTAGGCGGCGACGAGCGCGATCACCGCGGCGAACGACATCTGAAAGCCGGCCCCGAGCACGGCACTCGGCTCAAGCGCCATGACGACGAGCGCCGCCACCGCGACGGTGCGCAGCGAGATCGCCGGTCGGTCGACGAGGACGGCGACGAGCGCCACCGCCATCGTCACATAGGCGCGCTGGGTCGCCACCTCGGCCCCAGAGATCACGAGGTAGAAGGTCGCCGCGACGAGCGCCACGATCGCCGCCCACGCCTTGATCGGCCGCGTCAGGGCGAGCGCGGGGACCGCCGCGAACAGCGCCCGCACCACCCAGAAGACAGTGCCGGCGACGAGCACCATGTGTAGGCCGGAGATCGACAGCACGTGGGCGAGGCCGGAGACGCGCATCGCCTCCTCGATGCTCTCGGGGATGCCGCCGCGATCGCCGACGAGGAGTGCGGCCGCGACCTCGCCGCGCGGCCCCGGCAGCGCTGCCCGCAGGCGCTCGGCGATGGTGTGGCGGACCTCGGCGACGGCGCGGGCGGGCGCGAGCATCCACGGCGCGGGGCCGAGATCGGCCATCCTTGGCCGGCCGTAGGCGAAGCCGGTGGCGCCGATGCCGTCGAGGAATGCGGCGCGCGCCGGGTCCCAGCCGCCGGGCATGTCGGGACCGCGTGGCGGTTCGAGCCGCGCCGTCATCGCGACCCCGTCGCCCGGCAGCAGGCCGGTGGCGCCGGCGGCGGTGACCGTGATGCGCCGCGGCAGGCGGGCGGCCGGCACGCCCTCGATGGCGACCGGTCGGATGGTCAGGCGGGCCCGCCCGCCGGTCCGCCGCTCGACCCGCTCGACGAAGCCCGAAAGGTCGGCGGTGCGCGCCCGGTCGAGGGTCGGTGCCGCCACCAGCGTCACCTCGAGCTTGACGGCTGTGGCACCGATCGCGACGGCGGCAGCGAGCGCCAGAGCGGGAAAGGCGAGCGGCCGCTCGCGCACCCGCCAGGCCGCGAGGAGACACGCGAGGCCGACCGCCAAGAGGGCCCACAGGGCAGGCTCACGCGGCAGCGCGAAATAGGCGGCGACGCCGGCGGCGAAGGCGACGGGGACCCACAGGAAGCCGCGCCCGGCTGCCTGGTCGTGAGCGGCGAAGGCGGCGAGGGCCTCGCCGACGGCACGCAGGCGCGCCATGAACGGCAGCGGCGGCGGCGCAGGGAAGCTCGCCGGCGGCTTGCTGCGCCCGCCGACCGGAGGCTCTCTCGCACGGGTCTCCGGCCGCATGGCCGTACCCTCCCCCTGCTACAGCGGCGAGCCGTCTGACCCCCGCCGTCGCCGACGGCGAACGAGCCGTCCGAGCGGGTCCGCAGCACCCGGCCGGGCCGCACCCGGCGCCCGCCGCCTCCCCCGCCGGCCGGCTCTCGCGCGGCGTCCTTTCGACGACTTGGGATCGGCCCGCCCTCATGGTACACGAGCGCCCCGATGGCACCAGCCGGCCACACCGAGAGGTGGACGCCGGGGTGCCGTCGCAATCATCGCGTCGGATCGCCACCCGAGCCCGAACCGGCCTGCGGCTCCCGCCGCCCGGTGACGACGAACCGGTGATCACGATGCCGCTCCGGTCTCGAGAGGTCCGAATGTCCGAGCCCGTCGTCACCCGCTTCGCCCCCTCGCCGACCGGCTTCCTGCACATCGGCGGGGCGCGTACCGCGCTGTTCAACTGGCTCTACGCGCGCCACACCGGCGGCACGATGCTCCTGCGCATCGAGGACACCGACCGCGAGCGCTCGACCGACGGGGCGATCACGGCGATCCTCGACGGCCTCACCTGGCTCGGCATCGACTGGACGGGGGAGCCGGTGTTCCAGTTCGCCCGTGCCGCCCGCCACCGCGAGATCGCCGAACAGCTCGTCGCCGCCGGCAGCGCCTATCGCTGCTACGCATCGCCCGAGGAACTGACGGAGATGCGCGAACTCGCCCGCGCCGAGGGCCGGCCGCCGCGCTACGACGGCCGCTGGCGCGACCGCGACCCGTCGGAGGCGCCGGCGGGCGTCAAGCCGGTGATCCGCATCAAGTCGCCGCTCGCCGGCGACACGCCGGTCGAGGACCAGGTGCAGGGCCGTGTCGTGTTCCCCAACAAGGACCTCGACGACTTCGTCATCCTGCGCTCCGACGGCACCCCCACCTACATGCTGTCGGTGGTCGTCGACGACCACGACATGGGCGTCACCCACATCATCCGCGGTGACGACCACCTGACCAACGGCGCCCGCCAGACAATCCTCTATCAGGCGCTCGGCTGGCGCGTGCCGGTGATGGCGCACATCCCGCTGATCCACGGGCCCGACGGCACCAAGCTGTCGAAGCGCCACGGCGCCCTCGGCGTCGAGGCCTATCGTGCGATGGGCTACCTGCCAGCGGCGCTTCGCAACTATCTCGTCAAGCTCGGCTGGAGCCACGGCGACGCCGACGTGATGTCGACGGAAGACATGGTCGCCTGGTTCGACCTCGCCGCCGTCGGCCGCTCGCCGTCGCGCTTCGATTTCGCCAAGCTCGAGAACCTCAACGGCATCTATCTGCGCGCCGCCGAGCCGGCGGAGGTGCTGGCAGCCCTCGTCGCGGCCCTGCCCTGGCTCGACGGCGCCGACGACCTGCGGGCGGCGTGGTCGCCCGATCTCGAGGCGAAGCTCCTCGATGCCATGCCGGGCTTGAAGGAGCGCGCCAAGTCCCTGGTCGAGCTCGTCGACAACGCCCGCTATCTCTGGGCGGTCCGGCCGCTCGCCCTCGACGCCAAGGCGAGCGATCTCCTCGACGCCGAGACGCGCGCCATGCTGGCGGCCCTCGCCGTCCGGCTGGCGGCGGCAGAGGCCTGGGACGCGGGCTCGACGGAAGCCGTGGTGCGGGCTTTCGCCGACGAGCGGGGCCTGAAGCTCGGCAAGGTGGCGCAGCCGCTGCGGGCCGCCGTGACCGGCCGGACGACGTCCCCGGGCATCTTCGACGTGCTGGCGGTGGTCGGCCGGGAGGAGAGCCTGTCGCGCATCGCCGACCTCGCAGCGTAATACCGTCGGCGCTTGCGGCGGTGCGTCAAATGGGATACCCACCACCTCAAGGTCCCAAGCTATCGCGCACCTCCCACCGAGCCTCGAAAAAAACACAAAAATCTTGGCGCCCCACGGCACGCTCGGACGCTCGCAGCCAAGGACCTTCATTGACACGGCTCTGAAGGGGCGAGCGCCATGAGCGACAAGACCGCGAAGCTCACGATCGGCAACAAGAACTTCGATCTGTCCGTGCGACCGGGCTCCATCGGGCCGGATGTCGTCGACATCTCCAAGTTCTACGCCGAGACCGGGATGTTCACCTACGATCCGGGCTTCACGTCGACCGCTTCCTGTGAATCCGAGATCACCTACATCGACGGCGACAAGGGCATCCTGCTCTATCGCGGCTATCCGATCGAGCAGCTCGCCGAGCACGGCGACTTCCTCGAGACCTGTTACCTGCTGCTCTATGGCGAGTTGCCGACGGCGGCGCAGAAGGCCGACTTCGTCAACCGTGTGACCTATCACACGATGATCCACGAGCAGATGACGCGGTTCTTCTCGGGCTTCCGCCGCGACGCCCACCCGATGGCGGTCATGGTCGGCGTCGTCGGCGCACTCTCGGCGTTCTATCACGACTCCACCGACATCGCCGATCCGCAGCAGCGCATGATCGCCTCGCTGCGCATGATCGCCAAGATGCCGACCATCGCGGCCGCCGCCTACAAGTACTCGGTCGGCCAGCCGTTCATCTACCCGCGCAATGAGCTCGACTTCTCGTCGAACTTCCTCAACATGTGCTTCGCGGTTCCGTGCGAGGAGTACAAGATCAACCCGGTGATGGCGCGCGCCATGGACCGGATCTTCATCCTGCACGCCGATCACGAACAGAACGCCTCGACCTCGACGGTGCGTCTGGCCGGTTCGTCGGGCGCCAATCCGTTCGCCTGCATCGCCGCCGGCATCGCCTGCCTGTGGGGCCCGGCACACGGCGGCGCCAACGAGGCAGCGCTCAACATGCTGCAGGAGATCGGCACGCCGGACCGCATCCCCGAGTTCATCGCCCGCGCCAAGGACAAGAACGACCCGTTCCGCCTGATGGGCTTCGGCCACCGCGTCTACAAGAACTACGATCCGCGCGCCCGCATCATGCAGAAGACGTGTCACGAGGTGCTGTCGGAGATCGGCCATCGCGACGACCCGTTGCTGCAGGTGGCGATGGAACTCGAGCGCTACGCCCTGAACGACGACTACTTCATCGAAAAGAAGCTCTACCCGAACATCGACTTCTATTCCGGCATCACGCTGAGGGCGCTCGGCTTCCCGACGACGATGTTCACCGTGCTGTTCGCGCTGGCGCGCACCGTCGGCTGGATCGCGCAGTGGAAGGAGATGGTCGAGGACCCGTCGCAGAAGATCGGTCGTCCGCGCCAGCTCTACACCGGCGCCGTGCAGCGGGACTATGTCCCGATCATGCAGCGCCGCTGATCAGGGCCGCAGATCAGACGTGCCGGGGCTCCGCCCCGGCCACCTCGAGCACCACCTCCGCCGCGCTGACGCTCGGCGGACGGCCGTCCGGCAGCCGCATCGCAGCGTCGAGCCGCGAGAAGGCCGCGAGCTGGGCGGCGCGCTCAGGGCTATCGGACAGGAGCGGCACCAGCGCCGCCGCCAGGCTCGCCGCCCCGGCGTCCTCGTCGAGAAACTCCGGCACGGCGTTCTCGCCGATGATGATGTTCGGCAGCACCATCGAGCTGACGCGGGCGATGCGGATGATGCGGTTCAGCCGCTTCAGCGATCGATAGACGGCGTCGAGCCGATAGGCGACGACCATCGGCACGCCGGCGAGCGCGAGTTCCAGGCTGACCGTCCCGGAGGCCGCGAGCGCCACGTGAGCGCGCCGGAAGGCGGCGTGCTTCTCGGCTTCGCTCACCACAACCTGCGGCCGGATCGTCCACGCCTGCGTCCGCCGGAGGATGTCGTCGGAAAGGTGCGGCACCGCCGGCAGGATGATCTCGCACGGACCGACGCGCGCCACGACCGCGGCGACGGCGGTGCCGAAATCATCGAGCAGCCTGCGCACCTCGCTGCGGCGGCTGCCGGGCAGCACCAGCAGAACCGGCGGGCCATCGCCGAGCGCTCGCCGCTCGCCGGGCGCCGGGCGCAGCACGCCGATCTTCTCCAGCAGCGGGTGGCCGACATAGACGCAGGGCGGACCGCCGAGGCGCGCGTGCACGGCGGGCTCGAAGGGCAGGATCGCCAACAGGCGATCGACGAACGTCGCCATCTTCCGCGCCCTGCCCTCCCGCCAGGCCCAGACCGACGGGCTGACATAGCCGACGATCGGGATCGACGGTGCGAGTTTGCGGATGCGGCGGCCGACGCGATGGGTGAAGTCGGGGCTGTCGATCAGGATGACGACGTCGGGCCGGGCAGCGACGGCGGCCTCCACCGTCTGCCGGATGCGCTCGATGAGGGTCGGCAGGCGGCCGATCACCTCCGTCATGCCCATCACGGCGATGTCCTCCAGCGGGAACAGCGTGACGAGGCCCGCCGCGGCGAGGCGCTCGCCGCCGACACCGGAAAGGACCACCGGACGATCCGAGCGCGCGCGCAGCGATGCGACGAGGGCGGCACCGAGCTGGTCACCCGATTCCTCACCCGAGACGACGAAGACGCGAAGCGGCGCCGCGGCGTCGGCTGTGCTCATCGCGGCAGACCGCCGTCGACCGCACCGACATCGACCCCGACGACGAACAGCCCGGCGGCGTCGGCGGCGGCGCGCGTCTCCTGACGGCGGACGACGAGGACCTGGCCGGCCTCGGCGGCGATGCCCGCGAGCCCCGCGTCGGCCGCCCGTCGCACGGTCTCGGGCCCGATCACCGGCAGGTCGACACGCCGATCCTGCTGCGGCTTCGACGCCTTGACCAGAACCCCCTGGGCGTCGCGGGTGATGCGACCGGCCGTGCGGACGGCGCGGTAGCGGTCGATGAGAGCGTCCGTGCCTTCGGCCCCCTCGATCGCGACGATCCGGCCGCCGGCGACGATCGCCGCCTGGCCGACGTCGAAGGGGCCGAGAGCGACGAGGAGCGATAGCCCGCGGGCGATGTCGGCGCGATGGGCGGCCTCCGGGGAGCGACGACCGACGGGCCCGTTCGCGAGCACCAGCGCCGGCGCCACCTCGGGAACGGACAGCACCCGCAGGCCCTCGCTCTCGAGGAGGCCGATGACGCGACGCAGCAACCCGTCGTCGCCACCGGAGAGGGCGGCGAGGATCTTCGGCAGCCGACGGACGGTGCCGAAATCGGAGGCGACGGAGCGGAAGTCCGGACGGCGGACGACGCCGCCGACGAGCAGGAGGTCGCGACAGTGTTCGGCGGCGAGAAGATCGAGCAGGCGGCCGACCTGGCCCCACTCCACCCATTGTGCACCGAACGCCTCGATCGCCGCGTCGGCCTCGCCGCGGATGCCGACGACGACGACGCGGCGCCCGGCACTGCGCGCGGCCTCGGCCACCTCGAGCGGCAGAGCGCCGCCACCCGCCAGGATCGCGAGGGGCTGGTCGACCGGCCGGTCCACCACCGCGCTCAGGCGTCCGCGGCGCTCAGGGGCGTGCAGATCGAGCGATCGCCGCCGCTGCGCAGGAACGCCACGACCCCCTGCACGAGAGCGTCGTCCTCGAAGGAGCGGGCGACGTCGTCGACCCGCTCCGCGAGCGTGCCCTCGTCGGCGAAGAGCATGCGGTAGGCCTTGCGCAGGGCGTGGATCTGCTCGCGCGGGAAGGCGTGGCGCTTCAGCCCGACGATGTTGAGACCGGCGAGCCTCGCGCGGTTGCCGATCGCCATGCCGAAGGGGATGAGATCGTGCTCGAGCCCCGACATGCCGCCGAGGAAGGCATGGCGGCCGATGCGGACGTACTGGTGGACCGCCGACCCACCGCCGAGGATGGCGTTGTCCTCGACCTGGACATGGCCGCCGAGCACGACGTTGTTGACGAGGAGCACGCCGTTGCCGAGGCGGCAGTCGTGTGCGACGTGGGCGCCGGCGAGGATCAGGCAGCGATCGCCGATCGATGTCAGCATGCCGCCCGATTCGGTGCCGGGATTGATGGTGACGTGCTCGCGCATCACCGTGTCGGCGCCGATGACGAGGCGGCTCGGCTCGCCGCGGTACTTCATGTCCTGCGGCGGCTGGCCGATGCTGGCGAACGGAAACACCCGGCAGCGTGGGCCGAGAGTGGTGTGCCCGCCGACGACGACGTGGGACTCGAGCGTGACGCCTTCGCCCAGCACGACGTTCGGTCCGACGATGCAGTAGGGACCGACATGTGCGCCGGCACCGACGACGGCGCCGTCGGCGATGATGGCGGTCGGGTGAATCGTTGCGGGGAGCATGGCTCCGGCTTCCGGGTGCGCGGTCATTGATCGACCAACATGGCACTGATCTCGGCTTCCGCCACCTTGGTCCCCGCGACCTTCGCCTCGGCCCGGAACCGCCAGATGTTCATACGGCGCTGCACCTTGCGAACGTGGAACTCGACGGTGTCGCCCGGCACCACCGGCCGCCGGAACTTCGCCTTGTCGATCGTCATGAAGTAGACGAGCGAGGGCGGCACACCCTTGCCACGGGCGGCGACGCAGAGGGCGCCGGCGGTCTGCGCCATGCCCTCGATGAGGAGCACGCCCGGCATGATCGGCTTGCCGGGAAAGTGGCCGGCGAAATGCGGCTCGTTGAAGGTGACGTTCTTGATGCCGACGCCGGCGTCGTCGCCGTCCATGTCGACGATGCGATCGACCATCAGGAACGGGTAGCGGTGCGGCAGCAGTTCGAGCACCCGCATGATGTCCGCCGACTCCAGCGTGCGACAGTCGCTCGAACCGGATTTCACCTCGTCTTCCACCTTCACGCCTTCGGCTCCTCGTCAGGACCACGCTCGGTCGCCGCGTCCGGCCCGGCCTTCGCCCGGCGATCGCGCCCCAGCATGGTCAGCGCCCGCATCTCACCCATCCACTGCCGGATCGGCTTGGCGGGCGTCCCGACCCACCGCTCGCCGGCGGGAACGTCGTCGGCGACATTGCTGCCGCCGGCCACCTGCGCACCGCGGCCGATCCTCAGGTGGCCCGAGAGGCCGACCTTGCCGGCGAGCACCACGTAGTCCTCGAGCACCGTGGAGCCCGAGACGCCCGCGTGCGCGACGATGACACAGTGCCGGCCGACGACGACGTTGTGGCCGATCTGAACCTGGTTGTCGATCTTCGTGCCCTGTCCGATCACCGTGTCGCGGTTGGCACCGCGGTCGATCGTCGTGTTGGCGCCGATCTCGACGTCGTCCTGGACGACAACGCGGCCGACCTGCGGCACCTTCTGGTGACCCTGCGGGCCCATGGCGAAGCCGAAGCCGTCCTGGCCGATGCGGACGCCGGGATGGATGATCACCCGGTCTCCGATCAGCGCGTGCTGGACGGTCGATCCGGAGCCGATGTAGCCGTCACGGCCGATGCGGACGTGGGAGCCGATCACGGCGGTGGCAGCAACGACGGTTCCGCTGCCGATCTCGGCGAGGGGGCCGATGACGGCCCCCGCCTCGACGACGACACCCGGCTCGAGGCGGGCGCTCGGATCGACGTGGGCGGCGGACGAGATTCCGTGGCCGCCGACGATGCCGGGCGGGCGCAACGCGCCGGGATAGAGCAACCCCACCACGGACGCGAAGGCACGGTAGGGGGCGGCCGCCTCGATCACGGCGCAGGCATCGGGCACACGCGCCGCAAACTTGGCCGCACAAATGACCGCGGCCGCTCGCGTCTCTGCCAGCAGGTTCAGGTACTTGGGATTGTCGATGAAGGTGATGTCGGAAGGGCCCGCGCCGTCCAGCGGCGCAACGCCACGAACGAGGCGACCGGCGTCGCCACGCGTCAGCCGCCCGCCGACATGCGCGGTAATATCCGACACGGACAGCCCTGCCGGTGCTGGGAAGAACTCCGGCTCAGCCATCGTGTCCCGCCATCGCCCTGGATCCGCCCGAACCGGTCGCCGCGCTGCGGGAGGCCGCGACGTCCGGAAGCGCACCCCCGCGACGGCTCTCCCGGTCGGCGGCCGGCCTCAGAATCGCGTTCCGCCGCCGAGCCGGAACACCTGCTCCTTGTCGAACTTGTTGGACGTGATCGGCCAAGCGAAATCGGCGCGGATCGGGCCGAACGGCGACTTCCAGCCGAGGCCGAAGCCTGCGGTCCAGCGGATGTCGGCCTCGTTGGTGCCGCGCAGACGAACGGGGCGGTTCTGCGGGGTGCCGTTCTTGCGCGTGTACCAGCGCTGGCTCTCGTCGGCGTCCCAGAGCGTGCCGGCGTCGGAGAACACGGCACCGCTGAAGCCGAGTTCGGAGGGCACATAGGGAAGCGGGAACACGCCCTCGACGGAGCCGACGACATAGGCCCGGCCGCCGAGCGCGTCGCTGTACTTGACTCTGCCGTTGTTCTTGTAGCGGGTGTCGCGCGGACCGATGCCATCGGACTGGAAGCCGCGGATCTGCTGTCCACCGATGTAGAACTGATCCGGCACCTGCACGCGCTCACCGATGCCACTGATGTAGCCCGCCTCGCCGCGCAGCATGCCGACAAGACCCCAATCGGGCATCAGTTCGCGATAGTACCGGCCGGCCACCTTGTTGCGCAGGAAGGACACGTCGCCACCGACGCCGGCGTACTCCTGCGTGAACGTCCCGAAGATGCCCGCGCGCGGATCGATCAGGTTGTCCAGGGTGTTGTACGTCAGTTCGTAGCCGATGATCGAGGTGAAGCGCTCACCCTCGTCCTGCAGAATGGCGATCGACGTTTGACCCCGCCACTTGCGCGCCAGGGAGATATCGCGCTGCTCGATGTTGTTGAAGATCTTGAAGGTGAAAGCTTCCGTGATCGGGAAGGCGAAGCGGATGCCGCCACCATACTCGCTCTCGTCATAGGGACGATAGCTGTTGCGCTCGAACTCGCGGGCATAGACGTCGAAGCCGGCGGCGATGCGGCGGCCGAGGAAGTAAGGCTCCGTGAAGGAGAACTCGCCCGTCTGCTGGCTCTCGCCGCCACCGATCATGGCGCGCACGTACTGGCCTCGACCGAGGAAGTTCTTCTCGGTGATCGAGACGTCACCGATGACGCCGTCCGATGTCGAGTAGCCGACACCGAAGGACACTTCACCCGTCGACTGCTCCTCGACATTCACCAGCACGACGACCTTGTCGGGCGCGCTGCCGGGCTCGGAGGTGATACGGACGGTCTTGAAGAAGCCGAGGTTGTTCAGGCGGCGCTCGGCCCGATCGATCAGGATGCGGTTGTAGGCATCGCCCTCGACGACGTCGAACTCGCGGCGGATGACGTAGTCGCGGGTGCGGGTATTGCCCTGCACCTCGATGCGCTCGATGTAGACGCGCGGGCCCTCGTCGACCGTGTAGGCGATCGAGATGGTGTGGTTCTCATAGTCACGATCACCACGCGGACGCACCTGCGCGAAGGCATAGCCGAGGCGCGACGCCTCGATCGTCAGCGCCTCGAGCGACTTCTCGACCTCTGCGGCCGAGTAGACCGCGCCCGGAGAGGTCGTCACCACGGAACGCAGCTTCTCCGGATCGAGAGCGGCGAGGGTCGTATCGACGGAGATCTCGCCGAACTTGTACTGCTCACCCTCTTCGAGCGTGAAGGTGATGAAGAAGATGTTGCGCTCGCGATCGAGGTCGGCGACCGCCGAGATGATGCGGAAGTCGGCGTAGCCGTTGTTGTAGTAGAAGCGACGGAGCAACTCCTGGTCCGCCGCGAGCCGATCCGGGTCGTAGTTGTCGGTGGTGCGCAGGAAGCTCAGAAGTCCGGATTCGCGCGTGCGAATGATGTCCCGCAGACGACCGTCGCTGAACGACTGGTTGCCGATGAAGGTGATCCGCGACACGCCGGTCTTGTCGCCCTCGTTGATCTCGAAGACGAGGTCGACGCGGTTCTGCGGGAGCTCGATGATTTTCGGCTCGACCGTGGCGCGGAAGCGGCCGTTCTGGCGATAGGAGTCGAGGATGCGCTGCACGTCGTTCTGCACGCTGGCGCGCGTCAGCACCGAACGCGGCTTCGATTCGATCGTGCCCGTCAGGGTCTCGTCGGAGATGCGGCGGTTACCCTCGAAGGAGATCCGGTTGACGACCGGGTTCTCCTTGACGGTGACGACGAGCGAGGAGCCTCGCTGGGTGATCTGCACATCGGCAAACAGGCCGGTGGCGTAAAGCGCACGAATTGATTCGTCGATGTCGGCCGGGCCGTACTGGCGCCCCGGCTTCACGGTGACGTAGGTCCGCACGGTCTCGGCATCGACGCGGATGTTACCCTCGACGACGACGGAGGACGCGACGGCCGCCTGAGCGGTCGGTATCGGAAGGGCCGGGGTCGCGAGAGCGGTCGCCGACAGGGCAGCGACGATGGCGCCACGGACAAGGGCACGCTCGAAGACGGTCGCCAAACTACGCATGGGGACTTGAGGTCCTCTCGTCTTCCTAGGCCGCGGTACGCGGCATGCCGCCTGGGACGCCGGGAGTACAGCGCACCGCACGGCAATGCCATTCGAGGGTATTGCAGGGTTTCTTCGGAGTGGCAAGCCGATGAACCCCCTCAGAAAGGCGATCGCGGCGCGGCGTTGCGGATGCGCCACGGCGACCGCAATCATGCCGGCCAGACGTGAAGAATGTCGTTCCATGTGGCGAATATCATGAGCAAAAGCACCAGTGTCAGACCGATCCTGAAGCCGACGTCCTGCGCCCTCTCGCTGAGGGGCCGGCCGCGGGCCGCCTCGATGCCGTAGTAGACGAGGTGGCCGCCATCGAGCATCGGAATGGGCATAAGGTTAAGGAGGCCTATACTCACCGACAGGACCGCCGTCAGATTGAGCAGCGCGACGAAGCCGAGCGTCGCCACCTGCCCCGAAATCTGCGCGACACGAATCGGCCCGCCGAGTTGATCCGCCGGCTCCCGTCCCGTCACGACGTCGACGAGATAGTCGACCGTGCGCGTGACGACGTACCAGGTCTCCTTAACACCCTCGACGACGGCGGCCGGCGGCGAGAAACTCTCGGTCCGCACGTCCTCGCCGCTGGTGTCGCGGCGGATGCCGAGCACGCCGACGCGGTGGACGTTGCCGAAGCGGTCCGTGATCTCGCTGAGCCGCGGTGTCACCGCGAGTTCGAGCTGTTCGCCGCCGCGGTCGACCGTGACGGCCAGCGGCTCGTCGGCGTGCGCGCTGACGATGCGCTGGACGTCGGAGAACGAGGCGATCGGCTCGCCGTCGATCGACCGGATGACGTCGCCGGTCTGGAAGCCGGCCAGCTCGGCGACACTGCCGGGCTCCATCGAATCGACGCGGGCCTCGGTGATCGGACGTCCGAAAGAGGCGAACAGCACCGCGAAGATGACGATGGTCAGGAGGAAATTGGCGATCGGACCTGCCGCGACCACGGCCGCGCGCGCCCAGACGGGCTTGGCGGCGAAACTCGTCCGCCGCTCGTCGTCGCTCATCGCGGCGATGCGCTCGCGACTGGGCACGCTCGCGGCGTTGTCGTCGCCGGCGAACTTGACGTAGCCGCCGAGGGGAATCGCGGCAACCCGCCAGCGCGTGCCGTGGCGATCGTTGCGACCGAACAGCTCCGGACCGAAGCCGACGGAGAACACGTCGACCTTCACGCCACACCAGCGGGCGACGAGGAAATGGCCGAGTTCGTGGAAGAACACGACAACGGTCAAGACGAACAGGAACGGGATCGCGTAGCTCAAAAAGCCGGAACCCAGTCCGGTCACCCACTCGAGCATCCTGCCCTCCTGCTCCGCGCCCGTGCGGCCTTTAGGGCCGCATTGCGGCAACCGTGTGCACGCGTTCGCCGGCGAGACGCCGGGCCCCGTCGTCGAGCGCCGAGACCGCGTCGAGCGAGGCCGGTTCCTGCAGCATGCCGAGGACGTCGCACCGTTCGATGACGCTCTCGACGACCCGTGCAATGTCGAGGAAGCCGATGCGGCCCTCGAGGAAGGCTGCGACCGCGACCTCGTTCGCACCATTGAGAACAGTGGTGGTGCCCTGACGCCGCCGCAGCGCCGCCATCGCCAGGCCCAGTGCCGGGAAGCGAGTGCGGTCCGGGGCCTCGAACGTCAAAGTCCCGATCGAGGCGAGGTCGAGCCGGCCGACCGGCGTCGCCATCCGCTCCGGCCACCCGAGGCAGTAGGCGATGGGCGTGCGCATGTCCGGTTTGCCGAGTTGCGCCAGCATCGAACCGTCGGCGTAGGCGACGAGGCCGTGCACCAGCGACTGCGGGTGGACGACGACGTCGATCCGGTCGGCAACCTGCGGGAAGAGCAGGCTCGCTTCGATGACCTCGAGACCCTTGTTCATCAGCGTGGCCGAATCGATGGTGATCTTCGCGCCCATCGACCAGTTCGGGTGCCTCAGCGCCTGCGCGGCGGTCGCCTGCTCCATCTCGTCGAGCGTCCAGGTCCGGAACGGGCCGCCCGAGGCCGTGAGGAGGATGGTGTCGACGGCAGCGAGGTTGCGCTGTTCCAGCACCTGGAAGATGGCGTTGTGCTCGGAATCGACCGGCAGGACCCGAGCGCCGTGTCGCTCAGCCTCCGTCAGGAAGAGCTCACCCGCGCAGACCAGACACTCCTTGTTGGCGAGCGCGATGGTGCTGCCCGAACGCGCTGCGGCGAGCGTCGGGGCGAGACCGGCCGAACCGGCGATCGCCGCCATCACCATGTCGACGGGACGGGAGGCCGCCTCGAGGACGGCCGCCTCGCCTGCGGCGGACGCGATGCCGGTACCGGCGAGCGCCTCCCGCAAAGCCGGTCCGGCCGCCGCATCCGCGACGACGGCGATCTCGGCGCGAACCGCCTTGGCGGCTTCGGCGAGTTCCAGCGGCCGGCTGCCGCCCACCAGTGCGGCGACCTCGAACCGCTCCGGCGCCCGTGCCAGCAGGTCGAGCGTCGACCGGCCGATCGATCCGGTCGCGCCGAGAACAGAAAGACGCATGGGGCCGATCCCTTCAGATGGCCGGCGCGAACGCCGGCACCGCGCCGAAGGCGAGGCAGAGAATTCCGGCCGCGACGGCCGCGGCGAGCAATCCGTCGACCCGGTCCATCACGCCGCCGTGGCCGGGGATGAGCTTGCCAGAATCCTTCACGCCGAAGCGCCGCTTAATGGCTGATTCCGCCAGATCGCCGAACTGCGAGACAATCGACAGGACGGCCGCAACCGCCAGTGCGGACAGAACCTGCCCCCCGGCCACTGCAGCGACGACCCCACCGGCACATACGCCGCCGACCAACCCGCAGATCGCCCCGGACCACGTCTTTCCCGGAGAGACGCGCGGCCAGAGCTTCGCGCCGCCGATGGCGCGGCCGCCGAAATAGGCGACGCTGTCGGTGACCCAGACGACCACCATCAGGGCGAGCACGAACCACAGCCCGCCCGGCACGTCGCGCACGGCCACTAGTGCGATCGCCGGAATGCCGGCATAGGCGACACCAAGAGCCGGCCAGAGAAAGCCGCCGATGGCATCGCGGTGCAGAAGGGCGACCAGCCCGGCGCCGGCGACCAGCAGCAGCGCCGCCACCACCGGCTGCGCCGCCACCATGGCGAGCGGCGCGGCGCCGGCAGCGACGGCGGCGATGGTCGCGGCGGGATCGAGACCCTTGGCGCGGCCGGCGCGGCGCGGCACGGTCACCGCCCACCATTCGAGCATGACGATCGCCGCGACGACGGCGACGAGGCCGGCGAACAGCGGCCCTCCCAGCCAGACGGCCACCAGGACAATCGGCGCCAGGACTACGGCCGAGGCGGCGCGACGGACGAGGTCGCCCTGCCCCGGCCTGGTCATCCGCCGACCCGCGCCGACAGGCGGCCGAACCGGCGGTCACGCCCGAGGTACTCGGCGACGGCGGCATCGAAGGCGGCCGCGTCGAAGTCCGGCCAGAAGGTCGGCAGGAAGACGAGTTCGCTGTAGGCCGACTGCCACAGCAGGAAGTTCGAGATGCGCAGTTCGCCGCTCGTGCGGATCAGCATGTCGGGGGCCGGCAGGCCGGCGGTGTCGAGGCGCGCGGCGAAGGCCGCCTCGTCGATCGCCGCCGGGTCGAGACGACCGGCCGCCACGTCCTCGGCGACCTTGCGCGCGGCGCGGACGATTTCGTTGCGTCCGCCGTAGTTGAAGGCGATCACGAGATCGAGGCCGTCGTTTCCGGCGGTCGTCCGCTCCGCCTCGTCGAGCAGCGCCGCGATCGAGGCGTCGAGCCCGGCCCGCTCGCCGATGACGCGGACACGGACGTTGGCATCGCGCAACTCGGCGAGGTCGCGCCGCACGAACAGGCGCAACAGCCCCATGAGCGTGCTCACCTCCTCGGGAGGTCGGGACCAGTTCTCCGAGGAGAAACTGAACAACGTCAGGATCTCGACGCCGCGGTCGGCAGCGTGGCGGACGGTACGCCGGAGCGCCTCGACGCCCTGTCGATGGCCTTCCCCGCGTGGCAGACCGCGGGCGCGGGCCCAGCGGCCGTTGCCGTCCATGATGATGGCGACATGCTTCGGCCAGTCCCGGTCAGGGCCGGCCGGTACGAGAGCGAGCGACTGTTCGTGGCCTGCGGCCAAGTAAGGGCTCCTACCGACCGAGTCGGTCGCCACGCTCCCCTCCGGAACGGAGGTCAGACCTGGCTGATCTCGTGTTCCTTCTGGGCCACAATATGATCGATGTCCGCAATCGCCGCGTCGGTGGCCTTCTGCACCTTGTCCGAGAGCACGCGGTGATCGTCCTGGCTGACCTTACCGTCCTTCTCGAGCTTCTTCAGCGTCTCCATGCCGTCACGGCGGACGTGACGCACGGCGATGCGGGCGCTCTCGGCGTACTTGTGGGCGACCTTGACGAGCTCCTGCCGGCGCTCGGCGTTGAGCTCGGGGATCGGGATCCGCATCGAGGTGCCCTCGACGACCGGATTGAGGCCGAGGCTCGATTCGCGAATGGCGCGCTCGACGGCGCCCGCCATCGAGCGGTCCCACACCTGCACGGTGATGAGGCGCGCTTCGGGCACCGAGACGGTGGCGAGTTGGCTCAACGGCATGGTCCCGCCGTAGGCCTCGACGGTGATCGGCTCCAGCATCGAGGACGAGGCGCGGCCGGTGCGCAAGCCGCTGAGTTCGCCCTTCAGTGACTGGATGGCGCCCTGCATACGGCGGTTGAGGTCGTCGAGATCGTAGACGCCGCTCATGGTGTCGTCCTCTCGGGGGCGGTCTTCTGCGAGACCGGCTTCATGGCTGCAGATTGAAGCGCGGTGGAGGAACTCCGCCGCCGTCGGTGGGGGCTCCCGACACCCCGCGACGGGATGTCCGGCGGCTCGCGTCATCCGGTGACGACGGTCGCTCGTCCGGCGCCGCGCAGCACGTCGACGAACTCCCCCGGCTCCTTGATGGAGAACACGATTACAGGAATGCCGTTGTCGCGGGCAAGGGCGATCGCGGCAGCGTCCATGACGGCGAGGTCGCGCGCCAGCACCTCCTGGTGCGTCAGCGTCTCGTAACGGATGGCGGACGGGTCGTTGCGGGGATCGGCCGAATAGATGCCGTCGACGTTGGTCCCCTTCATCAGGGCGTCGCAGCCGAGCTCGGCGGCCCGCAAGGCGGCGGCCGAGTCGGTCGTGAAGAAGGGATTGCCGGTGCCACCGGCGAACAGCACGACGCGGCCGGCGTCCATGTGCTCGACCGCGGCGCGCTGGGTGAAGGTCTCGCAGATCGCCGGGACGACCAGGGCCGACAGCACCACGCACGGCACGCCGCGATGAACCAGCGCCGCCTTCATGGCGAGGCAGTTCATCACGGTGGCGAGCATGCCCATGTGGTCGCCGGCGACGCGGTCGCCACCGTCGGCGGCGATCTTCGCGCCACGCACGAAGTTGCCGCCGCCGACGACGAGGCCGATGCGGGCGCCGAGGCGAACACCCTCGGCGACCTCGGAGGCGATCCGGTTGAGGACGGCCGGATCGATGCCGAAGCCCCGGCCGCCCATCAGGGCCTCGCCGGAGACCTTCAGGAGCACCTTGTGCCAGCGCAGGGCCGCCGCACCGGTGGCCGCCTCGAGCTTCAGAGCGTCCGCCATGGTGCGGCTCCCCGCGCCGGTCAGTGGGTGCCGGCGGCCGCGGCCACCTCGGCGGCGAAGTCCGACGTCTCCTTCTCGATGCCCTCGCCGAGTGCGAAGCGGACGAAGCCCGTGAGCTTCACCGGCGCGCCAGCCTGGCTCTCGGTCTCCTTCAGCACCTGCGCGACCGTCTTCGAGCCGTCGTGGACGAAGGGCTGCTCGAGCAGGCAGACCTCCTTGAAGTAGGTCTTCAGGCCGGACTCGGCGATCTTGTCCTGCACGTTGGCGGGCTTGCCCTGGTGCTTCTCGAGCAGGATCGCCTTCTCGCGCTCGATGGTCGCCGGGTCGATGCCCGAGGCGTCTACGGCGACGGGGTTGGTGGCCGCGACGTGCATGGCGATCTTGCGCGCCACCTCGGCGAGCGGCTCGGTCCTGCCGGTCGACTCGAGCGCGACGAGCACGCCGATCTTGCCGAGGCCGTCGGCCGTCGAGCCGTGCATGTAGCTGCCGACGACGCCGGCGCTGACCGACAGCATCGCCGAGCGGCGGAAGTTCATGTTCTCGCCGATGGTGGCGATCGCCTCGCGGACCTCGTCCTCGACCGAGTGGCCCTTGCCGGGATAGCCGGCCGCCGCCGTCGCGTCGCGATCGCCGCCATTGGCGAGGGCGACGCCCGCGATGGTGCGCACGAGGGACTGGAAGGCCTCGTTGCGGGCGACGAAGTCGGTCTCGGAGTTGACCTCGACGACCGCCGCACGCGGACCGTCGGCGGCGATGCCGACGAGGCCCTCGGCGGCGACGCGCCCGGCCTTCTTGGCGGCCTTCGACAGGCCCTTCTTGCGCAGCCAGTCGATCGCCTGCTCGACGTCGCCGGCGGTCTCGGTGAGGGCCGCCTTGCAGTCCATCATGCCCGCGCCGGTCTTCTCGCGGAGCTCCTTCACCATCGTCGCGGAAATGTTCATGGCTCGCCTCTTCGGGGCTCTCAGGTGCGGCCGGCGTTGCCGGCATGACGACACGGAAGCGCGGGCCGATGGCCCGCGCCCCGTGCGCCGTGATGGTCGTCCGGGGCCGAGACCCCGGCGGAACGGTCAGTTCGCGGCGGCGAGCGCCGGCTCCGGCTCCGGCGTCTCACCGAAGGCCTCGGCCAGCTCGGCCACCTCCTCGGCGGGAGCCTCGGCCGCAACCTCTTCCTCCGGCAGCAGCGCCGGCTCGACGAGCACTTCCTCAGCGGCGCCGACGTCGATACCCATCGACCCCTGCGAGCGCGACAGGCCATCGATGGCGGCGCGCGCGATCAGGTCGCAGTAGAGGGCGATGGCACGGCCGGCGTCATCGTTGCCCGGCACCGGATAGGTGATGCCGTCGGGATTGCTGTTCGAATCGAGGATGGCCACCACCGGGATGCCGAGACGGCGGGCTTCGTCGATGGCGATCGCCTCGCGGTTGGTGTCGATCACGAAGATGAGGTCGGGAATGCCGCCCATCTCCTTGATGCCGCCGAGGTTGCGCTCGAGCTTGTCGCGCTCGCGGCTGAGGTTCAAGCGCTCCTTCTTGGTGAGACCCTGCTGGTCCCCGGAGAGCAGCTCCTCGAGCTTGCGCAGGCGCTGGATCGACAGCGAGATCGTCTTCCAGTTGGTCAGCATGCCGCCGAGCCAGCGGGCGTTGACGAAGTACTGGGCGGAGCGGCGGGCGCCGTCGGCCACCGACTCAGTCGCCTGCCGCTTCGTGCCGACGAGCAGCACGCGGCCGCCGTTGGCCACCGTGTCGCTCACCGCCTTCAGCGCCTGGTGCAGCATCGGCACCGTCTGGGCGAGGTCGATGATGTGGATGTTGTTGCGGGCGCCGAACAGGAAGGGCGCCATCTTCGGGTTCCAGCGGTGGGTCTGGTGGCCGAAGTGGACGCCGGCCTCGAGCAGCTGGCGCATCGTGAAATCGGGCAGAGACATGGCTCTGGTGTTCCTTTACCGGTTGTGCCTCCGCGGGTCGTGACGGCGGCCCGGACGGCCGCTTGGTGCACCGGATGGATGTCGGCCGCGAGCAGCCGATACCCTGATCCCGCGTGTGGAATGGCGCGGGATATACGCGCCCGCACCGCCGAGCGCAAGGCGACGCGCACACGGCACGCCCGGGGGCGGTCTTGCCTGTCGGGGAGGAAACTTCTAATCGAAGCCACGCGGGCGGTTAGCTCAGCTGGTCAGAGCACCTGGCTTACACCCAGGGGGTCGGGGGTTCGAACCCCTCACCGCCCACCAGCTAAAGCGAAGCGATTTCAAATAGATCGACTGAGGAGTCTATCGCGGATTTGACGACACCGCAGCGGTTAGCTACCAAATAGCAACCACCGCGCCCGAAATTCGCTTCCCACGAGTGCCTCGGCTGGTGGCGCTGGCGGGCTCGACCTCACCCGATGAGGAGAGCCGGAATGTCGACGATGACCACCCTACTCTTCCGCGCCGTCGTGCTCAGGCGCCGCGGCTTCGATCCCGCCGCAATCGCCGCCGCGTGCGGCATCACGCTCGCCGACGCCCACGCGATCCCCGGCGGCGCCAAGCCCATCGGCACGCGCCAGCGTGACGACAAGGCGACCTCCGTCTTCGACCGGATGCTCGTTACGCTGCGGCGCTCACACCGTGATTATACGATGGCGCCAGTTTCGCTGCCCATCATCCCCGGCGTGTGGCCGACGGAGGCGACGGACCTCAAGAGGGTGCGGCCGGTCGCGGCTCTAGTGCTCGGCGTCGACGCCGGTGAGCTGGAGCCGATCGAGATGAGCGACGACACTCGGCAACAGTTCAACTATGGCAATGCGGTGAAGCGGCCCGGCATCCAGGGCCGTGCAGCGTAAAATTGGACGGCAGATATGCGAAACACCGCCGCGAGCTGGGAAGAATTCGACGTCGAACGCGCCGCGGTCGACGTGCCGGCGACGCAGGCGGCGCTAGCCAGGGAGAGCCGAAGCGTCGTCGATTCGCGTCCGTCCGTCGTGCTCACCTACGGGCCGGGCGAACGCGAGTATGTCCGCGTCTTCCCGGCCTCGGACGCAGCGGCGCCGATCGTCGCACTGGTGCACGGCGGCGCCTACATGCGCGGCCATCCGGACGACCGCTGCTTTCCGGCGCCCGCGTTCAACGCGGCGGGCTGCACCTTCGCCTCGATCGGCTATCCGCTCGCGCCCGACGCATCGCTCGAGGAGATGGTGGGCGCCGTCGCCTCCGCCGTGCGCACGCTCGCGGCGAGCGCTGGCGACTTCGGCGGCAATGCCGGGCGGCTGCATCTCGTCGGCCACTCGGCCGGCGCCAATCTCGCTGCGATGGCCGTCACGAACGACGAGATCCTCCGGCGCGTCCGCGGCCTGACGCTGATCAGCGGTCTCTACGACCTCGCGCCCCACCTCGCGCGTGGGACGGCGCAGCAGCTGAAGCTGACCGAAGAGCTCGTGCAGCGCTTCAGCCCCCTCCGGCTCGGCGCGGCGCCGTTGCCAACGCTCGTCGCCTGCGGCGAGCGCGATCCGAAGGGCTACCAGCGGCAGGCGCTTCTGCACTTCCTCTCGATGGACGCCACCCAAGCACACCTCGTCTACGCCGCAGGCGAAGACCACTTCACCATCCTGCGGCAGCTCGCGAAGGAAGAAAGCCCGATCTTCCGGGCGATCATCCGCCAGGTCGCGCCCCCGCACTGAGGGAGCCGCGCCCCTTGCGCCTGCGCTGACGCCGGGGGGCCGGGTGGTCGTCCTGCACCATCTGCGCCGCTTCGACGACGCGGCGCAGTTGCCGGAACTGGCGCAGTCGACGGTCCGCCGCGCGCTGGCGCGGTCGATGCGGCTCGTCTTCGCCGAGCGACACGGCCGGTTCGAGGCGCTCGCCTTCGAAGCGACCCGGGGCCGCCGAGATCGGCTGCGCCACGAGCGTCCCTAGTCTCTCACCCGGCCTCGGCGGGACCATCCGGAGCGCGCGCCTTCGCCGCGAGCGCGGCGCTCTCGCGGCGGCTCGGGACGACGCACTCCTGATGGCCTCCGACACCGCCGTCGCTGCGGCGACGCCGATCGAGCGGGACGGCGGCGCGAAACGAAAGAGGCCCGCCGCTGCTGCGACGGGCCTCGATCTCGTGGCCGGCGGTCAGACCGCCGGTCGCTCCGCAGACCTCAGATCGAGGCCGGGCGCTTCGGCAGGCCGAGGGCCTCCTGGGCGGCCCACGTGTACTTGAAGTCCATGTACTTGCGCCAGTCGACGTTCTCCGGAACTTCGCCGGTGATGGCGATTTCCGCCATGAACCGGTCCATCGCCTCCGCGCTCTCGAAACCGCCGTCCGGGCTGATCTGGTCGAGCTCGACCTGGTAGAGATCCTCGAAGGTCGCGGGGATCTCATAGCCGAGGTCGCGCATGGCCTGATAGGCCTTCTGCTTGTTCTCGGGCTTGAAGAGCCACTGGCGCGCCTTGAGGTCGGCGAGCGTGAACGCATAGGCCGCGTCCTCGTTCGCCTCGAGCCAGCCGCCCATCGCACCGAAGGCCTCCTGCGGCGCGATCGCGAGCTCTTCGATGATGAACTTGCCGCCGGCCGCCTCGAGCGCCTTGCGATGGCGCGGGAAGAGGCTGGCGCCCTGCACGGTGCCGGCAAGGAGCGCGCCGAGACGGCCGTCCGAACCACCCGACGACGGCACGAAGTTGACGTCGCTCTCCTGCAGGCCGAGCTTGGCCACGAGCTGCTTCTGGACCCAGGTGTTGCGGCCGGCGAGGCCACCGCCGGTGATGTTCTTGCCCTTCAGGTCCTCGGCGGTGTTGATGCCGGGGCCGACGCCCATGATCCACCACTCGCTGTGGCGGTAGATCGAGATGATCTTGATCGGCAGGCCGCTCGCCACACCGGCACCGACGAACACCGAGGTGTCGCCGTGGGTGATGTCGAGGCTGCCGCCGATCAGGCCCGGCATGTACTCTTCCGACAGGATGACCTCGAACTCCTCGATGCCGTGCTCCTGGAAGTAGCCAAGCGCCTGGGCGAGGCGAACCGACCACTGCGCGGCGTAGTTCGGGTTGAAGTCGCCGAACCGGATCGCCTTCAGGTTCGACTTGATGTTCGCGATGCTGGGCGTCTGCGCTCCGACCTTGCCCGGCAGTGTCGAGGCGGCGATCATGGTGCCGAACACGCCCATCGCGCCGAGCTTCAGGACGTCGCGACGGGGCAGTGTGATCTTGTGCTTCATCTTGGCGTACTCCCCAGGGATGATATTTGGACGCGGGCTTTCGCGCGTCTTTCAAGAGGCACTTCTTCTTTTGTGCTCGACCGCGCCGGACGCGGTCGAGCCTTCTTGGCAGTTACCTGACCGCGTCAGACGCGGTCGAGGCGGCGCCACGGAGCGACGTAGGCTTCGAGCCAGCGCGTGAAGTTGATCAGCGACAGCGACACGATGACGAGCAGCATCAGCACCGCATACATCAGCGATGAGTTGAACGTGTCTGCCGCACGCTGGATCAGGTAGCCGAGGCCGCGCGAGCCGCCGAAGATTTCGGCGATGACGACGCCGATGAGGCCACGACCGATGCCCTGCTGGATGCCCGAGATGATGAAGGGCAGCGTGTAGGGAAACACCACCTTGCGGTAGAGATCCCACTTGCCGGCCCCGAAGACGCGCGCGGCGGAGAGCAGCGACTTCTCCGTCGTCTTCACGCCAGCCCAGGCGTTGATGATGATCGGGAAGACCGCCGACAGGACGATGATGGTGATCTGCATCTTCACGGTGAAGCCCATGAAGAGGATGAACAGCGGCACCAGCGCGATACGCGGCAGCGAGGCGAGCGCCCAGATGTAGGGGCTCAGGATCGTCTCGACGGCGCGATTGCCGCCCATCAGCAGACCCGCCGGAATGCCGATGACGCAGGCGATGGCGAGCCCCGTGAACAGGGTCATCATCGAGTAGCCGAGATGGTCGAGGATGCTGCCGGAGATCACCGATCCCGGCGGGGCCGTGGTGGTCAGGCCGTTGTACAGCGTCTCGAACATGCCCGACGCGGTCGGCAGGAAGAGCGGACTGATCGCGCCGGAGCGTGCGAACAGTTCCCACAGGATGAAGAAGCACGTCAGATTGATGATGGTGATGAACCACGACCCCCAGCGCCGCCAGAACTCGGCGAACGACCACTGGGCGTCGGTGTACCGGCCGGACTCGGCCGGGGGGGTGGCGGAAGAGCTCTGGACCGACATCACTTACCTCCGCGGGCGGCCTGCAGCGCCTCGTCTTTCACGAGACGCCAGATGTGCTCACGCAACTCGCCATATTCGGGAAGCGCCTTCACATCATAATCGAAGCGCGGGCGCGGCAGGTTGACCGGAACGATCTCTTTGATCTGTCCCGGCCGGTAGGAGATCACGACGACGCGATCACCGAGCATCACCGCCTCGTCGATCGAGTGCGTGATGAAGACGACCGTCTGGCGCGTCTGGGTGACGAAGCGCTCGAGCTCGCTCTGCATCGCCTCGCGGGTCATCGCGTCGATGGCGGCGAAGGGCTCGTCGGCGAGGAGGATGTCGGGCTCGGTCACCAGCGCCCGGGCGATGCCGACGCGCTGCTTCATGCCGCCCGAGAGCTCGTAGGGGAACGACTTCTCGAAGCCGTTGAGATCGACGAGCTTCAGGTAGCGATGGACACGCTCGTCCATCTCCTGCTTCGACAGTCCAAGATTCTTCAGCTCGAACGGCATTCGGATGTTCGATTCGACCGTGCGCCACGGCATCAGCGCATAGTCCTGGAACACCATCGCGCGGTCCGGACCGGGACCCGTCACCGGCTGCCCGTTCACCTCGACCGTACCTTCCCAGGGCTGGACGATACCGGCGATGGCGTTGATGAACGTCGTCTTGCCGCAGCCCGATGGGCCGACGAGCACGACGAATTCGCCCTTGTTCACCGTGAGCGTGATGTTCTTCAGAGCCGTCAGCAGCTTGCGTTCGCGATGCAGGCTGTAACCGATCGTCAGATTGTTCGCGACGATGACGGGTTGCGCAGCTGCACTGTGCGCGCCCGGTTCCGCTGCGGATAGTGTCTTCGCCAATGCCATTGCGCAGCCTTCCTGAAGGCGGACGTTTCACACACTAGAGGGAGAATAGTGAACGCCATCGCCGATGCCGGCGCGCCGTCTCCTCCCTGCGGAGCCCGCTCTATCGACGGGCTTGGATCGACAGACAGTATTCTCGTAGCATGGGTCGGTCAAGCAATCGTTTGCACGGCCGCCGCGAGATGCTCGCCCTGCACCTTTCGTCAACCAGAACTGGCGAACATCGATCCAACTGACACATGGTTTGCAGACTGCGCTGCAGTGCGACAGAAAAGCTAGCTTCATGTCGATCCGAACCGGAGCACCGATTGCCGGGATCGTCGGCAACGGGTGCCCATAAGGCCCCTACTGGTCGCGGAAGCTGCGCGGCGTCATCCGCAGATTGACGGTGTTGAGGGCGCGACGCGTCGCCGGGGTCGGCGCCACGGCGTCGACCGCCTCGAACATGCGGCGGGCGGAGATCAAGTCCCCCATCTCGTAGTAGGACCAGCCGCGCAGCATAATCAGGTCGTTCTGCTCGGGCGCGAGCGCCCGCCGTTGATCGAGCGCCTCCAGTGCCTGCTTGAACTTTCCCCGCTCGTAGGCGTCGATCGCGACCTGGGTGACGAGGCTGGTCTCGATTTGGTGGCGTCGCGTCGCGTCGAGGGGGGCTCGTGCCGCCGCGAGCGCCGCGTCCCGCGTCAGGCCCATCCGCAGATAGGCGAGCGCCGCGCCGAAGGCCGCTTCGCCGCCCCCAGCCTGCGAGAAGGCCTGCGCCGCCTCGAACGGCCGGCCCTGCTCCATCAGGCACCAGCCCGCCGCGAGCGTCCCCGCCCCTGCCCCGCCGCAGCCAATGCCCTGGGCCCGGCGCGGACCGGCACCGGCCGCCGCAGCGCCGCCGTCCAGCGAGAGCGGCCCGGCCTCGGCGGCCATGGCGGCACGGTCGGACGCCGGTGAGACGAGACGGAGGGCCTCGTCGGCCGGCGGGGCACGGCGGGCGGCGCGGTCGGCGCTGAGGCCGAGCTCGCGCAAGATCGATTCGGCCTCGGCGGTCATCGGCATCCGCCGCGCAACCGTGGCCGCCGCCGCGGACATGACGGTCCCACCGGGCGCACTGCCGACCGTCCTGCCCCGCGCCGTCGCCCCTCCCGCTGCCCCCTGCATGTAGAGCTCCGGCAGGCGCGGGAAGGTCGCGACCCAGGTCCGCAGGACGTCCTGGAAGGCCGGGCCGTCGTCGAGGGACCGGTAGGCGAGGCCGAGGCCGTAGGCCGCGACCTCGGAGGGATGCCAGGCGAGCGACGCGGAGAACCAGTCAGCGGCCACCTCCGGCTGGCCGGCGTTGTAGGCGTACCAGCCGAGTGCCTGTGCTCCGAGCGGCGAGCGCTGTTCGGCGACGGTGCGGGAGAAGCGGTCGAGCACGGGTTGCTCGACGAGGGAGGCGTCCCCGGTCGTCAGCGCCGTGGTGATCGCCGTCAGATAGGCGGCCATGTTCTCGCGTCCGGCCGTGCGCCATTCGTAGGCGACCGGCTCGGCCTCGATCTGGCGCCCGAGCTCCTGCATCGCCAGCACGTAGCCTTCCGCCGCCTTGGCGCCACCGCCGCGCTGCAGGGCGTAGAGGAACCAGCCGGTGGCGCCCTGCGCATCGCCGTGACGATAGGCGTAGAAGCCGAGCAACAGGGCGTCGTTCGCCCCCCCGTCCGCCTGCGCCGCGGCCGCGAGACGCGTCAACGCGTCGGCGGGGGCGGTGAGCTTCGGGTCGTCGTTGGCGGCCGCGACCTGGCGTCGGGCGATCTCGAGGCGAACCACGTAGAACGCGGGGTCGGACGCCGGCGGATCGACCGCACGTGCCAGGAGGGCCTCGATGCGGGGGACCGGCAGGAAGTCGAGGGCCTTCTGCAGGGCCGCCACCTTCGGAGCGGCGCCGGGACAGTGCTCGACGATGTAGGTCTCGGCATCGACGGCGCGCTGTTCCTTGCCGGTGCGCGCGAAGGCTTCGGCGACGCGCCAGAGCACCTCGATGTTGTCGCAGGTGAGGATCGAAGGGGCACTGTCGGCGATGGAGAGCACGCTCTCCCACTGCTCGACGTCGGCGGCGTTGAGGAGGCGCTGGCGCTCCCCGGCCTGGTCGAGTGCGGCGACGAGATCGGCCGGCGGGGTCCAACTCGGATCGGAAGCCTGCCGCTCCGCGACCGCCCGGCGCGCCGCGGCATAGTCGCCGGCGCCGTAGAGGTCCCAGATCGGCTGCACGTCGCTCGGCATCGGCGCGTTCGGGTCGAACAGGTTCGCCGGCGGCTCCCAGTTGGGATAGAGGCGGTGCAGGCGCTGCATCTCCGCCTGGGCCCGCCGGGCGTCCCCCTGCTGCAGGAAGTAGCGCAGCGCGCTGTCGTCGACTTCGAGGGAAGCCGCTCCGGCCGCCGCCGTGGCGGGAGCCGTCAACGGCGGCGCGGCGGCGGGCGCCGCCGGCGGGGCCGATACGGCCGCGGCTGGCGCAGCCGACGGCTCGGGCGAAGCGGTGTCGCCCGCCGCCGGCTGTCGCTGCGGCACGATGAGGGGCGCCTGGGCGAGGTCCTGCGCGGAGACGCCGGACGTGGATGATCCTCCCCCGTCGGGCGCCTGATCCAGCGCGTGCGCGACGAGAACCGTCGCGGCGATCGCCATGGCGACAGCCGCAGCGGCGATCACACTGATCCGGACGCGGCGCGCGGCGGGCTCGGCGGTCATCGGTTGCGGCTTTCTCTCCCTCGCGCTCACGGTTCGGCCCTCCGACCGAGCCGGCGCAAGAACATCCAACTCGTCACGCCGACGCACAGGATCATCGTGCCGACGACCCAGACATAAACAGCGATATTGATCGAGAACCAGTTGGCTGACACCAGCCTTGCGTTGGAGATAGAGAAGGGCTGCGTCGCAACGTCGACCACGGTGGCCGGCGGGAACGTCGCGACCGCACCCGTCACCTCGTCGTAGACGGCGGTGGCACCGGCGAGACGCAGCCACCCCTGCGGTGCCGTCACCATGCCGGTCGCGGTCGCGAGAGCGGCGTCGTTCGCTCCGACCAGCAGCGTCCAGGGCGCCGGGGCGGCACCGGGCCAGAAGGCCGAGCGCCACGTCGGCGTCGACGCCGGAGCTTGCGCCAGGGCGAGCGAACTGCGCGGTGACAGCCGTACGGGCCCGCCGCCGCGGTCGGCGCTGCCGAACATCGTCGTCGCCTCGTTCAGCCACTGCCGCAGCCACTGCAGCACGTCGCTGGTGGCGTCGTCGCCCACCTGCCGCCGCCACTGGTCGTAGAGTGCGCGGGTGCGCTCGGGATTGCCGATGTCGATCGGCGGCCCGGCGGGTGCGGCGGTCTGCGCGGTCGGCTGCAACTGCTCGAGGCGCCGCATCGCCTCTGCGAAGGCGCCCGTCGAGGCCGGGGAGGCTCCCGGCTGCGGCAGGCGAACGCCGGCCGTCCGCCACGCTTCGATCGCCAGCGACAGACCGGTCGCCGTCACCACCGAGGCGGGGACGTCGGCGGCGGTGGCGACGATCAGGGCCGGCCGCCCGGTGAGGCCGGCCTCGTCGGGAACGATCTCCGCGAAGATGGGCGTGCCGGTATCGACCGACAGACGCGCGAGCAGCGTCGCCGCCGCCGGCGCCGCGGCGGCGCCGCCCCCGAGATAGACGGCGAGCGGGCGATCCGTCCGCACCGTGTAGGGGAAGGCGTCGGCGGAGAAGGCGGCGAGGTTCGGCCAGGAACCGAAGCGCGCGAAGTCCGGCATCTCGAAGACGCTCGAATCGAACAGCACGAAGCGATCTTCGCCCGTCCCGGACATGCCGGGCGGGCACTCGATGTCCGACTGCGTCACCAGCACCGTCTCGAGTTCGACGCGGTTGTAGCCCGGCCGGAAGAACTGCATCGGCACGTTGATGCGGCGCTTGTCGAACAAGCCGCCGCGCGTCGTCGCCAGCCGCAGGCTGAGCGTAACCTGGCCGTTGACGCGGATGTTGATGACGCTGCCGGGTCCGACCTCCTGGGTGAAGGCGGCGTCGAGGCGCAGCCGCGCCGTGCCGCTGCTCGCTCCGTAGAAGTCCGCCGGCAGCAGGAAGCTGAAGCTCTCGGCGAAGCGGCGCCCCGATACCTCCTGCGTGCGCAGCCCGAGTTCGGCGAAGCTTCGCACCTCGCCGCCGTCGAACTCGAGGACGTCGGGGAAGCGCCAGCGCCCTGCCCCCTCGCCGGGATAGGCGGCCTCAGACGCGACCGTGCGCAGGCGTTGCACCGCCGTCTGGACATCGGCCGGGGTCGGCCCGCTGACGACGAGCGTCGGCACACCGGTGGCGGGGTCGGTGGCGAACGCGACCGTCGGGCCCTGCTCGGCCTCGCCGGCACCGACGGCGGTGACCGGCAGTACCGCGATCGCCGTGCCGACGACGACGGCGAGCCGGCCTGGCGACCGCGGGCCTGGCCGGTCGCCGACCGCGGGCTCGACGACCGGATGGGAGAAGCGCCCGAGCACGGCGGCGGCGCTCGTCACCGCGGAGACGGCGGAGAAGCGCGCGCCGAGCGGCCCGTCCCGGAACGGGCCGAAGACCACCAGACTGGTCGATCCGGTGTCGCCGAGGCCGACGGCGGGCAGGTCGGCGAGCCCGGAAAGGGTCACCGGACCCCCCTCGAAGCTGAGGCCGGTCGTGGCCGGCTGCAGGAGCGACCAGAGTTCGAACGTCGCCTGTACCGAGCAGTCGACGCGGTGCCGCTGCTCGACGGCGATGCGGACCCGGTTTGAGCCCGCCCGCAGCACGCCCTCCGGCAACCGGGACTGATAGCGCCGCACGCGGCCGGCGGAGGTGATCGGCTCAGCCATCACCGGCTCGCCGTTGATCGTCACCGTCAGCCGCGAGGCCTCAGGCATCACCACCACCGCCGACAGCATCCCGACCGACAGCGTCGCCGGTCGCGCCGCTTCGGTGGCGCTGAGATAGACCGTCTCCGTCACGGACGCCTTCTCGCCCGCCAGGCTGATGTCGGGCGCGGAGAGAATGGGCCGGTCGACGGCCACAGCCGACGGCGCGGCCGCTGTCGGGGCCGCGGGACCAGCTCGCACCGCCGGCGGGGCGGTGGTGACGATGGGAGGGGCGGACGGTGGCTGGATCGCAGGCTCGCCCGAGCGCATCTGAAAGGGCGCAACCCGGCTGGCTGAAGGGGCGGCGGGGGCGACGACGGGCGGCGCGCCCGCAGGAGGAGTGAGGGAAGGAGGAGCGAGAGAAGGGGGAACTCCGGCGGCAGGGGCGCGGCTGGTCTCGCCGTCGCGGGACGGCCACGGCATCTGCGCGCCGGCGGCCATCGTCGCCGCCAACAGCACCGCCGCGGCGAGCGCGGCGCGCAGCCGGCGTCCCCCGCCCCTCATGCCACCCGCCTCTTCTGGGCTCGGCGGGAGGCGCGGGTGCGGTAGATGTAGCTGATACCGCGGATGGCGTGCACGGCCGAGGTGATGATGACGAACAGCGTCCCGCGGATCACGCCGACCTCGACGCGGCGCTTGATCAGCAGCGCCTGCCAGCGGGCCGAGTCGGAGAAGACGAGGTCGGCGAGCAGCCGGTCGTGCACCGGCTCGGTCGGATCGGAACTGCAGCCGAGCTGAACGTCGCCGTTGCTCATGACGCCGACGTCGCGCACGACGATCGGCATGCGGTCGGAGGGCAGCGGCTTCGACGGCGTGAACCGCAGTTCGCAGCGCGAACCAGAGGTCAGCGCGCCGGCGCCGCCGCGCTTCACCAGAAGCCGGACGCCGGACATCGAGCCGTCCTCGATCATCACCGGCACGGTGGTGTCACCGACGATCAGTTCGCCCGGCCGCGAGACGTCGACCCGCGGTGCCTGCCTGAGGTTGCGGCGCTCGGCGACGACGCCGAGGGCGGAGCCAGCGAGCAGCAGGTTGAACAGGTTCCAGCCGCCGACCACGAGGGTGACGTCGTTGGAGAGCGGCTCGGTGACGACCCGCCAGACCGTCGCGACCAGACCGGCGACGAGCAGCGCGAAGATCCCGTAGAACGGCCAGCCGAGCGAGGAAATCTGGTCCTGGTCGGTGGTCTGGCCCTTGTCCGTGACCTTGAAGACGGGCCGGCGCGGGCTGGCAAGCACCGACAGCACCGCCCGGCCGAGATAGACCGACTGCAGGTACTCGTAGATCTCCGACATCCACGGCCAGCGGAACTTGCCGTACAGGGCGTTCTGCATCAGCAGGTTGATGACGATGTAGACCAGCGTGTAGGCGAAGAACTCATATCCGCTCGTATCAAAGATCTGTAGGCCGAAAAACAGATACAGCAGCGGCGAGAACAGGAAGGCCAATCGCGAGAACGGAAACAGCCAGTAGAGCAGACTGGACATGTAGCAGATGCGCTGCGGGAAGGAGAGGCCGCGCTTGAGCATCGGTTTCTTCAGGATCATGACCTGCATCATGCCCTGCGCCCAGCGCGAGCGCTGGGTGATGAAGCTGGTGTAGGTCTCGGGCTGAAGGCCGGCGACGAGCGGCTTCTCCACATAGACGCTCGTCCAGCCGCGCGAATGCAGTTCCAGCGCGGTCTCGCAGTCCTCGGTGATCGACAGGCCCGAGAAACCGTTGCTCTCCCGCAAAGCCTCGCGCCGCAGCACCGCCGCCGAGCCGCAGAAGAACGACGCGTTCCACTTGTCGAGCCCGCGCTGCACCATGCCGTAGAACTGGTCGTTCTCGGACGCCATGCGGTTGAAGGTATTGAGGTTGTACTCTACCGGGTCCGGATTGATGAAGAAGTGCGGCGTCTGCACGAGAAAGAGCTTCTTCTCGCGATTGAAGAAGCCCACCGTCTCGGTGAGGAAGTCGCTGGTCGGCGCATGGTCGGCGTCGAAGACGGCGACGAGCTCGCCCTTCGTGACGGCGAGGGCGGCGTTGAGGTTGCCGGCCTTGGCGTGCTCGTTGCGGGCGCGCGTCAGGTAGACGGCGCCGAGGCCAGTGGCGAGGGCGGTGAGTTCCTCGCGCCGCTCCCGGGCGGCCTCCGCCTCGAAGCGGTTGGCCGAGTTGCACTTCTGGTCGGTGCCGCCGTCGTCGAGCAGATAGACCGTCAGCTTGCCGTCCGGATAGTCCATGCCCTTGGCGGCGGCGACGGTCATCGCCAGGAGCGCCTTCTCCTCGTTGTAGGTCGGGATGAAGACATCGACCGTCGGCAGGTCTGCGTCCGGCAGCCGCGGCGCCGGCGGGCGCTTCAGCGGGTCGGAGACGACGAAGAGCGAGATCGCGAGGATGCCGACGCTGTACATCTCCGCGACGTAGAGGATCATGCCCGGAATGAAGTTCGCGAGCGGCTCGACGGGTGGCAGCGACGAGGTGGTGCGCCAGTAGACGTAGCGCAGCACGACGGCGGTGCCGAAGGCGAGGAAGATCGACCGCCACAGGCCCATCGGGCGGAACATCTTGATGACGGCGATGGCCGCGATCGCCACCAGGCCGACCGCCAGATGGGTGGCCATGCTGATCGGCTGCGCCAAGAGCCCGATCAGCAGCACCGAACTCACGATCCACAGAAGCGCCCAGACGACCGTCATCGCGCCCTCCCCGCCGCGGGCCGGCGGCCGCTGCCGAACCTGAGCGCCGCTCTCACGGCGCAGCCCTCGGCGCCGCCGGTACGACGCCGATCGCGGCCGGCGCCGCGGCGCCCGCCGGCGCCGCCGGAACGACCTGGCGGACCGGCTGCTGACCCGCGCCGGGGGCCGGGGGAACGGCGGCGCCTGGCTGCGACGAGGGCGACGCCGCCGGCGACGCCTCGCTCAGGGCGGGCGGCATGCCAAGTTGCTGGGGAGCGGCCGCCGGGCTCGACTGCCGCACCCTCGCCGGTTCGGCCACCGGTGTCGGGAGGCGATCGGTCGGCGCGCGGACCGGGCGCACCGCCGCCGGCGTGGTCTCAGGTCGGCGCGTCGCACGCGCCGCGGTGGCGACGGCCGGGGCGATGCCGATCGGCGGCGGAGCGGCGGCCGCAGCGCGCGCGGCGGCGGCCTCGTCCGCAAGCGGATTGATCGTGACACCGCGCTGACCGATCGCCGGATCGGCGGGCGGCGGCGTGCCGAAGGGGTTCCAGTTCGGGTTAGGCAGCGTGGCGACGAAGGCGTAGCCGTACATCAAGGCCAGCAGCTGCGCGTCCGTCACACCGCGGCGGCAGAGCCGCAGCCGGAGACTGATCTCGCCGCGTGCGCTGGGCTCCTGGAAGATGTTGCGCTGGGCGTGGATGCGCTGCCACGCGTAGAGGCAGCGACCCGCCGACGTGCCACCGAACGCGAAGCCGAACGGACCTTAGCTGTTCTGGGCGAACTCCGGAGAGATCGCCATCGGTACCGGGAGCTTGGTCCGCATCTCGGAAGAGATCTCGGTCAGCGTACCGGTGTCGCGCTTGAGGTTGCCGGCATCGGGCGCCGACTTAAGCGGGCCATAGAATGTGACGTCGATGGTGTTCTCGCCGGACACGCTACCGTCGGTCTGCAGGATGATCGTCTGCCGCACCGCATTGCGGAAGGTCCGCTGGATCACGCCGATGACCAGCGGCCCGCCGACGGGCGGCGCGACGAACGCCGCCTCCGGTCCGAGCATGCGGTCCTGGGCGAGAGGCTCCGGATCGACCCGCTCGCCATAGGGCGCGACGCAGCCGGCGAGCGTCAACGCTCCGGCGAGCACGCCAATCAAGCCCAGTGCATGGGGCCTCACCTGAACCACCCAACGCCCATCCGGCGACCCCGACCGCTCGCCGCTAACCCGATTTTAGGCAATCTGGCAGAGATTAAAGGGTTGCGTAAAGCACGGGGACGAAAGGCTCAAGCGCGGATGCCGCGCCGGGTCAAACCATCCCCAGCCGCGGCGGCTCCCCGCGGCGACCGCGGCGTGACCTTACTCGACGAAATCCGCACAGCGGGGTGCCGGAGCGGCCCCCCACGGCATGATCGGCACCGACGACGTCGAGTTCTTCGGGCTGCCCTCGATGATGCGGTCGGAATAGACGAGGTAGACGAGCACGTTGCGCTTGGTGTCGCAGCCCCGCACGATCTGCATGCGCTTGAAGATGAGCGAGCGTCGCTGGCTGAACACCTCCTCGCCCTGCTCGAACTTCTCCTTGAACAAGATCGGGCCGGTCTGGCGGCAGGCGAGCGAGATGTCGGAGACCTCCTCGGCCAGGCCGAACATGCCCTTGTAGCCGCCGATGTAGGGCAGCGTGTAGTGGCAGGCGACGCCCTCGATGGCCGGGTCGTCGATGCCGTAGACGACGAGCTTGGCGTCCGGCGAGAGCATCCGCCAGACCGTCGTCTTCTCGAAGATCTCGTCGGGTCCGTCGGCCAGGGCGGGGGCGAGAGCCGGGGCCGCCAGAAACACGGACAACACGGCGGTGGCGGCGAGGCGGAGGATGGACATCGGCGGGACCCTTCGTCGAACGGCATCACTTGTGGATATAGGAAGCCGGCGGCGGGCTTGCGACGCTTCGTCGGCATTGGCACGACGCCGAGAAAACACGATCCAACAGGGGTCAATTCGTGGTGCAACTGATCATCGGCTCACTCGCCGGCCTGACCGCCTTGACGCTGCACACCTTCGTCGTCGCGGCTGTGATCGTCTCGACGCCGCGCGTCGCGCGCGACGTCACGCGGCCTCGCTTCTTCCGCATCGTCAGCGCCGTGCTGCCCTCCGCGCTGACGCTGTTGTTCGCGCACTTTCTGGAGGTCGGTCTGTGGGCAGCCGTCTACTGGCTGCTTGGCGTCACGAACGAGGCGAGCGACGCGTTCTATTTCGCCTCCGTCAACTACACGACGCTCGGCTACGGCGACGTACGGCCGACCTCGGACTGGAGATTGCTCGGACCCATGGCCGCGGGATGCGGGATCATGTTGTTCGGGCTGTCGACGGCGGCGCTGTTCGAGGTGCTGCGCCAGACGGCGCTGTCCGTCGAGACCGTGAACGAGGCGGCCGCTACTCGGCCGCGGCCCTGAGCGGCAGGTCGGGCAGTTGGTGGCCGATCGCTGTCAGCATGTTCTCGTGGAAGTTCCGGGCCGAGGCCTCCCACGAGAAGCCGAGCGCATAGGCCCGGCAGCGGGACCGGGGAATCTCCAGCGCGGCCAGCGCCGCCTTGCGCAGGTCGTTGTCGAGCACGCCGGTGCGGCTTTCGCCGATGACGTCGATCGGTCCCATCACCGGGAACGCCGCCACCGGCACGCCGCTCGCCAGCGCCTCGATGACGACGTTGCCGAACGTGTCGGTCAGGCTCGGGAACACGAACACGTCGAGCGAGGTGAAGTGCTCGGCAAGCTCGCGCCCGACCTTCGCGCCGGTGAAGACGACATTGGGAAAACGGCGCTGCAGGTCGGCGACGGCCGGCCCGTCGCCCACCACCACCTTCGAGCCCGGCAGATCGAGCTCGAGGAAGGCGCCGAGGTTCTTCTCGATCGCGACGCGCCCGACATAACCGAAGATCGGTCGCGGCAGGTCGAGAACGCGACGGTGATCAGGATTGAACAGGCTGTGATCGACGCCCCGCTTCCAGCGCACGAGGTTGGTGAAGCCGCGGGCCGCGAGATCGCGCTCGAGAGTGGGTGTCGCCACCATGCACGCGGCGGCGGCGCCGTGGAAATAGCGCATCCAGGCATAGGTCCAGTCGAGCGGGACCGGGATGCGCGCCTCGACGTACTCGGGGAAGCGGGTGTGGTAACTCGTCGTGAAGCGGACGCCGTTCTTGACGCACCAGCGCCGGGCGAGGACGCCGAGCGGGCCCTCCGTGGCGATGTGGATGAGTTCGGCGCCCGAGCGGCGCATGCGGCGGTCGACCGAGCCCGGGGTGGCGAGCGCCAGCCTGATCTCCGGGTAAGTCGGACAGGGCATCGTCTTGTAGTCCGCCGGGGTCAGCGTCTCACACGCCACCCCGAAGGTCTCGAGCTCTTCGAGGGTACGCTCCAGCGTCCTGACGACGCCGTTGATCTGCGGGTGCCAGGCGTCGCTGACGAGGAGGAGTCGGCTCATGCGGCGGCGCGTGCGCCGGGCGCTGCGACCGGGACGAGGCTTTGCGACGAACTCGCCCAGTAGACGAGTTCCAGCGTTCCATCATGGGATTCGACCACGGCCGTGCAGCTCTCCACCCAGTCGCCGGTGTTGACGTAGCTCACACCGGCGATGTCACGCAACGCGGCATGGTGGATATGCCCGCACACCACCCCGTCGACGGCTCGGCGGCGAGCCTCGGCGGTCAGGGCGTCCTCGAACTTCCCGATGAAACTCACGGCGTTCTTCACCTTCAGCTTCGCCCAGGCGGAGAGCGACCAGTAGGTGAGGCCGATCTTGCGCCGGCCCACATTGAGCCATGTGTTAACCCCGAGGGCAGCAGTGTAGGCCCAATCTCCGAGGAAGGCGAGCCACTTGGCGTGCCGAACGACGATGTCGAACTGATCTCCGTGGATGACGAGCAGGCGGCGGCCGTCCGCCGTCTCGTGGATGATGGAATCCACGACCTCGACGCCGCCGAAGTGGGTGCCGAGATAGTCCCGCAGGAATTCGTCGTGGTTGCCGGGCACATAGACGACGCGAGCGCCCTTGCGCGCCTTGCGCAGAAGCTTCTGCACGACGTCGTTGTGCTCCTGCGGCCAGTACCAGGCGCGCTGCAGCCGCCAGCCGTCGACGATGTCGCCGACGAGGTAGATCGTTTCCGCGTCGTGGTGCCGGAGGAATTCGAGCAGCAGATGAGCCTGGCAGCCGCGAGTCCCAAGATGCACGTCGGACAGGAAAATGGTGCGGCAGAGACGCGTCGGAGCGTCGTCGCTCATGGCGGAAACCTTGCTCGCAGCGGCCGACCTGTCGGGCGCCGCCACCGGAGGGCAGACTCGGCAGAACGAGCGGGCCGGAACTGCTTGCACCGGCGCGCCCCGACCGCCGAAAGACACGATTCCGGTTTCAGGATTGTGACGCGCGCACTCCGTGCTCTCAGTCAGGCCAGAAGGCGTGGAAGTGGTGGACCGGGCCGTGGCCGCGGCCGATCGTCAGCCGGTCCGCCGCGGCGATAGCGGCGGCGATGAAGCGCTTGCCCGCGCCGACGGCCTCGCGCAGCGTCGCGCCCTTGGCGAGACCGGCGGTGATGGCCGACGACAGCGTGCAGCCGGTGCCGTGGGTGTTGCGGGTGGCGATCCGCGGGGCCCGGAACCAAGCGGGGTCGCGGCCCGCCTCGACGAGCACGTCGGCCGATTCGGCCCCGACAGCGTGGCCGCCCTTCACGAGCACCGCCGCCGCGCCGAAATCGAGGAGCGCCCTCCCCTGCGCCACCATTTCGGCTTCGCTCGCCGCCGGCGCGCGGCCGAGCAGCCGGGCCGCCTCAAACAGGTTCGGCGTGATCAGGCTCGCCATGGGGAACAGCCGCCGCGTCAGCACCGCCACCGCCTCATCGGCGATCAGCGGATCCCCGGAGGCCGCCACCATCACGGGATCGAGGACCATCGGCGGCCCGGGCCAGGCCTCGAGGCCGGCGGCCACCGCCTCGATCACCTCCGGCCGCGAGAGCATGCCGATCTTCACCGCCGCGACGGCGAGGTCCGAAAAGACGGAATCCATCTGCGCCCGCACGAAGGCCGGCGGAATCTCCTGGATCGCCTGCACACCCGTCGTGTTCTGGGCGACGAGCGCCGTCACCACCGTCGCGCCGTAGACACCGAGGGCGGAGAAGGTCTTGAGGTCGGCCTGCAGTCCGGCGCCGGCCGTCGGGTCAGTGCCGGCGATGGACAGGGCGATGGGGGTGGTCGCGGCGGTCATGCGGAGACCTCGGTTCGGGCGGCGTCGATGGCGGCGCGCAGCGCCCGCGTTGCCGCTTCGGGGTCGGGCGCCGCGCAGACGGCGGAGATGACGGCGACGCCGTCCATCCCCGCAGCGATGACGTCACCGGCATTGGCTGCGGTGATGCCGGAAATCGCGCCGACGGGCATGGCCGCGCGCCGGCGGATCGTCGCGGCGATGGCGGCGATGCCAGCGACGCCGATCGGCGGCGGTGCGTCCGCCTTGCTGGCGGTGGCGAAGGCGCACTGGCCGCAGACATAGTCGAGGAGGTCGAGCTCAGCCGCCTCCGCCTCGGCGACCGAGTTCAGGCTGAGGCCGAGGATGGCGTCGGGCCCGAGCAGGCGGCGCGCGTCGGCGACGGCCATGTCGTCCTGGCCGACGTGGGCGCCGTCGGCGCCGGCGGCGAGCGCCACGTCGATCCGGTCGTTGACGAGGAGTGGCACGCCCGAGCCCGCGAGGGCGGCGAGGAGCGCGCGCGTGGTAGCGACCATGGTGCCGGTCGCCGCGTGCTTGTCCCGGTACTGCAGGAGCGTGGCGCCGCCCGCCACCGCGGCGCGGGCGATGTCGGTCAGCTGCCGGCCATTCGAGGCCGACGGGTCCAACACGACATAGATGGAATGGTCGACGGTGCGGCGCCGGCGCGGAGCGTCCGGCCGAAGCGAGCCGCCCGGCCGGACAGCTGCGCCGGGGGACTGATCAAGGAGGGCGGCCATCCCATTCCCTCCGCCGGCATGACCCGGTTCAGGTTCGAGGGGTTGGTCGGATACGACCTCTCAGCCCGGACGGGCACCCCCATGAGGAGGCGGCACCCTACTTGCGGCAGGGCCGGGCTGTCAAAGCACCCGGAGACGGACGCAGCCACCCTGCACTCGACACGGCCGACGATCGAGTCCGCGCCAGCGCCTGTACTCGGAATTCAGTAATATTCCTCTTCCGACGTGCCGCGGTAGAGGTTCATGATCGTGTTGCGCGTCCCGACCGAGCCGGCGAGCGTCTCCGTTCCATGCCAGCTCTTCTTGCTCTTGCTGTTGTTGACCGCGAAGGCGTAGCCGGTGTTCGGCAGGAACTCGAACTTCTTGTATTTCTTCAGCGAACGGCGCGTCAGCTTGGCGATGAGGGAGCCGTCCTCCTCGTAGAGAACGGTGCCGATGTCACGCTGGCTCTCGTCCGGCGGCAGGTAGATCTGCATCGTGACGATCTTCTCGAGGCCGTCGGTGTGTGGCTTGATCCGGTAGCCCTCGGTGTCGCGCAGGAGCGTGCACCGCGGCCAGGCCTGGATGTCGACGACCTTGGCCGGGGTCGTATCGAAGCGCAGCGCGATGTCGTTGGCGAGCTTGCGGAACACCGCCTGCTTCAACTCCGGCGACGTCAGGATCTCGGTCATCTCGCGCCAGAACTGCTTGAGCTCCGACGGCAGCGTGTCCAGCGCCTCGCGCGACAGGAAGAAGCGGTCGCGGGTGCTCTCGCCGTTCGGCCGGCGCCAGCGCTCGATGTTGATCGGCGAGTAGACCGTGGTCGGCGGCAGGCTCGCCAGGATGTCGCGATAGAAGTCGGCGGGAAACAGCTCCCGGGCATAGAAGTACGAGAACGGGTGGTCGCTCGATTCCGCCCGGTCGACGGCGGCCACCATGTGGGCGATGACGCGGCGCTGGCGCTCCGTGAGCGAGCGTGGCATCGGCACGACGACGGACGAGGACGCGGCGGCGGTCTTGGCAGGGGACGGCATCGGATCGGCTCCGGGTCTATGGGCGTTGCGCTCGTCCAGCCACTAGAAGTCCGCGGCCCGGACGATCCGCCTTTCCTCTCTTTTGCGCGCGTCGGGGGGTAGATGGCAAGAGTCCGCGGCAGATGCGAGTGAAAATCAGAAGCGGTAGGTCCTCCACGGTTGCCCGCGCGGGCCATGCCCCTTGCTCCTTCGCCGGGCTTCCGGTTCAGTCCGATCGATCGCAGGGGCCCCGCGCCGGGGCGTGCCGGAGTTGCCCATGAAGCCCTTCTTCATCCTGGTCAAATGCCAGCTCGGCAAGGCCTATGACGTCGCCAACCGCATCGCCGACGCCGAGATCGCCTCCGAGGTCTACTCGACGGCAGGCGACTACGACCTCTTGGTGAAGATCTATGTCGAGGAGACCGCCGACATCGGCCACTTCATCGCCGAGAAGGTCCACACCATCGACGGCATCCAGGACACCAAGACGATCGTGACGTTCAAGGCGTTCTGAGAGGCTCGGGACGTCACCCGTCCGCAAGAGGCCAAAGCGCAGCCTGCCTTGTCGGGAGAGAGCATGCCTTGATGAAGCGTGTGACGGCGGCCTTCGCTCCCGTCACGTTACCGTCCACCGAAACAATGACGCCAGCCGCTTCACTTGATGCTTCCGCATGAACGAATTGTTTGGCATCATAAATATCATAGATCATTTGCAAGGCGAACGCCATACTCTCAGAGACAAATAGGTTTGTGTCAGCACTTGGTCGGCGAAATCTGGCGTCACTCGACACATCGTAGCCACCGTCGGTCTTCATGGTGAATTTGTATATTTTTCCACGAGATGCATTGCTCAATTTTCCCTTGTATCCAAAGGAAAGCGATTGAACACCGCCAGATGTGCATGTTCCCAAAACATATGCACTAGATGATAGCACTCCACGCAATGACGCCTTCTGGCCCCCAGCGCTACCGTCGTCCTCGACCGTGGTGGACCAATCGCCGCGTGCAATGCCCGTCGAGAGCAATACCAATGTCAGAATGCACACTGGCAATCGCATGCTTCCCTCCGCCGCAGCGAACTGAATATCAACTCGTAGCGCAACCTGAATTCGCGTCAAGCCGGCGAAAGTGAAGGGAAGATGCGGCGCCGGCTGGCTGACCGACCGCGCCGCCATTTCACCCGGCGATGACCGCCATCGCCTCCACCTCATAGATCGCCCCCGGGATCGCCAGCGCCGGCACGGCGACTGTGGTGCTCGCGGGCGGGTTCGCGAGGTTGACGTAGCGGTCGCGCACGGCGCGGTAGGTGGCCAGATCGGCGGCGATGTCGACCAGGTAGTTGTTGAGCTTGACGACGTCGGCGAAGGTCGCGCCCACCGCCTCGAGCGCGCGCTTGACGTTCTCGAAGGCGGCAACGGCCTGCCCCTCGAAATCTGCGGGCATCGTGCCGTCCGGACGGAAGCCGATCTGGCCGGCGATCATGATGAGCCGGGCCGGTCCGCGCACGTCGACGACGAGCGAATAGCCGCCCGGCCAGGCGATGCCCTCGGGATTGCTGAACGTGATCGAGGACGGGGCAGGGCTGGACATTGGTGCGGCTCCTTCGCTGGCGTCCGACTATGGCAGGCCCGCGCCGCGGGGCAACGGCTGCGGCGTACCGGGATGTGTCGACCGTCCAGTCCCGGATCGGTCGTCTCCCTGGAACTGATCCAGAGCAATGCCGCCCGCAGCCAGAGGGTCATTCTCGCCCCCCGGAGCGGCGCGGCAATGCGTGCTTTCGACAAGCGGGCGGGCGGACGCTAGATTTGCATGAGATCAAAGAGTGCGGCGCAGGGGTGGGGCGAGCCGGCGCGACTGCCGACAGGTGGAACGGACGGATGAACTACAATTCGGTGTTCGAGACGGCGCTGACAGCGCTGAAGGACGAGAAGCGCTACCGCGTCTTCGCCGATATCGAGCGCATCGCCGGCCGCTTCCCGCATGCGCTGATGCGTCGTGACGGCGAGGCCCGCGACATCGTCGTGTGGTGCTCGAACGACTATCTCGGCATGGGCCAGCATCCGGCGGTCGTGGGCGCTCTCAAGGAGGCCGCCGACCGGATGGGCGCCGGCGCCGGCGGCACCCGTAACATCTCCGGCACCAATCATCCGCTGGTCGAGCTCGAGGCCGAGCTTGCCGACCTGCACGGCAAGGAAGCCGCCCTCACCTTTACCTCCGGCTTCGTCTCGAACGAGGCGGCGATCTCGACGATCGCGCGGCTCTTGCCGGACTGCCTGATCCTCTCCGACCAGCTCAACCACGCTTCGATGATCGCCGGCGTGAAGAGTTCCGGTGCCGCGAAGCAGCTGTTCCGCCACAACGACGTCGAGCATCTCGAGTCGTTGCTGAAAGCCGCGGGCACCGAGCGGGCTAAGCTGATCGTCTTCGAGTCGGTGTACTCGATGGACGGCGACGTCGCGCCGATCGCCCGCATCGCCGATCTCGCCGAGAAGTACGGCGCGATGACCTACATCGACGAGGTGCACGCCGTCGGCATGTACGGTCCGCGCGGCGCCGGCATCTGCGAGCGGGACGACGTGATGGACCGGATCGACGTCATCGAGGGCACGATGGCGAAGGCGATCGGCGTGCTCGGCGGCTACATCGCCGGCCGGCGCTCGGTGATCGACGCCGTGCGCTCCTATGCGCCGGGCTTCATCTTCACGACGGCGCTGCCGCCGGCGCTCGCCGCCGCAGCGACCGCCTCGATCCGCCACCTCAAGGGGTCGTGGCGAGAGCGCGCCGGGCAGCGCCGCCAGGTCCGGCACACGAAGGAGGCGCTCGGCCGCGCCGGCCTGCCGGTGATGCCGTCGGACACCCACATCGTGCCGCTGTTCGTCGGCGACGCCGAGTTCTGCAAGGCGGCGAGCGACCGGCTTCTCGACCGGCACGGCATCTACATCCAGCCGATCAACTACCCGACGGTACCGCGCGGCACCGAGCGGCTTCGCATCACCCCGACGCCGTTCCACGACGACGCCCTCGTCGAGGCCCTGCGCGAGGCACTCGTCGAGGTCTGGACGGCGCTCGGCCTGCCGCTCGGCGGCAGCGTCTCCGTCCGCGAAACCGCCCTCGTCCCCTACTCGATCTTCCGGGCGGCCGGCGGCTGAGACGTCTCCGCCTCCGGTCGGGAATCGAACAGGCCGCCGAGCACCTCGGCGGCCTGTCGCGTTCACGGCGGCGCTGAACGGTCACAGCGCACGGTCGTCTCGCCTCAGCGGCAGACGACAGTCTTCCGGACCGTCACGTTGCGCCGCTGCACCGGATCCCACGCCTCGACCTTGCGCACGCCGCAGTCGGAACGAGTGGCCGGCGGGCGGTAGTAGACGCGCGGCGCCGGGGCGACATAGGCGCCGCGGGTCGCGACGTATACGCCACGCGGCGCGTAGTAACCCGGCTGCGATGCTGCTGCCCCGACGATCGCGCCGGCAGCGAATCCGGCCGCGGCGCCCGCGGCGATCCTCGCATCGCGATTGTTGTGCCACCGGTCAGCGAGCGCCGGTGAGACGAACGAGGCGACCGCCAGCGCTGCGGCGAGGCCGGCGACAGCGGATCTCTGGGCGATGGACATGTCGAGTCCTCCTTCGTTGGCCGGCCGGGAAACGTCGTTCCGAACTGGATCGTTCCAACTGGGGAGCCCCGCCGATGGCGGCGGACGACCCTGACAATCTCGAAACACCTCGGCCGGGGGCCGACCCTCAGCGCGTGCAGACGGTGACGATCTCGACGTGGGCGGGGTTGGTCGAGTCGAACGACTGCACGCGCTCGCGCACGCAGACCACCCGCCCGTCGCGCTCGCGGTTGGGATAGACGCCGGGCGGCAGCCCCGCCGGCAGGCCCCCCTTGCGCGCCGTGTTCAGCGCAACCTCGTCGGACAGCTGCAGGGCCTGGAGCGCGACGTCACGCTGCGTGCGGCTGTTCTCGGCGAACACGGGCGAGGCGAACGACACGGCGACGAGCGCAACCAACAGGCACTTCGGGTTCGACATCACTCTCCCCTTCCCCGGGTCGCCGCACGCTGATCCGCGAACGGGCGATACGCTCACTCTCCCCTCGCCGGCCGCCGCTCCCGGCTAGGCTCAGCCATCCATGCCGCATCGCTCCGGATCGGGCAACGGTCACCGACGGGTCCGCCGCGCCGCAACCCCCGCGCGCTCACGATCGCCCGATACCGGCGAGGCGCGCCGCGAGCGGCAGCGTCAGGGCGATGATGACGAAGCGCGCGAGCTGGTGCGTGGCCACGAAGGCCGGGTCGATGCCGAGCAGCAGCGACAGCACGATCATCGCCTCGAGGCCGCCCGGCGCGAAGGCGAGCAGCGCCTGCCCCGGGCTCGTGTCGGTCAGCGCCACGACGGCGAGCGCCGCCAGCACCGACACTGCGACGCTGACGGCGAGCCCGCCGAGCGAGGCGCCCGCCAGCGCCACGAGGGTCCGCGGTGTCGTGCCGGTGAAGCGTGCCCCGATCACGACGCCGAGCGCCACGAACGACGGCACCGTCAGCCACCACGGCAGCCCCGTCGAGACGAGACCGGAGCCGTGGGCGGCGGCACTGGCGAAGAAGGCGCCGGTGAGCAGCCCCGCCGGGACGCGCACCTTCGCGGCGAGGACGCCGGCGACGGCGCAGCCGCCGATCAGGGCGAGGATCTCGCCGAGGCCGCCGACGGGGGGCAGTTGCGGCGGCACGACGTCCTGGACGCTGCCGATGACGAGCGGCAGCACCGCCACCAGCGCGAAGACGCGGATGCTCTGCGCGGTGGCCACCTTCGGCAGGTCGGCGCGCGAGGTGACCGCGAGCGCGAGCACGTAGGACAGCGCCCCCGGGATCGCGGCGAAGAAGGCGCTCTCCCGGTCCCAGCCGGAGACGCGGCGGAAGTAGAAGAAGCCAGTGGCGATCACGGCGGCGATGAAGACGACGAGCACCGCCAGCGAGACCGGCCAGTGGATCGCCCGCTCGAGCGTTTGCGGCGTGACGCCCGTGCCCATCGAAACGCCGAGGAGCACGAAGACGACGTCACGGAGCCGCCCGGGCAGACCGACGGGAAAGCCGGCGATCGCCGCGGCCGACACCGCCACAGCCGAGCCGGCGAGCCAGGCGGCCGGCAGGCCGGCGAGGTG
>CAMDHY010000008.1:17500-78138 GCA_945898215.1 Pseudoxanthobacter soli DSM 19599 | reverse complement strand
TCCCGGTGGGCGGGCCGGCGAGATCGTGCCGGCGCGCATCACCGGTCACGGCGGCGGCCGGCTGATCGCCGAGGCCCTCGTGGCCGCAGCCGCCTGAAAGCGAGCATGAGCGAACCCCGCAAGCCCGGCCTGTTCGGCCGCCTGTTCGGCTTCGGCGAAACGCCGCCGGCGCCCGAGACGACGGCAAGAGAGACGACGAAAGCGGAACCGTCGGCACCAGCCGCGGAGACGGTGCCGGCTGCCACTGAGCCGGTCTCAGGCCCGGCGGAGGCGCCGGTGAGCATCCCGGCCGAGCCCACGCCCGCGCCACCTACCCGCGTACCGCCCCCGCCCGTCGCGCCGCCCGCCGCCCCTGCCCGCCCCTTCTTCGCAGCCCCCGCCCCGCCGCCGGCGCCCGCGCCCGAGGCGCCGAAGGAGAGCTGGATCGCCCGCCTCGGCAAGGGGCTGAAGCGCTCGTCCTCGGCGTTCGGCGACAAGCTCGGGGCGCTGTTTACCAAGCGCAAGCTCGACACCGCCACCCTCGACGACCTCGAGGACCTCTTGATCGAGAGTGACCTCGGCGTCGACACAGCGGCGGCGATCGTCGCCCGCGTCGCCGCCGGGCGCTACGAGAAGGGCATCGGCGAGGACGACGTCCGCGGCATCCTCGCCGAGGAGGTGTCGGCGCGGCTGATGCCGGTGGCGAAGCCCCTCGTCATCGATCCGGCGCGCAAGCCGCACGTCGTGTTGGTCGTCGGCGTCAACGGCTCCGGCAAGACGACGACGATCGGCAAGATCGCCGCCCGGCTCCGCCGCGAGGGCAAGTCGGTGATGCTCGCCGCCGGCGATACCTTCCGCGCCGCGGCGATCGAGCAGTTGAAGATCTGGGGCGAGCGCACCGGCTCGGCCGTGGTGGCGCGGCCGCAGGGCTCGGACGCCTCGGCGCTCGTCTTCGACGCCTTCCGGGAGGCGACGGCGGCGGGCGTCGACGTGCTCCTGATCGACACCGCCGGGCGGCTGCAGAACCGCACGGAGCTGATGGCCGAGCTCGAGAAGGTGATCCGCGTCATCCGCAAGCAGGACGCGTCGGCACCGCACGACGTGCTGCTCGTCCTCGACGCCACCACCGGCCAGAACGCCCTGCAGCAGGTGGAGATCTTCGGCCGCATGGCCGGCGTCACCGGCCTCGCCATGACCAAGCTCGACGGCACCGCGCGCGGCGGCATCCTCGTGGCCATCGCCGCCAAGCACAAGATTCCGGTGCACTTCATCGGCGTCGGCGAGGGCGTCGACGACCTCGCCCCCTTCGACGCCGCCGACTTCGCCCGCGCCATCGCCGGCATTGAGAAGTAGGGGCGGCGCCGGCCTTTCGGCGCCGTGCCACCGACGCGCGATTGACGGCGGTCGATGTGGGGCGCAGCCTAAGCCTCGTGGCCGCGGGGGACGCGCGCCGGGAGGAGCGTCATGGTCGCGGATCGAGCCATAGCCCGCACGAACACAGCACCCAACGGCCGGCGCCGAGCCGCCCGGTCCGCCCGCTGGGGCGCGGCCGCCCTGATCACGATGGCCGCAGCGACGGCGGCGCACGCCGCCGAGACGCCGGACCTGCGCGGGGCGTGGATTGAGATCGACGACGGCGCCAGCGTCGTGCGCCGGGGCGGCCCTTTCGAGCATTTCGACCGCTCCGGTGACGACGCGTCCTTCGTCAACCCGGGGCGATTCACCCTCACCGTCGAGCGGCAGGAGGCGGCGGCATTCGCCGGCACCTGGGCGAGCACGGCCCGCGCCGACCCGATGGTCGGCGTCGTCGCCAGGGACGGCCGCACGCTGATGCTAGCCGACGACAACGGACCGATGCAGGGTCGCATCCTCGACGACGGGGATCTCGAGATCTGCCGCGCCCTCGCCGATGCGACGCGGATGATGGCGACCTGCCGCGTCTTGCGCCGCGCGCCTTGAGGCGCGTAGCCCAGGCGGCCAATGAGAGGAAAGCGCCGTGGCGTCGGCCGACAGGTCCGTCTTCGTCACCGGCGGCGCCACCGGCATCGGCGCCGCGGCGGTGGCGGCCTTCGTTCGCGACGGCAGAAGGATCGGCGTCCTCGACACCAACATCTCCGCCGGTCGCCTGCTCGAGGAGCGCTTCGGGCGCGACACCTGCCGGTTCTTCGCCGGCGACGTCCGCCGCGGCGCCGACCTCGGCGCGGCCGTGACGGCGACCGAGGCGGCGTTCGGGCCGCTCGGCGTCGTCTTCGCCAACGCCGGCATCCACCGCTTCAACTCGATCCTCGACGTCACCGACGCCGACCTCGATCTCGTCGTCGATGTCAACATCAAGGGGACGGTGAAGACGCTCGCCGCCACCGTGCCGCGGCTAAAGGCGGCCGGCGGCGGCGCCATCGTCATCAACGCCTCCGACCAGGCGCTGATCGGCAAGCGCAACTCCCTCGTCTACGGGCTCACAAAGGGGGCGCTCGGGCAGATGACGAAGAGCCTGGCGCTCGACCTCGCGCCGCACGGCATCCGCGTCAACGCCGTCTGCCCGGGCACCACCCGAACTCCGCTGACCGACGCGATCTTCGACCGCATGGCCGATCCCGCGGCCGCCTGGGCGGCGGAGGCGGCCACCTATCCGGCGGGCCGCGTCGGCACCGCCGAGGACGTGGCGGAGCTCGTCGCCTTCCTCGCCTCCGACCGCGCCGGCTTCATCACCGGCTCGCTGCACTCCGTTGACGGCGGCCTCACCGCCGGCTGAAGCGCGGGGCGCCGCCTCAGGCGGGAACGACCGTTCCGGCGGCGACCGTGAAGCGCTGCGCCGGCGCCGCGACGAGGTCGAACAGCGCGGTGTCCGTGCCGGTCATGAAGGTCTGGGCGCCCAGGCGGGCGAGGCGGGCGAACAGGCCGCCGCGCCGGCGGGCGTCGAGATGGGCGGCGACTTCGTCGAGCAACAAGAGCGGCGTGCGGCCGGTGAGTGCCGCGACGAGCTCGGCGTGGGCCAGCACCAGTCCGATCAGGAGTGCCTTCTGCTCGCCGGTCGACGACAGCGCCGCCGGCATCGCCTTCTCGCGGTGGCTGACGAGAAGGTCCGACCGGTGCGGGCCGTCGAGGGTGCGGCCGGCGGCGCGGTCGCGGGCGCGGCCGGCACGCAGGTTGGCGCGCAGGCCGTCCTCCACGGCAGTGGCGGGCCGGGCGGCGAGGTCGTCGTCGATCTCGCCGGCGAGTGCCAGCACGGCGACGGGGAAGTCGGCCCCGTCCGCGGCCGCCGCCAGCCGCTCGAGGCAGCCGACGACCTCGCGGCGGGCGGCGGCGACGGCGACTCCGGTCTCGGCGAGCTGCGTCTCCACCGCGTCGAGCCAGCGCGCCTCGCCGCCCTGCTCGAGCAGCCGGTTGCGCTCCGTCATCGCCCGCTCATAGGCCGCCACGCGCGCGGCGTGGCCGGCGTCGACGGCAAGCACCAGCCGGTCAAGGAAGCGGCGGCGGTCGCCGGGCGGGCCGGTGAACAGGCCATCCATCGCCGGCGTCAGCCAGAGCACGCAGAGGAGGCGCGACAGCGTCTCGGCGGTGGCGTCCTGGCCGTCGACGCGGACGCGCCGGGCCCGGCCGAGATCGCCCTCGGACAGGCCGGTGCCGATCGCCGTCTCGCCGTCGGCGCCTGCGAGCGTCGCCGCCACCGCCCAGGCACCGGCCGAGCCGCGCCGCGCCACCGCCTCGTTGGCGGCGCGCCGGAAGCCGCGGCCGGGCGAGAGGAAGGAGACGGCCTCGAGGAGATTGGTCTTGCCGGCGCCGTTGTCGCCGACGAGCACGACCGCGCCAGGGCCGAGCCCCAGCACCAGACGGCCGTAGTTGCGAAAATCGGTGAGCCGCAGCGTCGACAGGAACGGCGCAGCCGTGCCGGGCCGGACGGTCTCCGTCACACCCGCATCGGCATGAGCACGAAGAGCGCGCTCTCGTCGCCGCCATCCTGGATCAGTGTCGGCGAGCCCGGATCGGCGAGGCGGAAGCGCATCGTGCCGCTGCCGATCTGGTCGGCGATGTCGAGCAGGTACTTGGCGTTGAAGCCGATCTCGAGCGCCTCGTCGTCGTAGTCGGCCGGCACCTCCTCGGTGGCCGAGCCGGAGTCCGGATTGTTGACGGCGAGCACCAGCTTGCCCTCGGAGATCGACAGCTTCACCGCCCGGCCGCGCTCGCTCGACACCGTCGAGACGCGGTCGACGGCGGTCTTGAAGTCGTCGCGCTCGACGGCGAGTTCCTTGTCGTTGCCCTGTGGGATGACGCGGGCATAGTCGGGGAAGGTGCCGTCGATCAGCTTCGAGGTGAGCACCACCGTGCCGATCGAGACGCGCAGCTTCGCCTCGGAGAGTTCCACCGTGGCGATCGCCTCGGGGTCGTCGATGAGGTTCTTGATCTCACCGACCGTCTTGCGCGGCACGATGACGCCCGGCATCCCGGCCGATCCCGCCGGAGCGGTGATGTCCGCCTGGGCGAGGCGGTGTCCGTCGGTGGCGACGGCGCGCAGCATCGGGCCACCGCGGCTGTCGAGGGTGTGGAGATAGATGCCGTTCAGATAGTAGCGCGTCTCCTCGTTGGAGATCGCGAACTGGGTCCGGTCGATCAGCCGCCTGAGGTCGGCCGCCTTCATCTCGAAGCGGTGGGTGAACGGCCCGGCGGTGATGTCGGGGAAATCGGTCTCCGGCAGCATCTGCAGGTTGAAGCGCGAGCGGCCGGACCGGATCGACAGGTTGGCACCGTCGGGGGCGGTCTCGAGCGACACCTGGGCGCCGTCGGGCAGCTTGCGGACGATGTCGTGCAGGAGGTGGGCCGGCACGGTGGTGGCACCGGGCTGCTCGACCACCGCCGGCGTCGTCTCGGTGATCTCGAGGTCGAGGTCGGTCGCCTTCAGGCGCACCTCGCCGCCGTTGGCGCGCACCAGCACGTTGGAGAGGATCGGGATGGTGTTGCGACGCTCGACGACACGGTGCACGTGCGACAGCGTCTTCAGCAGGTGAGCCCGCTCCAGGGTCGCGCGCATCGATGTCGGTCCGTCTTCGGGGTCAGGAAAGGGGACCGGCGCCGAGGACCAGCGCCGGGGGCGCCGAACCTGCCCGCTGACGACGCCGGATGCAAGGGGCGGCGTGGCGGGCGATCGGCCGCCCACCCTGCAAATCGGCTGGCGAACCGGCGCTCAGCGCGCCGGCTCGTCCTCGATCTGACGCTTCAGGAGCTCGATGTCGTCGGCAAGACGGCTGTCCGTCTTGGCGAGTTCGTCGATCTTGCGCACCGCGTGCAGGACCGTGGTGTGGTCGCGGCCGCCGAAGCGCCGGCCGATCTCCGGCAGCGAGCGCGGCGTCATTACCTTGGCGAGGTACATGGCGATCTGGCGCGGCCGGACGATCGCCTGGGTGCGCCGGGCCGAGACGAGGTCGGTCTTCGGGATCGAATAGTGGCGGGCGACGACGCGCTGGATGTCCTCGATGCGGACGCGCCGGCCCTCGCGCTGCTTCAGGAGATCGCGCAGCACAGTCTCGGCCATCTCGATCGAGATCGGCGCGCCGGTCAGCTGGTTGTGGGCGACGAGGCGGTTCGCCGCGCCCTCGAGGTCGCGCCCGTTGGTGGCGACGGCGCGGGCGACGAAGTCGATCACGGCCTCCGGCACCTCGACGCCGGGGAAGGCGACGCGCTGGGCGGCGAGGCGCTGGGCGAGGATGCGGCGCCGCAGCTCGGCATCCGGCGGCATCAGTTCGACGAGCAGCCCGCCGGCGAGGCGCGAGCGGACGCGGGCATCGAGGGATTCGAGTTCGCTCGGCGGCCGGTCACCGGCGACCACGACCTGGCGGGCGCCGTCGATCAAGGCGTTGAGGGTATGGCAGAACTCCGCCTGGCTGCGGTCGCCCTGCAGGAACTGCATGTCGTCGATGATGAGAAGGTCGATCTCGCGCAGCGCGTCCTTGAAGTTGAGCGCGGTGTGCGCCTGCAGGGCGGTGACGAAGCGGTACACGAAGTGCTCGGCGGTGAGATAGAGCACCCGCCGACCGCCGGCGCGCTGCGCCTCGCCGGCGATCGCCTGCAGGAGGTGCGTCTTGCCGAAGCCGACGGGGGCCTGCACGAACAAGGGGTTGAACGGCACCGCCTCGCCCGGCCGGGCGCCGGCGACCTGCTTCGCGGCGGCAAGCGCCAGCGCGTTGGTGCGGCCCTCGAGGAAGGTCTCGAAGGTGAAGCGCGGATCGAGGGGCGAGCCGGCGAGCGCGGAATCGCGGCCACCGTCGTGGCGGCCAGCGTCGGTGCGGCCACTGTCGGGGCGGGGAGCGGACGGCCGGGCGCCGGTGGTGCCGGAGGTCGTCCGGCGCTGGCCCTCGGAGCGGCGAGGCTCCGGCGCCGGCGCTCGCACCGCCACCGCCGCCGTCGGGGCGGCGACGGCCCGGCCGCGGCCGGCGGTGCGCACGGCGATGTCGACGCGGCGGACGCCGCCGCTCTCGATGCGCCAGAGCTCGGCGATGCGGTCGCCGTAGTTGCCGTGGATCCATTGCTTGAGGAAGCGCGTCGGGACCGACAACCGCAGTGCCGCGGTGTCGCTGTCCTCGAAATCGAGGCGGGCGAACCAGCTCGAGAACACCGCCTCGCCGAACTCGGCCCTGAGGCGCGCCTTGACGCGGTTCCAGACCTCGGCGGCGGGCTCGCCGGCGGGGGGCTCGGCGGCAATCTCCGCGGGGCCGCCGTCGCAGGGCACCTCGCCGTCGGCGGGCCGGCCTTCCGACGCCGCGTCCTGCGGCACCGAAACCGGTTCCATCGCGCTCAGCGCCTCTCCGTCGTCCGATCCGTCGTCTGCGAAGCTGTCCATCGTCGCCCTCGTCGCCACCGGCCCGTCCGCCGGTTCCGTCCCGTCTTCGGTCGTGTTCGTTCCCCACACCCTCGCCGGCCCGTCACCGGGCCGCGTCACCGATCCCCTCCACCAGTCGTCCCGTTTGGCGGCCGCCGCCGCACGCCGCACCATCAGCCCTGCGCCCACGGCAGGCCGCGAGCCTTCCAGCCGTCGACGCCGCCCCGGTGCCCCTCCGGGTCGAGCGGTCCCTCGAAGCCGTTGTCGATGTTGAAGGCCCGCCCGAAGCCCGCCGCCGTCAGCGCGATGGCGGCCGAACGGCTGCGCGCCCCGGAGCGGCAGAGCAGCAGCACCGGCGCATCCTTCGGCACGCCGTTGTCGCCGAAATGGCGCTCGACGGTGGCAACGAAGTCCGGCCGCGGGCCGGCCGACGGGAAACCCTGCCACTCCACGAGCAGCGCCTGCTTGCCGAGCGGACGCAGATCCGGGGTGCCGACGAAGTTCCACTCCGCCACCGTGCGGACGTCGACGAGCACCGCCTTCGGATCACCTTCAAGCAGGGCCCAGGCCTCGTCCGGCGAGACGTCACCGGCATAGGAGTTCGCTGCGTCAGCGGGCATGGATCTTCCCCTACGGCGCTGCGCGCCGCTGTCGTGTTCCGGATGGTGCTTGATGAGTTTCGTCGCGTGGGACGTACGGAAGCCGTCCGCTAAAGTCTAGTCCCTGCGTTCAGTTCGATGCGCATCTGGAAATTCCTGATCTTGTTGAAGGTTCTGGATACAGAAACGCAGACAAACTGATCGCCTCGCCTGAAATAGGCGTTGCAGACGAACTCAATGTTTGGTGAGCCGGGAGGAACGCCCCCGATGGCTTCGAAAATACACAGAGGGGGTGGGGGCCGCAACAGCTTGAATCGCCCCGCGACGGCCTCGCGCACCGTTCACCGACCCAGCCGAGCCACCCCGGAGGCGGTGGTCGCCGGGCAAAACGTGCAGACTCAAAGCCTTGCCACAATTGCCCGGCGCGACGGTCCCCAAGGCATCGGAAGGTAAAAAAAATAATAGCCGGACGCCTTGACTCGCCTCCTCGCCCGGGGAGCGTCGAGGAGCACCTACGACCTGTCGCTAAGGCTTTGCGGCAGCGCCCTTCTTCGAGTCAGCTCGAAAGCCGGCGAAACACTGTGTGGCGTCCTGGCAAAGCTTAGCCACCTTTGCCTGTGGACGGCCGTGGACGAGGTCGTTCGCCCCTTGACGCGGCCCTTCGGACCGGGCAGCACCCGCCCGATTCCAGCCTCGCCCGACGCGTCCGGGCGCGCCCCGGCATGGGGGCGGCGGGACCGTCGACGGGACGTGGCTGCGGAAGGATAAAGGCGCCGGGGAGCACGGACAAGGGCCGGGGCTGCGGCGGCCGCAGACGGACGCCGGAACTGACGAAGCGCCGCGGGTGGGGCCTGGAAACGCCGGAACGGGCCGGCGCGGATGCGGACCGCGAACGCAAAAAAGGCCCGGCGCGAGCCGGGCCTCCGTTTCCGCCCGCCGGACCGCCGCGGGAGCGACGGCCGCAAGCGGGACCTTGAGATGGGCTTTCGGCGACCGGACGGGCGTCCGGCCGGCGACGGGCCCGATCTCAGGCGGCGATCGCCTTCACGCGGGCCGCGAGGCGCGAGACCTTGCGGGACGCGGTGTTCTTGTGCACGACGCCCTTGGAGGCCGCGCGCATCAGCTCCGGCTCGGCCGCCGCCAACGCCGCCTTCGCGGCGGACTGGTCGCCGGAGGCGATCGCCTCCTCGACCTTGCGCAGGAAAGTGCGCACGCGGCTGCGACGCGCCCGATTCATCTCGGTGCGCGCATCGATCTTGCGGGCCATCTTCTTGGCCGAGGACGTGTTCGCCATGGTGTTCCGGTGTCTGCGGTTCGGGCGCACGCCGAAGCGCACGCCAAATGCCGAAAGGGCAGCCCTCGGCCGCCGTCGGCGCGGTCTATAGCGGCGCGGGGGGCGGGCGTCAATCCGGCGACACCGTCCCGTCACATCGGAATCGACAAGCCCGCGGGATTCGTATAATGGCTCGCCGCAGTTTCCCAACGATCGTACGCCGCCTCGGAACCGCACGGACGCCGTGGTCCGGGCGAGCGGTGTCCGGCGGCGAGTGAAGAGACGACGGTCATGAACATCATCGACGAGCTCAACCAAGAGCAGATGGCGGCGGTCGCCGCCAAGCGCACCCTTCCGGCCTTCGCCCCCGGCGACACCGTGAAGGTGAACGTGCGCGTCACCGAAGGCACCCGCACCCGCGTGCAGGCCTACGAGGGCGTCTGCATCGCCCGCGGCGGCGCCGGCCTGAACGAGAGCTTCACGGTCCGCAAGATCTCCTACGGCGAGGGCGTCGAGCGAGTCTTCCCGATCTACTCGCCGATGATCGAGTCGGTCGATCTCGTGCGCCGCGGCAAGGTGCGGCGCGCCAAGCTCTATTATCTGCGCGGCCTGACCGGCAAGGCGGCGCGCATCGTCGAGAAGCGCGACGCCCGCGGCAAGACCGCGAACCTCGCCGCCGCTCCGGTCGCCGCCGCCGAGTGAGCGGACGGCGCGCCGCGGCCTGAGGCTGCGGCGGGAGAGACGATGCGGCGGAGACCGTCGCGAAGCTGAAAGGCACCCCGCCGCTCCGGCGCGGGTGCCTTCCCTTTTCCGGACGAGGGCGTGCGGTGCTGAGGCCGGGGTCGATCGCGCTCACCGTCCTGCTCGCGCTGCTGACGGCGATCGGCCCGCTGTCGACGGACATGTACCTGCCGTCGCTGCCGCGCATCGTCGACGACTTCGGCTCGTCGATCGCCCGCGTGCAGCTGACGCTGTCGGTGTTCCTCGTCGGCTTCGCCGCCGGCATGCTGGTCTACGGGCCGATGGCCGACCGCTACGGCCGCCGCCCGGTGCTGTTCGCCGGCCTCGCCATTCTGATGCTCGGGACGCTGGCCTGCGCGCTCGCCCCCACCGTCGAGACGCTGATCCTCGGGCGTTTCATCCAGGCCCTCGGCGGTGCCGGGCCGGTGATCCTCGCCCGCTCGATCGTCCGCGACCTCTACGAGGGCTCGCGCGCCGGCCAGGAACTCGCCCGCATGGGCGCCATCATGGGCGTCGTGCCGGCGATCGCGCCGACGATCGGCGGGCTGCTCGACGGCATCGGCGGCTGGCGCTCCTCCTTCGTCTTCACCCTCGCCTTCGCCGGTCTCCTCGCCTTCGTGGCGCTGACACGGCTGCCGGAGACGCGCGGCGGCGACCCGTCGATGAAGCTGTCGCCGGCCGGCATCGCGAGCGACTTCGCGGCGATCCTGCGCTCCGGCGCCTTCTGCGCCAACGTCGCGATCCTCTGCGCCGTCTATGGCGGACTGTTCGCCTACATCTCCGGCTCTTCCTTCGTGCTGCAGGACCACTACGGTCTCGGGCCGATCGCCTTCGGCCTCGCCTTCGGGGCCGGCGCGCTCGCCTTCACCGCCGGCTCGCTCGCCGGCCAGCGCATCGTCATGCGGCTCGGGATGTCGCGGGTGATGGGCCTCGGGACGGCGATCAACGCCATCGGCGGCGTCGCGATGCTCGTCGCCGCCCTCGCCGGCCCCGGCCACCCGGCCGAGATCTTCGTGCCGATGATGGTCTATCTCGCCGGGCTCGGGCTCGCTTTGCCGCAGGCGACCGCGGCGGCGATCATGCCGTTCCCGCAGCGCGCCGGCAGCGCCTCCTCGCTGCTGGGGTTCCTGCAGATGGTGGCCGGCGCCGTCACCGGCATCGCCGTCGGAGCCGCCGTCGAAGCCGCCTGGTGGTCGCTGCCGGCCTTCATAGCCGCCCTCGGCCTCGCCGCCTTCACCCTGTGGGCGACCACCCGCCGCGTCCGCGCGGCCTTGCCGGACCGCCGTCCGCCGTCCATCTGAGGCGATCAACGCGGGCGTTCTGAGGCGATCCACGCGGGCGTGACGCCGGCGTCCCGCGGCCCCGCCGCCGCCACACCGCCGCTCGCATTTCCTGTATCCTCGGCGGCGTCCCGGCGAATCGCCGCCGCCCGCTCCTCGGCGAAAGGCCGTCCACGATGGCGTCACCCGCTGGCCGCGTGCCCCGCGTGCCCGACGAACCCCGGTCGCAGGAGGCCGCGCCGCCGGCCCCGAAACCCGGCGGCATCGCCGCGCGCGCGCTCGGCGCCGGCGCGCCGCGCTATCTCGACGGCCTCAACCCCGAGCAGCGCCGCGCCGTCGAGACCCTCGACGGCCCGGTGCTCGTGCTCGCCGGCGCCGGTACCGGCAAGACGCGCGTGCTGACCACCCGTATCGCCCACATCCTGGCGACCGGCCGCGCCGCCCCCTACCAGATCCTCGCCGTCACCTTCACCAACAAGGCGGCCCGCGAGATGCGGCACCGCATCGCCGCCCTGATCGGGCCCTCGGCCGAGGGGATGAGCTGGCTCGGCACCTTCCACTCGATCGGCACGCGCATCCTGCGCCGCAACGCCGAACTGGTCGGCCTGCGCCCCGACTTCACCATCCTGGACACCGACGACCAGCTCAGGCTGATGAAGCAGCTCTTGCAGGCCGACGGCATCGACGAGAAGCGCTGGCCGGCGCGCCAGCTCGCGAACCTCATCGACGGCTGGAAGAACCGCGGCCTCCTGCCGCCCGCCGTGCCCCAGGGCGAGGGCCGGGCGTTCGCCGGCGGCAAGGGCCAGGCGCTCTACGCCGCCTACCAGGACCGCCTGAAGACCTTGAACGCCACCGATTTCGGCGACCTCCTGGTGCTGCCGATCGAGGTGTTCCGCGCCCACCCTGACGTCCTCGCCGACTATCAGCGGCGCTTCCGCTACATGCTCGTCGACGAGTACCAGGACACCAACACGGCGCAGTATCTCTGGCTCCGGCTGCTCGCCCAGGGCCAGTCGAACCTCTGCTGCGTCGGCGACGACGACCAGTCGATCTATGGCTGGCGCGGCGCCGACGTCGACAACATCCTGCGCTTCGAGCACGACTTCCCCGGCGCCGCCGTCATCCGGCTGGAGCGCAACTACCGCTCGACCGCGCCGATCCTGGCGAGCGCCTCCCACCTCATCGCCAACAACAAGGGCCGCCTCGGCAAGACGCTGTTCACCGAGATCGTCGACGCCGACGCCGAGAAGGTCACCGTCGCGTCGTCCTGGGATTCGCAGGAGGAGGCGCGCGCCGTCGGCGAGGAGATCGAGGGCCTGCAGCGGAAGGGCCACTCCCTCGACGAGATGGCGATCCTGGTGCGCGCGTCCTTCCAGATGCGCGAGTTCGAGGACCGCTTCGTCACCTTGGGCCTGCCCTACCGGGTGGTCGGCGGCCCGCGCTTCTACGAGCGGGCCGAGATCCGCGACGCGCTGGCCTATCTGCGCTGCACCGCCCAGCCGGCCGACGACCTTGCCTTCGAGCGCATCGTCAACACGCCGAAGCGCGGCCTCGGCGACGCCACCGTCCGTCTGCTGCACGACGCCGCCCGCGACCGTCGCGTGCCGCTGATGCAGGCCGCCGCCGAGATCGTCGAGACGGAGGAGCTGAAGCCGAAGGCGCGCTCGACGCTGCGCGACCTGCTGTCGTCGTTCGCGCGCTGGCGGGCGTCGCTCGAGCGGATGCCGCACGGGGAACTGGCGGAGATCGTCCTCGACGAGTCCGGCTACACCGAGATGTGGCGCCAGGACCGCTCGCCGGACGCCCCAGGCCGGCTCGAGAACCTCAAGGAACTCGTCCGCGCCATGCCGGACTTTGAGAGCCTGCAGGCCTTCCTCGAGCACATCGCGCTTGTGGTCGACACCGACAGCGAGGCCGGCACCCAGGCGGTGACGCTGATGACGCTTCATGCGGCGAAGGGGCTCGAGTTCGATACCGTCTTCCTGCCCGGCTGGGAGGAAGGGCTGTTCCCGCACCAGCGGGCGCTCGACGAATCCGGCCAGGCCGGGCTCGAGGAGGAGCGCCGGCTCGCCTATGTGGGGCTGACGCGGGCGCGCAAGCGCGCCCTCGTCTGGTTCGCCTCCAACCGCCGCATCCACGGGATGTGGAACGCCTCGATCCCGTCACGCTTCCTCGACGAACTGCCGGCCGACCACGTCGAGGTGCGCGAGCAGGGCGGCACCGGCGGCTATGGCGGCTATGGCCAGAGCCGCTTCGACCGGATGGAGCCGTTCCAGTCGTCGCGCTACACGACCCCCGGCTGGGAGCGCGCCCGGGCGCGCACCGGCGAGGCGGCCGCGAGCGGCACCCGGCCGGCGCCGGTGCGCCTGATCGAGGGCGAGATCGTCGCCCGCTCGGTGATCGAGGAGGCGGCGAAGTTCGCCGTCGGCGCGCGCGTCTTCCACCAGAAGTTCGGCTACGGGAAGGTGCTGTCGGTCGACGGCAACAAGGTGCGCGTCGCCTTCGAGAAGGCGGGCCCCGAGCCGAAGAAGGTGCTGGACTCGTTTCTCAGCCTGCCGTGAGGCGCTGGGCTCCGGTCCGGACCGCGGTTCAGTCCGGCGTCGTCGGCTGCCGCCCGGGCGCCCCGTCGGCACGGCCGATCCAGTGGTCGAGGAAGCGCTCCAGCCACTCGCGCACCGCCGCGTCGTAGAGCAGCCGGTCGGCGAAGTGGACAGGCCGCGGCTGCGCGCCCGGCAGCTTCAGGCGCTCGTGGCCGATCGTCGTCCAGCGGTGCACCATGGCGAGCGTCAGCTCGGGATGGAACTGCACGCCATAGGCTGCCGGCCCGACGCGGATCGCCTGGTTGGGGAAGGGCCCGCCGCCGCTCGCCAGCAGATCGGCGCCGTCCGGCAGGTCGAAGCCCTCGCGGTGCCACTGGTAGACGCGGCGGGGCCACTCGAACGTGGCAGCCCCCGCCACGGTCGGTTCGATCGGGAAATAGCCGATCTCGACCAGCCCCTCCGGGTGGCCGTAGACGCGGGCACCGAGGTGGCGGGCAAGCATCTGCGCGCCGAGGCAGATGCCGAGATAGGGCGCCTCCTCCTTCAGCGGCACGTCGTGCCAGTCGATCTCGCGGCGGACGTAGGCATCGCCGTCGTTGGCGCTCATCGGCCCGCCGAACACCACCGCGCCGGCGTGCTCGTCCATCGTCGCCGGCAGCGTGTCGCCGAAGCGCGGGCGGCGGACGTCGAGGTGGAAGCCCCGCGCCTGCAGCGCCTTGCCGACACGGCCGGGCGTCGACTGCTCCTGATGGAGCACGATCAGCACCCGCGCCGGACGCCCGCTCGCCGGGAAGTCCCGCATCTCCGCCGAAGGTGCGCTCATGGCTTGGTTTCGGTCTCCCCGTCGCGGGCGGCGGCGTCGGGCTCGTCCGCGGTCTCGGCGTCGGCGCCGTGGCGGTGGGCGGCGCCCCGCTTCAGCTCGATGCGGTCGCGGCTCGAGACGCCGAGCAGTTCGGCGACCCGCCAGACGGTGTTGTCCTCGAACTCGGAGACGCTGCCGTCGGCGAACACCGTCTCCCACATCATTTCGATGACGCGCTTGCGGCCATCCTCGTCGAGGGTGCGCTTCAGCACCGAGGTGAAGCCGTAGAGATCGACCGCCTCGTCGTCGCGGCGGCTCGCCTCCGTCACGAGGGATTCGGTGTCGCTCTGCGACAGGCCGTAGCGTTCGCTGAGCACGGTGCGCAACGCCGCCTTCTCGGCATCGGTGACGACGCCGTCGACGGAGACGATGTGGACGAGCAGTGCGGCGACGGCGAGTCGCTGATCGTCCTCGGCAAAGGATTTGCGCGTCGCGTCGCCGGAGAGCTCGGCGAAAAGCTCGCGAATGGCGGCCAGCATGGACTAGGAACCCTGTTCAGGACGGAATCGGCCGGCGGGGGAGGCGACGGCGCGAACACCGACGCTACGCCAAAGCAAGCCGCGAACCAAGTCGCCGAAGCGGATCAGCACCTTGAGTTGAAGCCGGGGCGACTGCCTCACAGCGGCCAGACGAGAAGCAGCATCGGCACCGCGACGGCGACGACGATCAGCGACAGCGGCAGCCCGAGCCGGGCGTAGTCGCCGAAGCGGTAGCCGCCCGGCCCGAACACCAGCGTGTTGCACTGGTGGCCGATCGGCGTGAGGAAGTCGCAGCCCGCCCCGATCGCCACCGCCATCAGGAAGGCGTCCGGGCGATGGCCGAGGGTGGTGGCGAAGGCGGCGGCGATCGGCGCCATGACGAGCACGGTGGCGGCGTTGTTGAGGAAGGGCGTCACCGCCATCGCCGCGACCATGATCAGGGCGAGGGCGCCCGCCGGCGGCAGCACCGTCGCCGCGCTCGACAGCAGCGCGGCGACGAGGTCGGTGGCGCCAGTGGTGCGCAGCTTCTCGGCGACGGGGATGAGGGCGGCCAGCATCACCAGGATCGGCCCCTCGACGGCACCGTAGGCCTCGCGCAGCGGGATCACCCTGACCAGCACCATCAGGGCCGCCGCGGCGAAGAAGGCGACCGCCACCGGGACGAGGCCGAGGGCCGTCACCGTCATCGCGACGGCGAGGATGGCGACCGCGAGCAGGCCGCGGCGGCCGCTGCCGAGGCGGATGCGGCGCTCCGCGAGGGGCAGGCAGTCGAGCTCGCGCAGGACATCGGGCATGCGGCGCACGAGGCCCTGCAGCACGACGACGTCGCCCGCCTGCAGCGTCACGTCGCCGAGGCGGTCGCCGAGGCGCGTGCCGCGGCGGCTGATGGCGAGGAGATTGACGCCGAAGGCCTGGAACAGCGCCATGTCCTTCGCGGACAGGCCGACCAGCCGCGAGCTCTCGCCGACCACGGCCTCGACGGCGTCGACCTCGTCGTTCGGCTCCTCGGCGGTCGGACGGCGGTCGTTGGCGAGCGTCAGCCCGCCACCCGCCACCATGCGGTCGAGGCCCTCGGGACGGCCCTCCAGCAGCAGCATGTCGCCCTCGCGAAGGCCGGCGTCCGGCAGCGGTGGCATGCGCCGGCCTGACCGCAGCAGCGCCGTCACCATGCCCTGTCCGTCGGCGAGGCGCTGCACGTCGGCCACGGTCCTGCCGGCGAACGGCGAGCCGGCCGGGACGGAGGCTTCCGTCATGTAGTTCTTGATGTCGATGGCGGCGTCGAGGCCGCTCGTCGCCGGCACGCGCTCCGGCAGCAGCCGGTAGCACACCACCAGGAACAGGAGGCCGACGACCGTCAGCGCCCCGCCGACGGGCAGGAAGTCGAACATGGCGAAGGGCACCTCGCCCATCTCGGCGCGCACCCGCGCGACGATGATGTTGGGGGAGGTGCCGACCAGCGTCATCAGCCCGCCGAGCAGCGAGGCAAAGGCCATCGGCATCAGGAACAGCGAGGGCGACACGCCGGAGCGGCGCGCCATCTGGAAAGCGACCGGCAGGAGGATGGCGAGGGCGCCGATGTTCTTCACGAACGCCGACAAAAGCGCCACCGTCGCCGTCAGCACGAGCAGTTGCAGGCGGACCGTCGTCAGGCGCGGCGCGAAGCGCTGCACGACGGCGTCGGTGACGCCGCTGCGGGCGATCGCCGCGCTGACGACGAGGGCCGCGCCGACGATGATGACGATGTCGTCGCTGAAGCCCGAAAACGCCCGGTCGAACGGCACGAGGCCCGCGGCGAGCGCCACCAGGAGAGCCAGCACCGCGGCGAGATCGTAGCGCAGCCGGCCGCTGACGAGCAGCACCATCATCCCGCCGACGATCGCGAACGCCGTCGCCTGGTCTTGCGTCATGTCCAAATGTCCCACGGCGCGATCAGTGCGCCCGGCGAGGAACGCGCGCCGACGATTTTCGCTCCCGCAGCGCGAAAGTGTTGCGCTCGGATTGGTTTCGACGTCATCGTAGAGGATGGGCCGGTTGGGATTCCTCCGCGAGGTGGGCCGGCCCACGTCAGGTCGTCGCGAGCGGGTCCTTTTTGGCCCGAATTGTGCTGAAGTTCGTTGTGGCCGCTTGACGTTTGCCACTCTCTCACGCCTATGAAGTGCAGCTAGACCGAATGGACATCCGATGAGCCGACACCGGGACTTCCGCGAGCCGCGCCGCCGCGGTTTCGACGACGACTTCATGCAACCGGACCGTGGCAGTGGCTTTCAGCGGCCACGCACCGACGATACCCCGAGCTTCGCCGCCCCGAGCGGTCCGACGCTGCAGGCGATCGTCAAGTGGTTCAATCCCGAGAAGGGCTTCGGTTTCGTCGAGCTGACCGACGGATCGGGCGACGTGTTTATGCACGCGCGCGCACTCGAGGCCGCCGGCCACGAAGCCGTCGATCCCGGCGCCACGCTGACCGTCCGGGTCGGCATCGGCCAGAAGGGTCGCCAGGTCACCGAGGTCGTCGCCGTCGATGCGAGCACCGCCGAGGCGCGTCCGCGCTCTGGCCCGCGCACGTCCTCCGGCCCCCGCGAGGGTGGTGGCGGCGGTGGCGGCGGCTTCGGCCGCGACACCGGCCCGACCGAGGAACTGATGGGCGCCGTGAAGTGGTACAACCCCGAGAAGGGGTTCGGCTTCATCGCCCCCGACCGTGGCGGCAAGGACGTCTTCGTCCACGTTACGGCCCTGCAGCGCTCCGGCGTCTCCTCGCTCGCCGAGGGCCAGCGCGTGCGCGTCTCCGTCGGACAGGGCCCGAAGGGTCCGGAAGTCCGCATGGTCGAGCCGCTCGACTGACACCGACGCCGGCCGCGAGGGGCTCCCTTCCGGCCGCCGCAACGAGATGGCCTTCCACGACCGCTTCCGGCGGCCATGGGAGGCTTTTTTCGTTTGGCCGGTCGGGGGGCGCGGCGGGAGGTGACGGGTGCGCGGCGACAGCCGCACGCCGAGCGGGTGGAGGCGGCGCCGGCGCGGCCGTCAAAAAAAATTAATTTGGGGACTTGGAACCAAAGGCGTTCCCCACCATTCTATCCACGACGGTCTTCCCCCGGATCGTCGCGGTAGCCAGGAGCCATTTCCCCCAATTGGTTCCAAGGGCAAGCGCATGGGCCCGCCCCCTCACCCCAGGGGCGGGCCTTTGCGTTTCCGGACCCGGCGAAACCGGGCTGCGGACCGTGCGCGCGCCAGCGGCGACCGGAGCAATTGGGAAACCGCGGTGCAACCGGTGGATACAGGTTCACCCAACACTGACCCCGCACATTGGTTTGATGAAGACAGGCCGGCTGCGAATCAACCAGTCTGACAGGATCGGCATCGGGGCGACCCCGGCGAGGAGTGGACATCAGCATGCGGCAGCAGGTCGGCGCTCTCCCGATCCGGTGGACCGGCGACGAACTGCGCGTTCTGCTGGTGACGTCGCGCGAGACGCAACGCTGGATCATCCCAAAGGGCTGGCGGATGCGCGGCCGCACCAACGCCGAAGCCGCCGCCCAAGAGGCGCTGGAGGAGGCGGGCGTGCGCGGCCGCGTGCGCGCGAAGCCGATCGGCCGCTACGTCTATGCAAAGCGCCGGCCCGACGGGGTCGAGGACTGCAAGATCACGACCTATCTCCTTGAAGTTTCGGAGGAACTCGAGGCGTTTCCGGAGATGGACGAGCGCCGCCGCGCCTGGTTCACCCTGGCGGAGGCCGAGGCGAGGGCAGACGACGAAGGCCTGCGCGACATCCTCCACGGTCTCGAGCCGCGCCTCGAGGCGTTGCGGGCGGGCGACCGCAAGGCCGCCCGCAAGCGCAGTAAGGCCACCACCGCGCCCTCAAAGGCGTCGGGCAAAGGATCCGACAGAACTCCCTTCGAGACACCCGCGGAAGCACCTGCCAAGGCGGGCAAGGCGTCTTGCGAGCCATCGCGGCGCAATCGTGCCGAGCGCCTCGGGTCGTCGGCTGAGCCGGTCACGACCGGGCCCGCCGAAGCACACGCACCGCGGGTGATGCTCGGCGAGGTGGCCGCCAACGCGGTCGGCCCGTTCGCAGCCGGTGGGCGCCTGGCAGGCGAGGACGTGCGTCCGGCCGGCAACGACGTCAGGACGGAGGCGGCGATTCGCGACGCCGCCGAAACCGAAGCGCGCAGCCGCAAGCGGGCCGCCGGCAAGGCCGCGCGCGTCGCCGCACGCCGGCTCCGGAAGGCGTCGCGCAAGGCCGGCTCCGGCGCCGGCAAGGGCCGCTTCGCCCCCGAGGCCGCCGAGTAGGCCGACCCGCGATGACCGCCGTTCAGCCGGCGCGGGTGGTCTGCTGGCTGAGCGCCATCTGCCAGCGTCCGTCGCGCTTCACCCACACCCGCGTCACGCGGTAGGGCGGGCGGCGGTTGCCGGGCATGACATGGTCCGCGCGCATCACCGCCGCATCGCCGAACACCCAGAGCCGCATCGCCTCGACCGCCGCCACGAACGTCTCGGCGTTGATGGCGCGGTGGTCGCGCAGCATCTGTGCCCGCGACGCCTTGGTCGTTAGGCTCTGGCGGGTGCGGTAGACGACGAACTCGTCGGCCATGTGCTTCACCCACTCGTCGGCGTCGTTGCGCGTCACGGCGCGCTCGAGCGTCTGGAAGGCGGTGACGATGTCGGCCTCGGCGGGCTCGCGCGGCTGGTAAGGGACGCTGAGGCACGGGTTCTCGCACACGGGCGGCGGCGCATCGGCCGGGCGCGCCTGCGGCGTCGGGTGGCTGTGCGGCGCCGACGGATCCGCCAGCACGTTGGCGTGGTGGACGATGAGACGCCAGGCGCCGGCAGCGCCCTGCCGCACCCATACCTCGACCGCCACCAGATTGCCTTCGGGCGCGGACGGGTCGCGCTCGGTCAGCAGGACGAGGTCGCCGTAGTCGGCCGCCGTCAGGGTGGCGTCGGCGCCGGCCAGCGGCAGCGCGGCGGCCCCCTCCGGTCCGTGCACGGCTCCCGACAGGTCGATGGCGGTGAAGTCGGGGGCGAGCAGCGGCGCGAGACCGCCGCGGTCGCCGGCGCGGCGCGCGGCGTGGTAGGCGGCGCGGGCCGCGGCGAGGCCTTCGGGGATGGTGGTGTGCAAGGATCAGCGCTCCGATGCAGGGTCGCCGGCGCGCTGAAGGCGCCCGGCCTCTCCATACACACGTATGAGCGAAGTCGCCGGTGACGGCAACGTGCGGGCAGAGGGTGGCCGGCCGTCTAGAGGTAGGGCGAGGCGAGCCACACAGCGCGGTTGCGCACGCGCACCGCGAACGAGCGGGCCTTCAGCGTCTCCATCGTCTCGGGGCGCGAGTGGGCGATCTGCGCGTCGATGCGCGCCTCCACCGCCTCCGCCAGCACCGGATCATAGACCTCGAGGTCGAGCTCGAAATTGAGCCGCAGGCTGCGGGAATCGAGGTTCGACGAGCCGACATAGGCCCACTGTCCGTCGAGGGCCATCAGCTTGGAATGATCGAACATCCCCTCGGCGCGCCACACCCGGCAGCCCGCCCGCACCACCTGGTCGAGCTGCGCCGTCATCGCGTGGTCGACCATCGGCAGGTTGTTGGCCGCCGGGATCACCACGTCGACGGCGATGCCGCGGCGGGCAGCGACCGTGAGGGCGCCGACGAGCTGAAGGTCCGGAATAAAGTAGGGGGAGGCGATGCGGACGCGCTCGCGCGCCACCGCCAGCGCCCCCATGATGATGGTGTGGTTGCTGGAGAGGTTGCGGTCCGGGCCGGAGGGGACAACGCGCGCCGAGACGCCGTCGGCATGCGGCGCGGCCGCCACCGCCCATTCCGGTCCGCTCAGCCGCTCTTCGGTGGTGAAGTACCAGTCCTGCGAGAACGCCGTGGCGAGTTGGGCCACCACGGGGCCCTCGACGTGGAAGTGCGTGTCGCGGCTGTGCGCCGGACCGGCCTCGCCGGCCATGAACTCGGCGCGGATGTTCATGCCGCCGGTGAAGCCGACGGTGCCGTCGATGACGAGCACCTTGCGGTGGCTGCGCAGGTTGGCATAGGGCAGGCGGAAGCCGATCAGGTTGCCCATGAACGTCGCCGTTGTGACGCCGCCGGCGGACAGGCGCCGGGTGATCGGCGGCCGCGAATAGCGCGCTCCGACGGCGTCGATCAGCACGCGGACCGCGACGCCACGCCGGTGCGCCGCCACCAGGGCGTCGGCGAACTCGCGGCCGACGGCGTCGTCGTCGAAGATGTAGCTCTGCAGGGCGATCGACCGCTCGGCCGCACCGATCGCCGCGAGCATCGCCGGATAGGCCGCGTCGCCGCTGTCGAGCAGGCGCACGGCGTTGCCGTCGGTGAGTGGGAAGGCGGCGACGTGATCGCCGAGCCGTCGCAGCGAGGCGAGCTCGGCGGCGACCGTCGCGAGGCGGATCGGCGGCTCGGTGGCGGCCGGCGTCGTTGCCACCGGCGGCGGTTCCGGCGGAGGCGGCGGGCGCGGCGGTGCCGTGTGGGCGTGGCGCAGCTCCGCCGCGTGCCGGCGCTGGCTCACCTGCGAGCGGCGGATGCGGTTGATGCCGGCGATGAGATAGAGGGCGGCACCGAAGATCGGCGAGAAGACGATGACGCCGACCCAGGCGATGGCAGCGCGGACATCGTCCTTCGTCATCGCCGCGTGCAGGGCGGCGGCGACGCCGACGAGGATGCTCGTGGCGAAGACGACGTGGGGCCAGTAGTGCTGCCAGTCGAAGCCGCTCATCCCCGCCTTCGCGATCCGCGCCGCGGCGGCGACACGAATCGGCGCCGGCGGCGTCAGACCATGCCACGCCCCGTAGGGCGGGCACAGCCGCGGAGAGCGACCGGGGCCGCGAAGCCCGGTCAGGCGGTGCGCGAGGCGCCGCCCGTTGCGAGCACGTGGCGGGCGAGGCGGGCGAGGGCGATGCCTGTCACCATCGAGACGACGAAGACGACGGCGCTCGTCTGGCCGAGGCCGAGGGCGGGAATGGAGCCGCCGGGGCAGAAGCCGGTGATGCCCCAGCCGATACCGAACACCGCGGCGCCGGCGATCAGCGGCGCGTCGAGGCGGCGGTTGGTCGGCAGGTGGAAGGTGGTGTCGAGCAGCGGCTTCGGCCGCCGCAGCACCAGCCGGTAGCCGATCGCCGTGACGATCACCGCGCCGCCCAGGACGAAGGCAAGCGAGGGGTCCCAGGTGCCGGCGACGTCGAAGAAGTTCAGCACCTTGGCGGGATTGGCCATGCCGGCGACGGCGATGCCCGTGCCGAACACGAGCCCGGCGAGAAGAGCGAAGAGGGCACGAGCCATCAGAAGCCTCCGAAAACGTGACGGATGATGAACACGGTGATGCCCGTCGTCGCCATGAAGGTGAGGACGGCCGCGATCGAGCGCGGCGACAGCCGGGCGAGGCCGCAGACGCCGTGGCCGGAGGTGCAACCCGAGGCGAAGGTGACGCCGATGCCGACGAGGATGCCGCCGACGGCCAGCCACGGCAGCGGAACCACGCTCTCGAACGGCACGGCGGCCGGTCCGAGCACGGCAACGATGGCGGCGGGGGCGGCGATCGCGCCGGCGAGGAAGGCGGCGCGCCAGCCCCAGTCGGTTCCCTGCGGCGTCATCAGCCCGGAGACGATGCCGGTCATGCCGGCGATGCGGCCGTGCACCGCCATCAGCAGCACGGCGGCGAGGCCGATCAGCGCACCGCCGAAGAGTGAGGCGAGAGGGGTGAACTCTGTCATGGCGTCAGCCTCGTTCGGGCGGGAGCGGATCGGGATCGCAGAACAGCCGGTGCATCGTCTCGACGATGGCCTGCACGCGCGGATCGGCGAGGCGGTAGAAGACGTGCTTGCCGTGCTTTCGGCCGGTGATCAGGCGGGCCTCGCGCAGCTCGGCGAGTTGCTGGGACAGCCCGGGCTGGCGGATGCCGAGCAGGTCCTCGAGCTCGCGCACCGAGCGCTCGGCGCCGACGAGCGCGCAGCAGACGAGCAGGCGGTCGGGGTTCGACAGCTTCTTGAGGAAGGCGGAGGCTTCGTCGACTTTCGCCTTCATCGTCGCGGCCTCGGGCGGCAGGGTGTCCATCGCCGTCATCACCAGGGCCCGCCGAGGAGGTCGAGCGGGATCTTCAGGTAGCGGCGTCCGTTGGCTTCCGGCTCCGGCAGGCGGCCGCCGTTGGTGTTCACCTGCAGGGCGTGGAGGATCAGCTTCGGCATCGGCAGCGTGCCGTCGCGCGCCTCGCGGGCGGCGACGAAGGCCGCCTCCGTCGGGTAGCGCGTCAGGTGGACGTTCGAGGCCTTCTGCTCGGCGACAGTCGACTCCCAGCGCGCCGGCCGGCCGTCTGGCTCGTAGTCGTGGCCGGTGAAGACGCGGGTGTCGTCCGGCAGAGACAGGATCGCCTGGATCGATCGCCACAGCGCCCGCGCGCTGCCGCCGGGGAAGTCGCAGCGCGCCGTGCCGCTGTCGGGCATGAACAGGGTGTCGTGGATGAATGCCGCGTCGCCGATCACGTAGGTGACGGAGGCGAGCGTGTGGCCGGGCGAGTGCATCACCGCGACGTCGATCTCGCCGAGCTTGAAGCGCTCGCCATCGGCGAAGAGCCGGTCCCACTGCGAGCCGTCGGCGGGAAAGTCCGGCCAGTTGTAGAAGTCCTTCCACAGCGCCTGAACCTCGGTGACCCTGGCACCGATGGCCGTCGGCGCGCCGGTCTTCGCCTTCAGATAGGCGGCGGCGGAGAAGTGGTCGGCGTGGGGATGGGTGTCGAGGATCAAGGCGACCCGGTAGCCGCGCTCGGCCACGAAGGCGAGGAGGCGGTCGGCATTGCGCGTCGCCGTCCGCCCCGACTTCTCGTCGAAGTCGTGGACGGGATCGATGATGGCGCACGCCTTCGCCGCCGGATCGGCCACCACATACTGGACCGAGCCGGTACGCGGGTCGTGGAAGCCCGTCACCTCGGGAAATCTCGCCATCGATGTTCCTCTCGTCGCACGAATGGCGCGCGCAAGGGGTTGCGGCCGGCGCCGCCCGAGTGAACTGCGCCACACGATGACTAAAATAGATTCGATATCGTTTCTTTGCAAGTGTTGACGGGTCGATTCCACTCAGACGGGCCGCTGTCCGCGGACCCGCCATGGCGGGCGGACCGCTTCGGCGGGGTCCCGCCTCAGGCTGTGGGGGCGCCGCGAAGTCCGTTGAACAGGACGTCCCCGGCGACCGGGGTCGTCACGGTGCGCAATCTCGAGACCGGCCAGGTCGTGGGGGCGACCGGCGCGGTCTACACCCTCGCCCACGACGGCCCCCGCGACGTCGTCTTCCGGATGAACGAGGCGGCGCTCGTCGATGCCCGCACGCCCGCAACGCGCCTCGTCGGGACGACCGAGTCACGCTACACGATGGAACTCGGCTTTCGCGTCCTCGGCCGGATCACCGCGCGGGCGGTCGAGGTGGGCGACTTCGTCACGACCGGCGAGGTCGTCGCCACCATCGACCCGAAGTCCCACGAACTCGCCGTGGCGAGCGCCGCGGCGGCGGTCGCGAACGCCGAGGCGCAGCTCTCCAACGCCCGCTCCGGCGAGCAGCGCCAGCGCAGCCTCCTCAAAACCGGCCGCACGCCACAGTCCACGGTCGACGACGCCGAGCAGACGCGCGCCGCCGCGGAGGCGAGGCTGGCCGAGAGGGAGGCCGCCCTGGACATGGCCCGCGAGCAGTTCGACGACACGCAGCTGACGAGCGACTTCGGGCGTGGTCACCGCCACCAGCGCCGACGTCGGCCAGGTCGTGGCGGCCGGCCAGAGCGTGCTCACGGTCGCGCGACCCGAAGTTCGCGAGGCGGTGATCGACGTCGGAGACGAGATCGCCGGCGGTCTTCGCGAAGGCGCCGACTTCGCGGTCGCCCTGCAGATGGACCCGTCGATCCGGGTGGCGGCCAGGGTGCGCGAGATCGCGCCGCAGTCGGACACGGTGACACGCACCCGCCGCGTCCGGCTGACGCTCGCCTCGCCGCCGGAGGCGTTCCGGCTCGACGCCACGATCGTCGCCTCGCCCGTCTCCGCCACGGCCGACCGGCTGATCGTGCCCGCCTCCGCCGTCCTCACCCGCGACGGCGCCACCTACGTCTTCGTCGCCGAGGGACCGGCCTCGGCCGTCACGGCGTCGCTGCGACCGGTTCTGGTGCGCGCCCTCTACGACGCGACGGCCGAGGTGACGGCGGGACTCTCCGCCGGCGACCGCGTCGTCACGGCCGGCGTCCACAGCCTCACGGACGGCCAAAAGATCCGCTTCTACGAGGACGCCCGCTCATGAAGTCCTTCAATCTTTTGGAGTGGGCGCTCGGCCACCGCTCGCTCCTCTGGTTCTTCATGGTCGTTTTCCTGGTGGCGGGGACGATGTCCTACCTCGCCCTCGGCCGCGAGGAGGACCCCTCCTTCACCATCACGACGATGGTGATCAACGCCCAGTGGCCCGGTGCTTCGGCCGAGGAGGTCTCCCGGCAGGTCACCGAGCGCATCGAGAAGAAGGTCGAGGCGCTGCCCCAGCTCGACTACTCGCGCAGCCTCACCGTTGCCGGCCAGACGACGATCTTCGTCAACATCGGCGACACGACGAAGGCGCGCGACTTCAAGTCGACCTGACCGGAGGTACGCAGCCTCGTCGAGGATATCCGTGGCAACCTGCTCGACGGGGTCGTCGGCCCCTTCGACAACGACCGCTTCGGCGACGTGTTCGGCAACATCTTCCCCGGCACCGACGCCTACGTGAAGCTGCTCGACATCGGCCCACCCGTCGGCCGGCCCGTCCAGTACCGGGTGAGCGGGTCGGACCATGCGGCCGATGCTCTTGACGGCGGCGGCGGCGAGCCTCGGCCTGGTGCCGATCGCGCCGGAGATCTTCTGGGGGCCGATGGCCTTCGCGATGATCGGCGGCATCCTCGACGGCACGGCGCTGACGCTGATCTTCCCGCCGGCCCTCTACGTGGCGTGGTTCCGCATCAAGGCGCCGCCGAAGGGCGCGGCTGCCGCCGCTCGTGCCGCGCCGGCCGACGTCGCTCCTGCCGCGCCGGCGGAGCCCGCCTCCGCCTCGTGAACGCGAGCGGCGCGCCCGTCGCGCTCTGCCTGCAAAGACCCGCCGCCCGGGCGGGCGACGCCGTCAGGGACCGCCGAGCGCGGTCGCCAGGTCGGGCCCGCGCGACGATCAGCGACCGGCCGCTCGATTCCTGGTGACGGGCCGGGATCGGCCGCGCGATCCGACGTCTGCCGATCCGGGACGGCCGGCGACGCGTCGGCACACCGCGCGGCGTTCGCACGGGCGATGACGCCACGCACCTCCCGCGAGGAGACGGCGCCGTCCGATCAATCTTTCGCGATCGGGAAATTTGGAGCGGGCGATGGGATTCGAACCCACGACCCCAACCTTGGCAAGGTTGTGCTCTACCCCTGAGCTACGCCCGCATCCATGCGTCCGGCCGAGCCGGAGCGGCCGCCTCTATGCACCATCACGGGGGCGATTGCAACACGCCACGAACGGCCCTTTCGGCGCTTGCGCGGGGCAGCGGACGAGGGCGTCCGACTGCGCCGCTGGTCGCGCGCGGGCGTCGAGCAGACGTCGAGCGGACGCAGCCGGAAGCGAGCGCCGCAGCCGGGGTAAACCACCGGCAGCAGCTGCGGTTGCAGTCCAAACAGCACCGGCGCGGCCGCCGCCCCCAGGGGCCGACACTTCGACAGGTGCGGCGTTCTGTGTCACACTGCTGTCGTCAACGTCCAAGCACGGAGGTCGAGTTCATGTCCATGGAATCGCACATCGCCGAGCTGCAGCGCCGCCACGCCGCCCTCGATCGCGAGATCCACGACGCGCTGGCCCATCCCAGCGTCGACGAGGTCCAGATGACCGAACTCAAGCGCAAGAAGCTCGCGCTCAAGGAGCAGATCGAGCGCCTCAAGGCGCCGATGTCCGTCCACTGAGGCACCCGGCGCGGCCGTCCGCCGACGCCGCAGGCCTCGCAACGTGGCCTGAAACCCCGTCGGCAGACGCGTCCGCGCCGACTTCGCCTTCTCGGAAGTGGTGGGATGCGGCAGCGTTTGCCGCGCCGGCCTCCGTCGACCTCGCCACATGGCTTCCCGGCGCATGCGCCGCGGCGCGGCTGACGGCCGCCGGCCGAGCAGTGGACCCTTTTTGACGCGGCGCTGCTGACGCGCCCTCACGGTCACCACCAGCCTTTGCGGCACATCCACGTGTCGGAAGTCGTGCTCGCGGGGCCACCTCCGGACCTCGAAGACATCGCTGTGCAAGCCTCGCGCAAGCCCCCGGCGGCCGGGGCGGGCCGCACGGTTCCGGCTTTTCATCCGCATCGGAGGGCGTTCGCAGGGTCAGAAAGTCCCACGTGCCGGCGGCAACCGGGGGCACATTCGCAGCTCGCGACGCCCCTTTACGGCGGGGACTCATGTCTGTCCGTCGCCCGAAACGCCAGGCGCGCCGCGGGTCGGCGACGTCTCGAGACCGGACAACTGCCGAGCGCCGCCGATGCCGTGACGCTCGGATCAGCTATTCCACAGATCCCTCGCCCTTATCCCCGCTATCCGATGATTACCTGGCTGACCCGCCTCGCTGCCGCCGCAATCGCGACGCACGCGCCGCAATTCCGCCCCGCCGCATGCCGCAATCGCGAGTAGTTTGAGGGCAAGGGTGATTCGGTCCGCTCCGCACGCGGGGCCGGGCTCGGAGGTTTCAGGATCGTGTCTCTGCCTCTGCCGGCCGCCGTTGCCGCGGCCCTCGTGCTCGCCATCGGCCTCGCCTTGACCGCGACGGTGGCGAGCCTCCCCGTGGGCGCCCGCGACGCCTTTGCGCCAACCGTGTACCCGGTGGGAACGCTGGCGGTGGATCCCGCACGTCCGGTCGCCCCCGACACCGCGACGCGCTCCGTCACCCGACCCGCACCCGTCGTCTGACGGTCCTGGGACCGGAAGCGAAGGCCGCCGGCGCTCTGCTGGATCAGACCGACGCTCGCACCGCCCCGGGGGCCGGCACTGTCGCCGGCGCAGCCGCCGGCGCCGGCCCGGCGCCGCCGCGGGCGGCAGCCACTCGCGACCGCCAGGCGTCGAGGCCCATCGCCATCATCACATGGGCGAGCACGCCGGTCGCGACGAAGGCGGCCGCGACCCACGGGTCACCCCCGGCGGCGCGCACGACGATCTGACCCAGCACCGCTGCGAGCGACCCGAAGCAGAACAGGGCCAGCCCGTGCCGCCCGATGCGCACGGCGGCCGTGTTGGGGCCGAGGCGCTCGACCATCCGGTCGAACAGGCCGTAGGGCGCAAAGGCGACGACGTAGACCAGCGCCAGCACGTGGGCGAGACGGGGCAGCGGCATCGACGACTTGTCGAGCGACCACAGGAAGGCCGGCAGCGGCAGCGCGCCCTCGTGCGGATGGAGCCCGAACAGCGCCACCACCGCGCCGGCGACGACGACCGCCACCGCCAGACCATAGGCCACCGGGTTGAAGCCGATCGGCCGGCCCGAGCGGTAGAACACCCCGGCGACGAACCCGATGGTGAACAGGAGTTGCCAGCGCAGCGGCTCGAAGAACCACCCGCCACCGGTCGGATAGGTCGGCAGCCGCACCTCGGCGAGGTGGCTCAGGAGGTAGAGGCCGACTGAGGCGGCGAGCGGCAGCCAGATGTTGCGCGTCGCCAGCCACAGGATCGGCGGCAGCAGCGCGAACAGCGCCACATAGAGCGGCAGGATGTTGAAGTAGCCGATCTGGTGACCCATCGTCACGAGGCCGATGTAGCCGCGCACCGGTTCGGTCGACAGCGCGTCGAGGCCATAAGCCTCGAGCCAGTGGGTGTCCTTGAAGTGGATCGCCGCGGCGAAGAACATGGCGACGGCCGCCAGCATCAGCGCCACATGGGCGAGATAGAGCGTCCAGGTCCGCTGCACCACCTTGCCGGTGGCGACGAGACGGTCGCCGGAGAGGAACTTAGGGAAGTAGGCGACGGCCCCGGCGAAGCCCGCCAGGAAGACGAACAGCTCCGCACTGTCCGAAACGCCGAAGTTGCGGTGCGTCAGGTGCTCGAAGACGCTCCCCGGTACATGGTTGATGAAGATCGTCAAGAGCGCCACGCCGCGCCAGAAGTCGATGCGATGGTCGCGCGACATCTGCGGCGAGACTGTGCCGCTGCGGCGGCTCTGCTGAACGGCGCTCGTCATCGCGGCGGGTGTCCGATGATGTTCCAGATCAGATCGCCAACGCGCGCCGGCGCGACGCGGTTCCCGCCGCGACGGCAGCGCCTGTGCCCGGCGGCGGTTCGCCGGACGCCGCCGCGCGGCTTGCCGCCAGCGCCGGCTCGGGGCAGGATCGCGCCGCCACGCCCCCGTTCGCCGCAAAGCCGCCGCCGGCGTTCAACCCGAGACCCCCTGCCCATGACCTCCGCACGATGAACTGCAGCCGATGACTTCCTTCGTCCTCGACGCGCGCCTGGAGGCCGACACCGTCGCGGTCGCCGACCTGCCGCTGTCGACCGTCCGGCTGATGGATGACGCCACCTATCCGTGGCTGGTGCTGGTGCCGCGGGTGTCCGGCCTCGTCGAGCTCACCGACCTCACCCCGCCGCAGCGCGCCGTGCTGATCGAGGAGATCGCCGCCGCCGAGCGGGCGCTGTCCGCCGCGACGCGCTGCGACAAGCTCAACGTCGGCGCCCTCGGCAACCAGGTGGCGCAGTTGCACGTCCACGTCATCGCCCGCTTCACCACGGACGCCGCCTGGCCGAACCCGGTCTGGGGCGCGGTGCCGCGCAAGGCCTGGGACGAGCACCGCCGCTCCGCCTTCGTCGCCGACATCGCTGCCCGCCTCGGGGCGGGCTGACCCTCGAAGGCCGCGCCCGATGCCCATCCCGTTTCCCGACGACGAGCCCTCGCGGCTCACCGGCTTCTCGACCTCGACGCTCGACCGGCTCGGCGACAAGCGCGGCGACGCGGCGCTGCTCTCGGTGCTGGCCGAGCGGACGGATGCCGGCTTCGTGCTGCTCGACCGCGACCGCCCGGTGCTCGCCGGCCTCGGCGCGGTGCGCACGGCCGTGCACGGGCGCGGCGCCGCCGCGGCGCTGTCGGCGCGGCTCGACCAGGCGGTGTTCCTCGGCCTCGACGGCGAGCAGCCGCTGTTCGCCGCGGCACTGCCGCCGTCGGACGCGCTGCCGGACGGCTTCGAGGCCTGCGACCTGCGCGGCCTCGCCATGGACGGCGTCCTCGACGCCAGGGCGCTGTCGGTGCTGGCGGAGGCGAAGAGCCTCGTCGACTGGCACGGCCGCCACGGCTTCTGCGCCAACTGCGGGACGGCGACGCGGCCGTCGACGGGCGGCTGGCGGCGCGATTGCCCGGCCTGCGGCGCCCAGCACTTCCCGCGCACCGACCCGGTGGTGATCATGCTGGCGGTCGACGGCGACCGCTGCGTCATGGGCCGGCAGGCCCGCTTTCCGCCGGGGATGTATTCCTGCCTCGCCGGCTTCGTCGAGCCGGGCGAGACGATCGAGGACGCCGTGCGCCGCGAGATCGGAGAGGAGGCCGGCGTGCCGGTCGGCCGCGTGCGCTACCTCGCCAGCCAGCCGTGGCCGTTCCCGTCGTCGCTGATGATCGGCTGCCTCGCCGAGGCGCTCGGCCAGACGATCAGCATGGATTCCGACGAGCTGGAAGACTGCCGCTGGTTCCACCGCGACGAGGCGGCGGCGATGCTGGAGCGCACCCACCCCGAAGGCCTCACCGCCCCGATGCCCTTCGCCATCGCCCACCGCATCCTGCGGGCCTGGGTGGAGGCGGGGTAGGCGGGGGAGCGGCGCGCTTGCCGGCCGACGACCAGCACGCCAAGTCCTTCGCCCATCGCCAGCCTACTCTCACCCAGCCGCGCTTCGCCTGCCACACGCTGGCCGCCTTCCATCCAGCAGCGCTACGCGGCGAGCGCCCCCGCATAGCGGTTCAGAGCGCCGTCGACACTGTCGGGAAAGGCCATCCTCGCCTCCTCGAGCAGTTCCAAGACGCGCTGCCGGTGGCCCGCCCGGAAGGCGAGGTGCAGCGCGCTCATCAGATCGAGCTCAAGTTTGGAGCGCTGATGCACCCCTACATTGTAGTGCTTGACGTTGAAGTCGTCGCCGACCTTGTAGAAGCCGGCCTGCTCCGACCCGCCTTTGCCGAAAACCTGCCAGCCCGGCTGCGGCCGGCTGATGTCGAAGAACTGATCGAACCCAAGCATGACGACCTCCCCCAGAGTTGGGACGGGGAGAGTGTCTCTCTAAAGTTGCATTACGTAAATATGCACACGCAAAAGTGTTGGATGTCCCCGACTGTGCCGCACATCGGCCGCGCAGGCTATGGCACCGGGTGCCCAGAACGCACTGAACCGCTCCGCGCCTGAGGCGTGGAGTGCTCGCATTTTCCAGAAAGGCTTGAAAGCGCGGTGTCGGCGTGCCGGCCAGCCCGCCGACCGAGCCTCAGTCCTGCTTGGGCTCGAGGATCTGGCGGCCGCGGTACATGCCGGACTTCAGGTCGACATGGTGCGGGCGGCGCAGCTCGCCGGAGTCCTTGTCCTCGACATAGGTCGGGGCCTTCAGCGCGTCGGCGGACCGGCGCATGCCGCGCTTGGAGGGGGAGGTCTTTCGCTTCGGAACAGCCATCGTCGTCGTCCTTCTCGGCCGCCGGAAACGGCGAGGTTCGCGCGGGCGGCCCTGAGGCCGGCCGGGAGCTCGTCGATCGGACCCAGCGGAAATCGTGGGGCCTTATACAGAGATGACGGCGGGATGACCAGTGCCCAGTCGACGCGAGGTCGGCAGCGTCAACCGTCCGGATAGATGCAGTCGAGGAGGCCGCCGGACTGGCGGGCGCGGGCGGCGATGGTGTTCGCCCGCCGGTTGACGCCCCCCGTCGGCTTGCCGGCATTGCGCACGACCGGGTTCGGCAGCACGGCGACGAGCAGCGCCGCCTGGCGGGCGGTGAGCTTGTCGGGCGTCGTGCCGAAGGCGCGTTCGGCCCCCGCGGCGACCCCGAACTCGCCCTCCGGCCCCCACTCCGCGATGTTGAGATAGATCTCGATGATGCGCGCCTTCGGCAGCGTCAGGTCGATCCAGGCGGCGAGCGGCAGCTCCACCGCCTTGCGGACGACGTCGCGGCCGGGCCACAGGAACAGGTTCTTGGCGAGCTGCATCGGGATGGTGCTCGCGCCCCGCGTCGCCGCCCCCTCGGCATAGTCGTCGAGCACCTTCTGCAGCTCGACGATGTCGACGCCGAAGTGCTCGCAGAAGCGCGCATCCTCCGACACCACCAGCGAGCGCACCAGCACCGGGGCGACGTCGTCGAGGGCGACCCAGTCGCGCGTCACCGGCTGCAGCGTCACGGCGCGCCAGACCATCAGCGTCGAGACCGGCGGGACGAAGCGGTAGACGAGCGTCAGCACGAACGGCAGCAGGGCCAACGCCACCACGACGAGCAGGATACGGCGCAGCCAGCGGCGTTTGCGGGGTCGCGTCGAGGGCAGCATCGCGATGTCGCCGGTCGCCGCGCCGGACCCGTCCGGATCGGAGCCGTGCGAGTCGGAGCCGTCGCGGCCGGTGTCCTCGGGGCCCCTTCCCGGCGCCTCAGGCACGACCGAGGCTCGGCAGTGGTGGCGGCACGGGCAGCACGCAGGCCGGCACGGCGCCGCGGGCGAGCCGGGCTCCGTCGGCACGGGACGCGGCGGGCGGCGGCGCTTCCCCGCTCGGGCCGGCGCGGCCGCCGTTGCCCTGGCGGCCCTGCACGAACCCACGCAGGTGCGCCACGAGCTGGCGGACATCCGCCGCCCGCCGCGAGCGTCGCCGCCACGCGAGCCCGAGGTCGCGGCTCGCGCCGGCGCCGTCGACCGGCACCACGGCGAGGTTGGTGCCGGCGGCAATGCCGGCGTCGACGGCGATGCGAGGCATCAGCGTCGGGCCGAGACGGTTGACGGCCCTCTGGACGAGTGTCGTCAGCGAGGTGGCCCGCACCTCCGCCGCGCCCGGCGGCGCACTGCCGGCGACCGACAGCACATGCTGGCGCAGGCAGTGGCCGTCTTCCAATAGCAGCAGCGGCTCGGCGGCGAGCTCAAGCACCGCCTCCCCCGCCTCCGTCAGCGTGACGACGCGGCCGGAGCGGTCGACCAGCTGCGCCTCGACGGCGTCCTCCAGGGCGCGGATCGCCGCCGACAGCGACGATTGGCTGACGTTGCAGATCTCCGCCGCGCGGCTGAACGAACGGTGCTCCGCCAAGGCGGCGAAGGACTGCATCTGTCGAATCGTCGGCAGCGGCGTCATCGGGCTCACAATGTCGGCGACGGCCCAAGCGTTGCGCGGAGGAAGCGCCGCAGGGGGAGGGAGCCGTCGATCGAGCCCGAGCATATCGATTTTTCCGATTGGATTGTGCGGAAATACGATTTTGGCCGACCGCAGTGCCGCATGCCATCTCGCAGGTGCGGTAGCGACCGGCTCGGCGCCACCGCCATTCCTCCCCGGACTGTACCGGAATTTGGCCTTTGCGAAATCTGGCCCTTGCAGGAGATCCGAGATGCTCGGAATCGGCGACAAGCTGCCGTCGTTCAGCGTGACCGGCGTCAAGCCGGGCTTCAACGCCCACCAGGAAAACGGCGAGAGCGCCTTCGAGACGCTCACCGAAGCGAGCTTTCCCGGCAAGTGGAAGGTGATCTTCTTCTTCTACCCGAAGGACTTCACCTTCGTCTGCCCGACGGAGATCGCCGAGTTCGCCCGGCTTTCGGCCGAATTCGAGGACCGCGACGCCGTCGTCATGGGCAGCTCCAGCGACAACGAGTTCGTCAAGCTCGCCTGGCGGCGCGACCACCGCGACCTCGACAAGCTGCCGATCTGGCAGTTCGGCGACACCAACGGCTCGCTCATCGACGGCCTCGGCGTGCGCTTGCCGGACGGCATCGCCTACCGCACGACCTTCATCGTCGACCCGGACGGCACCATCCAGCACGTCTACGCGACCAACCTCAACGTCGGCCGCAACCCGAAGGACACGCTGCGCGTCCTCGACGCGCTGCAGACCGACGAGCTCTGCCCGTGCAACCGCGAAGTCGGCGGCGACGTGCTGAAGGCCGCCTGAGGCGATCCTTCGAGACGACACACCGGGACGGCATCGGCGGGACCGTCGCCCGCCGCCGCCCCGGCCCCTGACAGAGTACCCATCCGGAGCGGGCGGTGGACCGTCGAGCCGCCGCCCGCCGTGACCAGCGGCCCATTCTAAACGCCCGTCGTGCCGCGCCGAACGGCGTTCTGTACCGCGCACTGTTCGCCTGCCCATGCCCCACCAGCGCCCTCCCCGCGCCGGCGCGAGCGGCGTGGGTTCCCGCACTATGGACTTGCCAGGAGGCCTCCGATGTCGATCGACGCCCTGAAGCAGCAGCTGCCGGACTTCGCCAAGGACGTCTGACTGAACCTGTCGGCCATCGCCGGCGACGACACCCTGACGGCGCAGCAGAAGTACGGCCTGCTCGTCGCCTGCGGCATCGCCAGCCGCAACCCGGTGGTGCGCGACAGCCTCGTCGCCGAGGCGAGACCGCACCTCTCGCCGGCCGCGATGAGCGCCGCCAAGGCGGCCGCGACGATCATGGGGATGAACAACGTCTACTACCGCTTCGTCCACCTCGCCTCGAACAAGCAGTACGGCACGCTGCCGGCGAAGCTCCGGATGAACGTCATCGCCAGCCCCGGCGTCGACAAGGTGGACTTCGAGCTGTGGTCGCTCGCCGTCTCGGCGATCAACGGCTGCGGCATGTGCATCGACGCCCACGAGGCGGTGCTGGCGAAGGCCGGCGTGCCGACGGAGCACATCCAGACCGCCGTGCGCTATGCGGCCATCGTGCAGTCGGCGGCGATCGCGCTCGAAGCCGGCGCCGTCGGCCTCGCCGCCAGAACGGAACGGCGCGGCCGCCGCGCTGGCTTTATCCTGGTAGACGGCGCGGCGAGCCTGCCGCGCCGGTTCGCGTTGCTTAAGGGACAGGCTTGGCGAGGCCGCGGCCGCGCAGCGCCGTCTCGATCTCCGGCAGCACGGCGGCGTCGTCGATCGTCGCCGGCACGCGCGGCGGCTCGCCGTCGGCGAGCTGGCGGATGGTGGCGCGCAGGATCTTGCCCGAGCGCGTCTTCGGCAGCCGCTCGACGGTGATGGCGAGCTTGAAGGCGGCGACCGGGCCGATCTGCTCGCGCACGCGCTCGACCAGTTCGCGCTCGATGTCGGCGGTCGGCCGGTCGACGCCCGACTTCAGCACGACGAGGCCGCACGGCACCTGCCCCTTCAGCGCGTCGGCCACCCCGATGACGGCGCATTCGGCGACCGCCGGGTGGGCCGACAGCACCCCCTCCATCGACCCCGTCGACAGCCGGTGGCCGGCGACGTTGATGATGTCGTCGGTGCGCGACATGATGAAGAGGTAGCCGTCCTCGTCGACATAGCCGGCGTCAGACGTCTTGTAGAAGCCGGGGAAGTCGTCGAGGTAGCCCGAGCGGAAGCGCTCGTCGTCGCCCCACAGCGTCGGCAGGCAGCCCGGCGGCAGCGGCAGCTTGATGACGATATTGCTGAGCGTGCCCGGCGCCACCGGGTGGCCGCCGTCGTCCACCACCTCCACCGCATAGCCCGGCATCGCCACCGTCGGCGAGCCGTACTTGACCGGCAGGAGGCCGAGCCCGGCGGGATTGGCGGCGATCGGCCAGCCGGTCTCCGTCTGCCACCAGTGGTCGACCACCGGCACGCCGAGGATGCGCTCGGCCCACTGCACGGTGTCGGGATCGGCGCGCTCGCCAGCGAGGAAGAGGGTGCGGAAGCCGGAGAGATCGTAGTCGCCGATCTTCTTGCCCTCCGGGTCCTCCTTCTTGATCGCCCGGAAGGCCGTCGGCGCGGTGAACAGCGCCGCGACACCATACTCCGCGACGATCCGCCAGAAGGTGCCGGCGTCGGGCGTGCCGACCGGCTTGCCCTCGAACAGCACCGTCGTGCAGCCGTGCAAAAGCGGCCCGTAGACGATGTAGGAGTGGCCGACCACCCAGCCGACGTCGGAGGCGGTGAAGAACACCTCGCCGGGCTCGAGCCCGTAGATCGCCGACATCGACCACTTCAGCGTCACCATGTGGCCGCCGCAGTCGCGCACGACGCCCTTCGGCTGGCCGGTGGTGCCGGAGGTGTAGAGGACGTAGAGCGGATCGGTCGCCGCCACCGGCACGCACGGAACCTCGCGGCCGGCGTCGCGGGCGGCCGTCACCAGCGCCCCGAGATCGGCGTCGCGGCCCTCGACGAGGGTGGCGGCCAATTGCGGCCGCTGCAGGATCAGGCACGCGTCCGGCTTGTGGCGGGCGAGCTCGATCGCGTGGTCGAGCAGCGGCTTATAGGCGACGACGCGCGACGGCTCGATGCCGCAGGAGGCGGAGACGACGAGCTTCGGCCGGGCGTCGTCGATGCGGGTCGCGAGTTCGGCCGCCGCGAAGCCGCCGAACACCACCGAATGCACCGCGCCGAGGCGGGCGCAGGCGAGCATGGCGAACACCGCCTCCGGCACCATCGGCATGTAGAGGACGACGCGGTCGCCCTTCGTCACGCCGTGGTCGGCGAGGACGGCGGCCATCGCCTGCACCTCGGCGAGGAGCTCGGTATAGGACCATTCGCCGCGGCTGCCGGTGACGGGGGAATCGTAGATCAGCGCCGCCTGGCCGGGCCGCGTCTCGAGGTGGCGGTCGACGGCGTTGTGGCAGACGTTGCAGGTGGCGCCGGGAAACCAGCGGCCGTAGACGCCGGCCTTGGCGTCGAACACTTGCGTCCACGGCGTGTACCAGTCGATGCCGCCGGCCGCAGCCGCCCAGAACGCCTGCGGGTCCCGCTGCCATGCCTCGTAGACTTCGCGATACCGGCTCACCATGCCCGTGTCCTCCCCGTCCGCCGGCGGCGGAGCGCGCGTCCGCCGCCCCGGCCGGATTCCCCCGCGGGTCCGGCTCTCGTTGCCGATTGTTTCCCACCCGCGGGCGGGCGAATGCAAGCGTGGGGAGAATGCGTACACGGCGGTGATTGCGGGCGGACGGGCCTCGGACTTTCGGCTATCGTCCCCCTCCCGCCCGCCCGGACCCCCGCGGCCCCGCCCTCCCCGCTCGACGCGAAGATGCTGACCGACCCGACGTTCTATCTGTTCGCCTTGCCGGCGGTGTTCCTCATCGGCATCTCGAAGGGCGGCTTCGGCGGCGGCGCGGCGCTGCTCGCCGTGCCACTGATGTCGTTCGCCCTGCCGCCCCTGCAGGCGGCCGGCATCCTCCTGCCGATCCTCGTCGTCATGGACATCGCCGGCCTCATCGCCTACCGGCGCGACATCGACCGGCCGACGCTGATCCACGTGCTGCCAGGCGCCATCATCGGAACCGGCATCGGCTGGCTGACGGCGACCTGGGTCACCGACACCCACGTTCGCCTGATGGTCGGCGTGATGGCGGTCGCTTTCGTGCTGCTGCACTGGTTCCGCCCGCCGGCGCCGACGCCGCGCGGCCACAGCCACGTCCGTGGCGGGCTCGCCGGCCTGTTCTCCGGCTTCACGAGCTTCATCTCGCACGCCGGCGGCCCGCCCTTCCAGATCTACATCATCCCGCTGCGGCTCGAGCCGAAGCTGTTCGCCGGCACCAGCATCGTCTTCTTCGCCGTCCTGAACGCCATCAAGGTGCCGGCCTACTTCTTCCTCGGCCAGTTCACGGAAGCGAACCTCCTCGCCTCGGCGGTGCTTTTGCCGCTCGCCATCGCCTCGGTCTATCTCGGCGTGCTGGCGGTTCGTGTGATCTCGGCGAAGATGTTCTACCGCATCGCCTACATCTCGGTGTTCCTGGTCGGGCTGAAGCTCACCTGGGACGGCGTCACCGGCCTGATCGGCTGAGGCGGAGGGCTCGCGCCGCCTCGCGGCGCGTCCCACCTCACCGTCGCGCCGCATCGCGCCATCGACGGTGCTTGCCAAGCCGCCCCCGGTCGCCGATATACGGGGCGGGAGGTTGGTGGTGGACGCGCCACTCGCCAACCGGGTCAGGTCCGGAAGGAAGCAGCCCCAACGAGCCCGGCACGGGTCATCGTGCCAGCCTCCCACCCTTTCCGTCGCTCCGGCGCCGAGACCCGCACCACCGCCCTGCCAGCGGCGCCGGCGGGCGCCGCGGGCCGCAGAGCGCCGCGGGGACACGGATGACCGAGACGCCCGAGGCCGGCCCGCCGATCGACGCCCCGCCCTGGAGCGAGCCGGCCGCCACCGCCCCGGGCGGCGTGGCGCAAGACGACGGCCCCGCCCTCTTCCCCGCCGACGCGCTCCCCGCCACGCCGGCCGCCGCCGCGCCCTACCGGGTGCTGGCGCGCAAGTACCGGCCGCAGCGCTTCGAGGACCTCATCGGCCAGGAGCCGATGGTGCGGACGCTGACCAACGCGTTCGCCGCCGGCCGCATCCCGCAGGCGTGGATGCTCACCGGCGTCCGCGGCGTCGGCAAGACCACCACCGCCCGCATCCTCGCCCGCGCCCTCAATTTCCGCAGCGCCGCCGTCGACCGCCCGAGCATCGACCTCACTGTGCCCGGCGAGCACTGCAAGGCGATCATGGAGGGGCGCCACGTCGACGTCATCGAGATGGACGCGGCGTCGAACACCGGCATCGCCGACGTGCGCGAGATCATCGAGGCCTCGCGCTACCGGCCGGCGACGGCGCGCTACAAGGTCTACATCATCGACGAAGTGCACATGCTGTCGACGGCGGCCTTCAACGGCCTGCTGAAGACGCTCGAGGAGCCGCCGGAGCACGTCAAGTTCGTCTTCGCGACCACCGAGATCCGCAAGGTGCCGGTGACGGTGCTGTCGCGCTGCCAGCGCTTCGACCTGCGCCGCGTCGAGGCCGACGTGCTGGTCGCCCACCTCGCCAAGATCGCAAGCGCGGAGAGCGTGACCGTCGAGGACGAGGCGCTGGCGCTGGTCGCCCGCGCCGCCGAGGGCTCGGTGCGGGACTCGCTCTCGCTGCTCGACCAGGCGATCGCCCACGGCGCCGGCGCGGTCACGGCGGAGGCGGTGCGCGCCATGCTCGGCCTCGCCGACCGCGCCCGCGTCGTCGACCTGTTCGAGCACGTCATGCGCGGCGACGCCGGGGCGGCGCTGGCCGAGCTCTCCGACCAGTATGCGAGCGGCGCCGAGCCGTCGGTGGTGCTGACCGACCTCGCCGCCTTCACCCACCTTGTCACGCGGCTGCGCATCGTGCCGGAGGCGGCGCGCGACCCGAGCCTGACCGCCGCCGAGCGCGACCGCGGCACGGCGCTCGCCGCCCGGCTGACGGTGCCGGTGCTGACGCGCGCCTGGCAGATCCTGCTGAAGGCGATCCCCGAGGTGCAGGGCTCGCCGCGGCCGCTCGCCGCCGCCGAGATGGCCCTCGTCCGCCTCGCCTATGCCGCCGACCTGCCGAGCCCGGAGGAGGCGATCCGGATGATCGCCGAGGGCAAGGCCGGCGCGCCGCCGTCGCGGCCTGCGGGCGGTGGTGGAGGCGGTGGTGGCGGTGGTGGCGGTGGTGGCGGCGGCGCGACCGCCGTCGCCGCGGGGGCCGCCTATGCCGGTGGTGCACCGGCGCCCCGCGGCGCCCCGCGCCTCGCCGCCGAGACTGCGCCGAGCGCCGTGGCCCCCTCGACCGCCCCTCGCCCCGCGAGTGGGCCCGTGCTCGCCTCGCTCGCCGACGTCGCCGCCCTCTGCGGCGAGCGGCGCGAGCTCAGGCTGAAGTTCGCGGTGGAGCGGCAGCTGAAGCCGGTGCGCTTCGAGCCCGGCCGCATCGAGGTGGAGCCGGCCGCCGACGCGCCGTCGGACCTCGCTGGCGAGATCGGCCGCAAGCTCACCGAATGGACCGGCACGCGCTGGGTGGTGACGGTGACGCGCGGCGCCGGCGGCACGACGCTGCACGACGAGCGCCTCGCGACCGAAATCCGCCGCCGCGACGACGCCGCCGCCGACCCGCTCGTTTCCGCCGTGCTCGCCCGCTTCCCCGGCGCCAAGATCGTCGACATCCGGATGCGGGCCGACGAGGCGCTGCCGCTGCCGGCTGCCGCCTTGCTTGACGAGGACGGCGAGATCGCCACGCCGGACGAACCGTTCGACGACGGGCTCGACTTCTGAGCGCCGACACCCGATCTGCCCACCATCCGCCGCCCCGGCGGCCCGAACCCGCGAGGACGTCCCGATGGACATGCTGAAGATGATGAAGCAGGCCAAGCAGATGCAGGAGAAGATGGCCGGCCTGCAGGAGGAAGTCGCCCAGATCGAGGTCGTCGGCACCTCCGGCGGCGGCCTCGTCCGCGTCACGCTCTCCGGCAAGGGCGACCTCAAGGCGCTGTCGATCGACCCGTCGCTGGTGAAGCCCGAGGACGCCGAGATCATCGAGGACCTGATCGTCGCCGCCCACGCCGACGCAAAGGCCAAGGCCGAAGCCGCGCTCGCCGAGCGCACCCAGGCCCTGATGGGCGGCCTCGGCCTGCCCGCCGGCCTGAAGCTGCCGTTCTAAGGCGCGGCGAGGACAGCCGCCGATGCCCGCCCGTGCCGTCGCCGGCCCCGAGATCGAGGCGCTGGTGCAGCTTCTCGCCAAGCTGCCCGGCCTCGGGCCGCGTTCAGCCAGGCGGGCGGCGCTGCATCTCGTCAAGAAGCGCGCCGGACTGCTCGAGCCGCTCGCGGCGGCGCTATCGCGCGTCGGCGAGACCGTACGCACCTGCTCCACCTGCGGCAACCTCGACACCCGCGACCCCTGCTCGGTCTGCACCGACCCGACCCGCGACCCGTCGGTGATCGTCGTCGTCGAGGACGTCGGCGACCTCTGGGCGCTGGAGCGGGCCGGTGCCCTGTCGAGCCGCTACCATGTGCTCGGGGGCGTGCTGTCGGCGCTCGACGGTGTCGGGCCGGAGGCGCTGTCGTTCGCGCGCCTGGTCGAGCGCGCCCGCGACCCGGCGGTGCGCGAGATCGTCGTCGCCGTCAACGCCACCGTCGAGGGCCAGACGACGGCGCACTACCTGATGGACGAGCTCAAGGACGTCGACGTCGCGGTGTCGCGCCTCGCCCACGGCGTGCCGGTCGGCGGCGAGCTCGATTATCTCGACGAGGGCACGCTGTCGGCGGCGCTGCGCCAGCGCCGGCCGTTCTGACGGGGCGGGGAGCGGGCGCGGTACCTTGCTGTGACCCGCGGATTTTCTGGCTTCCGGCCGCCCGTTCGACCCGATCCTCAGCCGGCTGCAATCGGCCTTGATTCCATCGGGCGACGCAACTATGGTCCGCCCCGCTCGACGAGCCGGCCGTTCCCAAACGGCCGCGGCGCCCGGTCCCCGGTTCCGCCGCCCCCGCTCTTCGGCACACCCGTCACCGGGTCGTGGGGCCATAGCTCAGTTGGGAGAGCGCTTGAATGGCATTCAAGAGGTCGTCGGTTCGATTCCGTCTGGCTCCACCAAAAACTCTCCTGACGATCATCTCGTCCGGTCACGATCCGCCGCCGCATCAGCCAAACGCAATACAGGTCAGCGACCCGGCGTCGCGCGCCGCTTCCCCCGAGAACCTTCTCAAAGAGAAAACTCGCGACGACACCAAAGGTCAGGGCCAGGGGGATTGGCCCGCGCGAGGCTACAAAATCTCCAGACAGATGTCGCAGCGGCGACACAGGCCCCCTGTAACTCTGATGTCAGATATTTACTGATATCTTCACGGGCGGGAGCGCTTGTTAGATGGCATAATATTCATTTCTTGAACGAGCTTTTGCCGTTTATAACAACGGCGAATTGTTTTGTATTGGCTCAAGCCCTAATTTCTCATCCGTTTTCAGTAACAATGACAGCGAAGAACTCAACATCGGGGATGAGATTTACTTCTCTACCGATATTTTGGGCAAGTTCGCAGGGGTTGCTTCAATCAATGGAATTACAGTCCTTGTAGTTGTGACGGCGGCCTGCGACGGCGGCTTCTGCGTCGCGAAATTTGGCAAGAAGAACGATAAGAAACGCACAATCGAGATCCTCACCTGCCTGATATACTCCAACGGAAGAAACATTCTGGCTGCGGTCAATATGGTGGAGGAGAACGAAGATGTCTACGAGTTCTTCATGCCGCCGGCTTCGAGTGAAGAAGTAGTCGGCGTCGTCTACTCGATTTTCACCTGGACGAAGGATTTCCGGGTGGCGAGCGGAGCGCCTCTCAACGTGATAAAGTAGTCGAGCGGCGCCCAGGCGATTTCGGCCTGCACAGCGAGCGGGACAATCCGCTGAGGAGCGGCTGTCGCGCGAGCGACGATCAGGGCACAGGCCGTGCCGGCGGATCCGGCCGTCAGGCGCCGCCGGTCGGCACCACGGCGACGCGCCACGGCTTGCGGATGGCCGCCTTCACCGCCGCCTCCGTCTCCAGCGCATCGCTGCCCGCCGGCGCGCACACCGACAGGCTCGCCACGTCGCCGCCCCCGCTGAGCTCGAAGCCGGTGATCACCCCGTCCGCCACGAGGCCTTGCAGCACACCGGCGGTGTCCTCCGACATGTCGTCCTCGGAGGTCTGCGAAGAGCGCTGCATGTCGCCTCCCGATCCGGCTCCGGCCACACGGCCACGGGCCGCCGGCGGGATCCGATGATGCAATGACGCCGGCCGGTGCGTCGTTCCGTCCCGCCCGGCCGATCTTTGCAGGCGGTCGCCGTCAGTCCGCCGGCGGCGCCGCCAGCTTCAGGTCCGCGAGTTCCTCGGGCGTGAAGTAGTACATCTCCCGCGGCGGCGTCTCCATCGCATGGAACCACACTTCGGTGTCGACCCCCATCTCGACGAGATGGCGCTGGATCTCCGCCGAGACGCGCTGCGCCCGCACCATCTCGGGCTCCGCCCCGGCGAGGCTGAACCCCGCCATCCGCACCGCCGTGATCTGGTGGACGCCCACCACGGCGCCGGCCGCCGCGTGCCGCTTGACCCCGCCGGACAGCACGAGCGGGCACGACGAGGCGCAGAGGGCCCCCGCCTCCACAGCGGTGTCGAGCTTGCGCTCGCGGATCAGGCGGCTCATCGCCAGCGCGTCCTGCACCGAGCCGCCGGGGGAGTCGAGCACCACCGTCTGCACATAGTCGCCGCGGCGCGCGATCTCCTCGGCGAAGCGCTCGGCCGTTCCCGGCGTGATCGTGCCGACCGCCACCAGCCGGCCGCCGGCGAGGAGTTCGAGCGTCATCGGCTCGCGCAGCCGCTCGGCCGGCGTGCCCGTGCGCGGCGCCGGCTCGCCGCCGCCGGGGCGCGCCGACGGCAGATAGGGCTCCGCCAGCGGCCACGGTGCCTCCGGGGCGGTGACCGGCGCCGCCGCGAGCTGCTCCTGCAGGTCGCGGCCGAGCACCACGACGGTGAACACCAGCAAGCCGGCGAAGATGGCGCGCAGCACCACCGCCTCGACGCGGGCGGCCAGGCCCGGCCGATCCGGCGCCGGCCCGGCGTCCGGTGCGCCGCTCATTCCTTCTTGCCGCTCCAGGCGGACGACAGCGGCGTCACCGTCGCGTCCCCGCCCGGGCGGGCCGGTGGCGGCTCGCCCATCCCCGCCGGTGCCAGTCCCGGAACCGCCATCCCCGGAAGTGTCTCGCCGGCGGCCTGCGTTGGGACGACCGGCAGCCGCCGCTGCTCGCCCTCGACCTCGCGCAGCAGGCGCATGGCGGTGAGGAGCTGGGCCGCCGTCATCGATTCGGCGTCGGCGGGCGTCGCCTCCCGCCGGATGGCGGCGTGGACGACGCAGAGGATCAGCACCAGCACCGCCGGCAGCAGGTCGATCGAGATCGCCCCGGCCCAGCTCGGCAGGAAGTCGCCGGCATAGCGCAGCACCGCCTCGGCGGTGGACAGCGGCTGGTAGCGCGCCGGCTCGACCGGACCGGTGCCGATGATCGCGTCGGCCGCCTGGGACAGCGCGTTCGCCTGCGCGGCGACGGCGCGCTCGACATTGTCGACGACGGCGTTCTGGCGGCCGGCGAGGTCGGCGGAGCCACCGTCGGCGGCCGGCGCGATGAAGCCGGTGGCGAGGTCGTGGGCGGCGCGCTTCACCGCCGGCGCCATCGAGGTCTGCTCGAGGGCGGCGATGGTGCCGATCAGCTTCATCGCCGCCGCGCCGAAGGCGTCGCTGCGCGCCTTGATGTCGCCCTGGGCGGAGACGAGCTCGCGCATCACGGCCACGTGCGCGATGCCCTCGGCATAGAGCGCGCTGACGGGTGCGGCGCTGTCGGCGACCTCCTGGCGGAGGTCCTCGAGCTGGCTCGACATCTGGCTGAGCAGTTGCACGACGGTGCCGGACCCGCCGGTGCCAGTGAGCGCGCCGCCGCGTTCGGCGTCCGCCAAGCGGGCGAAGCGGGTGGTGGCGAGTTCGATGTCCGGCAGGAGGCTCTGGGCGCCGAGGGCCCGGTTGTGGGCGGCGTCGAGGTCGCGCGCATAGCCCTGCAGGGTGACGGCGAGATGCTGTTCGACGGCGGCCGAGCCGGCGAGCGCGGCGGCGTTCAGCCACGACGACATCGCCACGATCATCAGCGAGCCGAGGATCATCGCGGCGCCGAGCCAGATGCGGCTCGCCACGTCGCGGACCTGCGGCAGGAGCCGCAGCAGGAACGACCAGAAGGCGTAGATCGCCACCGACACGGCGGTCGAATAGATCAGCGCCGCGAAGAAGGTCATCGTCGGCGAGCCGTCGAGCAGGTCGCGGACGCCGAGATAGGTGTAGACGCCGGAGGCGAGCGCGAGGACACCGAGCGTCAGCCGCATGGTGAGATCGAGCCCGCGGACCCCTTCGCGCAACGCGGACGACATCGCGGCCTGCCTTTCTTGGTTTCCCCGACTCTCCCGAGCTTTGCGCCGGCAATGTGACGGCCTGCTCCCCCGCACCGCTGGTCCTGCCGCCGGCCGATGCGCGCGCCGCCTTCGAGCGCGCTTCGGTCGACGCCTGGGCGATCCGGGAGCCGTTCCAGGCCGCCGCCGAGGCCGCCACCGGCGCCCGCACGCTCGCGAACGGCGAAGGCATCGTCTCCAACCACCAGTTCTATCTCGGCGCCCGCGACTTCACCGAGGCGAACCCGGCGGTGGTCGGCGCCATCATCGCGGCGCTGGCCGACATCGACGTCTGGGCGAAGGCGAAGCCCAGTGCCGCCGCGGCCGAGCTCGCCCCCTCCGTCGGCATTCCGGCGCCGATCCTGCAGGTGGCGCTGGAGCGGCAGTCCTACGGCATCAAGGCGCTCGACGCGAAGGTGGTGGCCGAGCAGCAGGCGATCGCCGACACCTTCCACGCCCTCGGCCTGCTGCCGAAGCCGATCGTCGTGAGCGACGCCGTGCGTAAGGCGGGCTCGTGACGGCGGGCGGGAGCAACGGCGGGGGGCGGCCGTAAAGGATGTCGTCGAGCTCGCGCCGGCCGCCGGTGCGGCGCCTCGGGCGGCTCAGCGGCTCCCTGTCGCGCGCGCTGGCCGGCTGGGTACTGCCGATCGCGATGATCCTCGTCTGGGAGATCGCCGCCCCCTCGGGCCGGCTGTCCTCGCGCATCCTGCCGGCGCCGAGCCAGGTAGCGGCGGCGGGCTGGGCGAGCCTCCTCGACGGCACGCTGATCACCCACACGGTGGTCTCCGCCCAGCGAGTGTTCGTCGGCCTCGCCATCGGCGGCTCGATCGGCTTCGCCCTCGGCGTGCTGAACGGCGTCTGGCGGCCGGCCGAGACGGCGGTCGACTCCTCGCTACAGATGCTGCGCAACATCCCGCATCTGGCGATCATCCCGCTCGTCATCCTGTGGTTTGGGATCGAGGAGGAGGCGAAGGTCTTCCTCGTCGCGATCGGCGTGATGTTTCCGATCTACCTCAACACCTTCCACGGCATCCGCACCGTCGATCCCGGCCTCGTCGAGATGGCCCGCGTCTGCGGGCTCGGGCCGGTCGCGGTGTTCACGCGGGTGATCCTGCCCGGCGCGCTGCCATCGGTTCTGGTCGGGCTGCGCTACGCCCTCGGCATCATGTGGCTGACGCTGATCGTCGCCGAGACGATCTCGGCGTCCTCCGGCATCGGCTACATGTCGGTGAACGCCCGCGAGTTCCAGCAGACCGATGTCGTCCTGCTCGGCATCATCGTCTACGCGCTGCTCGGCAAGCTCGCCGACGTCGGCGTCGAGAAGGCGTCGGGGCCCCGGCGCGTGCTCGCCGGTATCGACCTGACGGTTCCGCCCGGCGGCTTCGTTGCCGTCGTCGGACGCTCCGGCGGCGGCAAGTCGACGCTGATGCGGCTCCTCTGCGGGCTCGACCGCGCCACGCGCGGCGAGGTGATCATCGGCGGCCGTGTCGTCTCCGGCATCGACCCGGCGGTCCGCCTGATGTTCCAGGACGCACGACTGCTGTCCTGGCAGACGGTGCTGTCGAACGCCGGCATTTCCCGCGGCCCGGACTGGCACGCGGCGGCGCGCGTGGCGCTTGCGGACGTCGGCCTCGCCAACCGCGAGCGCGACTGGCCGGCGGTGCTGTCCGGCGGCCAGCGCCAGCGGGTGGCGCTCGCCCGGGCGCTCGTCGGCCGGCCCGGCGTGCTGCTTCTCGACGAGCCCTTCGGCGCCCTCGATGCGCTGACGCGGGCCGAGATGCACGTCCTGCTCGACCGGCTGTGGCGCGCACGCCGCTTCGCCGCCGTGTTGATCACCCACGACGTCACGGAGGCGGTGGCGCTCGCCGACCGCGTCCTCGTCCTCGCCGACGGCCGCGTCGCCGCCGACGTGCCGGTGCCGCTTGCCCGCGACGACCGCACCGGACCGGCGGCCGCAGCAATCCGCGACCGCATCCTCGCCGCCGTCTGACGGGACGCCGTGGGGCATTCCGGGACACCCGCATCGCGCCCGATCACGACGTGGTCAGCCCGTACCGCCGCCTCAGCCGCCGTGCGCGGCCGCGAGCGCCGTGTCGAGGTCGCGGAAGAGGTCGTCGGGGTCCTCGATGCCGGTCGACAGCCGCAGCAGGTCCGGCGGGCACGGCGTGCTAGGGCCCTCGATCGAGGCGCGGTGCTCGATCAGGCTCTCGACGCCGCCGAGCGAGGTCGCCCGCCGCCAGAGCTCGACCTTCGCCGCCGTGGCGATCGCCGCCGCCGCGCCGCCCGTCACCTGCACCGACAGCATGTAGCCGAAGCCGTTCTCCATCTGCCGCGCCGCGACGTCGTGGCCCGGATGCTGCGGCAGGCCGGGATAGAGCACGCGGGCAACGCGAGGGTGCGCCGAAAGCCGCATCGCGAGCGCCATTGCCCCCGCCGCCTGCGCCGCCGCGCGCAGCGGAAAGGTGCGCAGGCCGCGCGTGAGCTGGAACGCCTCGAACGGCCCGAGGATCGCCCCGAGCGTCGACCGGTTGCGACGGATGCGCGCCCAGAAGTCGTCGTCGCGGGCGGCCGCCAGCGCGCCGCCGACGACGTCGGAATGGCCGTTCAGGATCTTCGTCGCCGAGTGCATGACGATGTCGGCGCCGAGCGCCAGCGGGCGAGTGTGGAAGGGCGAGGCGGCGGTCGAATCGACGGCGAGCCGCGCGCCAGCGGCGTGGGCGATTTCCGCCACCGCGGCGACGTCGGTGATCGTCCAGAGCGGGTTCGACGGCGTCTCGGCCCAGACGAGCTTCGTCCGTCCCGGCCTCACCGCCGCCTCGAGTGCCGCGGGGTCGTCCATCTCGACGAAGTCGACGACGATGCCGTAGCGGCCGGCGTCGTTCGCGAGCCAGTTGCGCAGCGCCCAGTACATCACTCGTGGCGCGACCACGTGGTCGCCGGCCTCCAGCGCCAGCACCACGGCCGTCGCCGCCGCCATGCCGGAGCCGAACAGGAGCGCGCCGGCGCCGGCGTCCTCGAGCATGGCGATGACGCTTTCGGCCTCGCGGACGGTGGCGTTGTCGGGCCGCCCGTAGATGTAGCCGGTCGAATAGGCGTTGTCGGGATCGCGCAGGTAGGTGGTGGCGACGTGGATCGGCGGCACCACCGCGTGGGTGACGGGGTCGATGTGCCCCATCGCCTGCGCCGCCAGGCTGCGCTTCGACCAGACCGGGCGATCCGCCATGAGTGCCGTGCTCCCTCGTCGCGGCCGCCGGACAGCGGCGCCGGCACCAACATTCCACGCCGGCGAGCCCCCGGCCAGACGGCGATCCACCACGCCCCGGACCGTCCGCGTCGCGCCGCGTCGGACTTTGGTCCGAGCGAGCGACGGCCGAGGTCCGATTGTGAACGCCTCCCGAGGCGACTAGCGTCGTTCAGGAATGGCGGGACTGTTGGCCGGAACAATCGCACGGGGACGGGAGGGGCTCGAACGGCTCAGCCTGACGGCGCGCTTCGCTCTGACGGCGATCGGCGTGCTCCTCGCCGCCGCCCTGATCGGCGGGATCTGGGTCACCGAGATCATCTCGCGCAGCGCCATCGCCAGCACCGCCGGCGCGACGGCCCTGCTCATGGAGAGCATCATCGGTCCGCTGGCGCAGGAACTCGAGGACGCCGACACCCTGTCGATCGGCCCGATCCTGGCGATCGAGGAGGTGATGGCGACGAGCGCCCTCGGCCAGCGGGTCGTGTCGGTGAAGATCTGGAAGGCGGGCGGCCTGGTCGCCTACGCCGAGAACAACGATCTGATCGGCCAGCGCTTTCCGGTGTCGGAAAACCTCGAGCGGGCCTTTGCCGGAGAGATCGTCGCCGAGCTCAACCAGCTCGACGACCTCGAGAGCGCCAGCGAGCGCGCCACCGGACTGCCGCTGCTCGAGATCTACAGCCCGATCCGCAAGCCCTGGTCCGGCGAGGTGATCGCCGTCGGCGAGTTCTACGAGGACGCGACCCCCCTCAACACGACGCTGCGGGATGCGCGCGTCCACACCTGGCTGATCGTCGTGGCGATGGCGGTGCTGCTCGCCGTTACCCTGCTCGGCATCGTCCACCGGGCGAGCACGGTCATCGACCAGCAGCGCCGCGCGCTCCGGTTGCGGGCCGAGGAGGCGGAGCGTGTGTCGCAGCAGAACCGCATGCTGCGGCTGCGCGTCGAGCGGGCGGCGGGCCGGGCGGCGGAGATGAACGAGCGCTTCCTGCGGCGCATCAGCGCCGACCTGCACGACGGCCCGGCGCAACTGATCAGCCTCGCGGCGCTGCGCCTCGGCGGCCTCGCCAAGGCGGAGGACCCGGACGTGCGTCGCGCCGAGCAGGTCGTCGTCAAGCAGGCGCTCGACGAGGCGATGCGGGAAATCCGGGCGATTTGCAGCGGCCTGTCGCTGCCGGAGATCGAGCAGGCGCCGCTCGGCGGCGTCATCGCCGACGCCGTGCGGACCCACCAGCGCTACACGGCTACGACGGTGGCGGTCGTCATCGGCGACCTGCCGGCCGCGGTGACGCCGGCGGTGAAGATCTGCGCCTTCCGGTTCGTCCAGGAGGGGCTCAACAACGCCTTCCGCCACGCCGCCGGCGTCGGGCAGCGCGTCGAAGCCGGCATGGACGGCGCGATGCTGACTGTGACGGTGGCGAACGCGCCCGCCGACGGCGCCGCCATGGCTGCCGACGGCAGCGGTCTCGGACTTTCGGGCCTGCGGGAGCGCGTCGAAAGCCTCGGCGGCAGCTTCTCGTTCGAGGCTCCGGACGATGGAGAGGTGCGCATGACGATGACGATCGGGCCGGGAGCCGGCCATGGTTGATCCGGAAACCTCCGACCAGCGCACGCCCGGGCCGATCACCGTCGTGGTGGTCGACGACCACCCGCTCTATCGCAGCGGCGTCGTGCGCACGCTCGCCGACGACGGCCGCTTTGCCGTGCTGGCGGAGGGGTCGAGCGCCGCCGAGGCGGTGGAACTCGCCCGCACGCTCGCGTCGATGGTCATCCTCCTCGACATCTCGATGCCCGGCAACGGCGTCGAGGCGGCCCGTCAGATCGCCGCGGCCGCGCCGGGGGTGGCGGTCGCCATGCTCACCGTCTCGGAGACCGACGACGACATCATGGCGGCGCTGCAGGCCGGGGCGAAGGGCTACCTGCTGAAGGGCGTCGGCGCCGACGATCTCGTCGCGATCGTGGCGGGCATCGCTGCGGGCGACTCCTACGTCTCACCCGGCCTCGCGGCGCGCCTCCTCGTCAGCCTCAACGCCAAGGGCAGCGCCCCGGCCGCGGCGGCGTCTCCCCTCGGCGGTCTGACGGCGCGCGAGGAACAGATCCTGCGCCTCGTCGCCCAGGGCCTCAGCAACAAGGAGGTCGGCCGCAAGCTCGCGCTGCAGGAAAAGACGGTGAAGCACTACATGACGAACATCCTGCAGAAGCTGCAGGCGCGCAACCGCGTCGAGGCGGCGATGATGGCGCGGGAGGCGTGGATGCCGAAGCAGGGGTGAGCCGGCACGGAGGGCCGCAGCGAGGCCGACCCCGCGACCGCCTCTCGCGGGACCCTTTGGCCTGGCCGGTCGACCGCTAGCGGCCCGCCGCCGCCGCCCGCAGCCGCTGGAAATCGGTCGGCTTCGCCGGCCGCCTGACGACGATGTTGCGGCGCGGGTCAAAGAGCGCGTAGCCGTCCTTGCCGACCCGCTCCGCCCAGCCGTCGGCATAGCGCACCTCGATGGTGTCGCCGCGCGTCGAGGTCCAGACGACGCGGCCGCGACCCTTCAGGGTGTCGAGGAAACGATCGACGACCGTCCGGCTCTTGCCCTTCTCGACGCGGTCGTCGTCGGTGCCGCGGCCGCGCCCGCGTCCACCGGAATCGTCGTCCGGCCCGTCGTCGCCGCCGCGGCCACTGTTGCCGCCGTCGTCGCCGCCACGGCCGCTGTTGCCGCCATCGTCGCCGCCGCGGCCGCTGTTGCCACCGTCGTCGCCACCACCGTCGTCGCCGCCGTCGCCACCCTCCCCTTCACCGTCGCGGGCGTGGGCGATCGATGGGTCGAGGGCGAGGTCCCAGGCGACGGTTGCCGCCAGCGTGCCCCCGCACAGAAACACGAGGTGGAGAGCGAGGGCCGCCGCCGGGGACGCCTTCGCCCGTCGCCACGTCGGACGACGTGGCGACGCCGGCGGCGGTGTCGGAAGGCTCTGCGGGTTGTGCTTCATGGGCACCACGTTACGCGGGCGCGCGACCACCGTCGTCGGCCCTTGGTCCGATGAAGTGCAGAGTGTGGCGACGCCTGCCGGTCTGTCCGCGCGGCTGGCGGGCCCCGCGCCCGCCAGCCGCCGGATCATCACCGACTACTTCTGGCGCGAGCCGCCGTTGTCGCCGCCACGGCCGCGACCCTTGCCGCCCTTGTCGTCCGCGCGGGCGTCGTCGCCGCCACGGCCGCGGCCCTTGCCGCCCTTGTCGTCCGCCGACGCGTCGTCGTCGCCGCCACGGCCACGGCCGCGCCCACGACCCTTGCCGCCATCGTCGTCGCTGTCGTCGTCGTTGACGCTGTCGTCGTCCGAATCGTCGTTGGAATTGTCGTCGTCGGAGTCGTCGTCATCGTCGGAGTTGTTGTTGTTGTTGTTGTTGTTGTTGTTGTTGTTGTTTTTGTTGTTGTTTTTGTTGTTGTTGTTATCGTTATCGTTATCGTTATCGTTATCGTTGTCGTTGTCGTTGTCGTTATCGTTGTCGTTGTCGTTGTCGTCCGAATCGTCGTCGTTGTTCGAGTTGTTGTCGTTGTCCGAGTCGTCGTCGGAATCATCGTCCGAGTCGTCGTTGTTGTTGGAGTTGCTGTCGTTGTCGGAGTCGTCGTCGGAGTCGTCGTTGGTCTCGCTGTCGCCGCCGCGTCCGCGGCCACGACCGCGGCCGTGATCGTCGGGATCTTCGCCACCGCGGCCCTGGCGGGCTTCGGCGGTGGCCTTCGTCACGACCGGCGCGCCGTCGACGAAGTCGATGGAGACGGGCACGGCCACGAGACCGAGGGTGAAGACGGCGGCGGCGACGCCGGCATTGAGACGCCGCGAGAGACGGGAAAGGGTCATGGGAAACCTCCACAGAGCTGGCGTCCACCGGCTCCTGGTGGACGAGCGGACGGTAGAGGTCGCCGGCGCGGGTCTCGATCCGGCCGAGACCAATGAGGGTCCTTCCCCGCCACCGGTCGGACGCGTCGGGACTTTGGTCGGAGGCGGTGGCGGACGGCCGGGGGCGAGGCCCGTTGACGGTCGCGCATACGGCTCGGGGACACCCCACGCCGGGAGCGGGCTTGTCCGATTGCGCGACGGCGCCGCTCCCCGGTCTCGTCGCTGCGGCAGGAGTGGCGATCGGACCGGGGCGCCGGGTCGGCCGGTGCTAAGACGTCCCGCTCGCCGTGTTGAGCAGCATCGACAGCGCCACGACGACCTGCGTCGGCACGAATGGCTTGGCGATCAGGACGCTGTTCGGCACGCCGTTCGCGGCCCAGGCCTCCTGGCTCTCGCCGCTGACATAGACGACCGGCAGCGTGGCTTCGCGCTCGCGAGCCTTGCGCGCGACCGCCCACCCGTCCGGATCGGCGCCGAGGTTGACGTCGGTGACGAGACCACGCACCGCCTCGCCGCCCGCCTCCAGCGCCGCCAGCGCCTCCTTGCCGTCACCGACCTCGCGGACGACGAAACCCGCGTCCTCGAGGGCCGTGGCGAGCGAAAGCCGGACGACGGCGTCGTCTTCCACATAGAGTATGACGCCGACCTGACCGTCGGGCATTCGAGCTCCCCCATGCCGCCGGACGCACCCATCCGGATCGCGGCGATGCCGCGCAACAAGCAATGCACTCGGAGACGGGAGGTTCCGTCGGGCGGGGAATAAATTTCGCTCAGGTCTCGAATTGTCTGTCGTCGAAATCGTCGATCCAGCCGGGGGGCCTGTTCGGGCGAGAGAAATCGCACCGATTTCCCCGCCATGGTCACGCCTGCTAGGTTTCACGCCACGGGCACTCCTGACGGATGTGTCTGCGCTCCAGCTTCGAGGTGCCGATGCCCGCCGTCCTGTCCGCGTCCGAGACCCGCGACTTCGCCCGCCGCCTGATGCGGGAAGTCTGGGAGACCTTCGACCACACCGCGCTGCCGCGCTTCTACCATGCCGCCATGGTGGGCCATCACCGCCAGCAGACGCTGACGCTGGAAGATGTCTCGCTGCGCCTGCAGTGGGATGTCCTGAACTTCGGCGAGTCGGTCTACGAGATCCGCAACCTCGTTGCCGGTGAGGACGCGTTCGCCATCGCCTTCTACTTCACCTGCACGATGATCAAGACCGGCGAGCGCTTCCGCACCGAGGTGACCTACTTCTACCGCCTCGAGGACGGCAAGGTGGCGGAGTTCTGGCTGCTGAGCGACGGCGACTTCGACTACAAGCAGCGCCCCTGAGCGGCAGCGGCCCGCGCCGCCCCCACCGGGAGGCAGGAGGGCCGCCGGCGCACCGACGGCCCCCGTGTCCCGTCCGGACGTCTCAGCGGCCGAAGTGCTTGGCGAAGAAGGCGAGCGAATCGCGGACGGACTGCTGCGCCAGTTCGTTCGGGATGTAGTCGCCGTTCTCGTCCCGGGCGGGGAAGACGAAGCCGTGCAGGTGGTGGTCGTAGGTCGCCCACTCGGCGTCCTTGCCCATCTCGTGCAGCAGATCGTAGCTGACGCGGAAGACGCCCTGCAGCTCGTCGGTGTCGCGGCCCTGCACGAGGATCGGCGTCTGGATGGGGGCGACGCGGGCCCGCGCCACGTCCTCGGTGATGCGCGCCCGCACCTTCTCGGGCTCGCGCATCAGCATCTTCTCGACGTTGAGGAGCCCCGTCTCCGGGTTGATCTGGGCGGTCTCGTCGGGACGAAGCCGCAGGAACTCGTGGGACGCCGGCTCGCTCGCGATCATCGCCCGGAAACCGTTGTATTCGGACGAGATCTTGAAGACCATCTCGCCGGCGTGGCTCGAGCCCATCCAGCCGATGCGGTCGCCGTCGATCTCCGGCAGCGTCTTCAGGTATTCGGCGATGGCGATGGCGTCCTCGTATTCCATCGGGCCGCGGTTGAGCAGCTGGCGGGTCTGGCGACCGTCGATGACGAGCTTGCCGATGCGGTCGTAGGCATAGTCGACCTCGGCGCGGTAGCGCAGCCAGGCGACGGCGTAGCCGGCCTCGAGGAAGCGCTCCTGGGTCCAGCTGCGCTGGTTGTTGAAGAATCGCAGGAGCTCGAAGCCGCCGCCGCCGTTGCCCGAGCCGAACAGCACGATCGGGAACGGCCCCTTGCCTTGCGGCAGGCGCAGCGCGAGCGGGATATAGGCGCCGTCGACCGCCTCGACGAGCATCATCGTCGCGGGAATGGCCGAGTCCGGGACGGCTTCCGTGCCGACCACGACCCCGGTGGGAACACGCTGGAAATCCGTCGGGTGCTGCACTTCGGGCATGGCTCGTCTCCTCCCGCATCTGCTTTTGGAGCGCGAGCATAGCTGCCGCCGCGGCGCGTGCAAGAGCGCCGCGGCGTCGACTTTAAGTCAGCCATGTATATTTGCGGACCGCGACGCTACGCCGTGGCGACGCCCTGTCGCTACTGCACGGTAAACGTGTAGCCCATGACCGTGTAGATCGGCCGGCAACTGTCGCCGTGGCCGGGCAGGCGCCAGGTGCTGACGATCTGCACGACCTCCCCGGGGCCGAAGGTCGGCCCGCTCTGGAAACTGAGCGGCAGCGTCGAGTTCGGCTGCAGCCGGATCTCGTAGGTCCTCCCGATGGTGATGTCGCAGAAGGCGTTCGTGTAGCTCGTCAGGATGAGGTCGGTGATGCGGAAGTAGCGGTTGGCGGGAACGGTGTAGACGTCGGCGACCTCGATGGGCTCTTCGGTGAACTGCCCGGCGAACATCATTGTCCGGCGATGCAGTTCCTTCGTGTCCGAGGTGGCGGTCTGCGCCGCGGCGGGGCCCGCGGGTGTCGCGACGAGCAGCAGCACGCCGGCCGCCAGCGCGGCCGCCGCGGACGCAAAACGCCGCGGGCCGTCGATCGGGATGGCAAATCTCTTCATGGCAACAACCTCCGATATGGGAAGAACCGGCCGCGGCGCACAGGGGGGAAGGGCGCACCGCGGCCGTCGACACCGGGGAGCGCCGGAGCGAGAGCGCGGGGTCGCCAACCGGATGGACGGAAAAGTGACGATCCGGACGCGCGACGACGCGCCGTCGACCGGCGTCACTCGTCGCACCAGGCCGGATGAACTGCCCGCATCCGCGGGCCCACGTACATCTGGAGCGGCGACAGACTACCGCAGGGGCACAGGCCGGGCCACCGCCGGCCCGTTCAAGCTGTCGTGTCTCCCTCACCCGGGCGTCCGTCCCCGCCCGCCGGCACGGCGCATGGCGATGCTTGCCGGCATCGTCTGCGACACCATTGCCCGTCGCGGTCGCCGCGGCATGCCGGGCGCGCCTCATCCGCTTCGTTGTCAACGCACCGCCGCTCGCCTAAACACGAAGGTGGCCCAGGCAGCGGCGGACCGGGCACGGTAGCGTGCCGCCCGCGGCGGCCGGCGGCCGGAGCGACGGATCGCGCCCGAGCCGTGGCCGTTCTCGGGAGTGCCGTTTGTCCATCGCCGACGACACCGCGCTGCGCCAGCCTTTCGTCTCGCGGTCCTCCGAGATCGTCGAGGCGCTGGAGGACTCGATCCTGCGCGGCGAGCGGCGCCCGGGTGATCGCCTGGACGAGCGCCAACTCGCCGAGGAGTTCGGCGTCTCCCGCACTCCCATCCGCGAGGCGTTGCAACGATTGGTGGCGAGCGGTCTCGTCAGCGTGCGCGGTCGCAGCGGCGCGATGGTGGCCGAACTCGAGCCCGCGGACCTGCTCGATGCCTTCTCGGTTGTCGCCGAGCTCGAGGCGCTGGCGGCGGGACTGGCGGCACGCCGGAGCCGCGCCGACGACCACGCCCGCCTCGCCGCCCTGCACCAGCGGTGCGCCGAGACGGCGGCGAGTGGGGCCGTGCCCGCGTTCTTCCTCGCCAACAACGCCTTCCACCACGAGATCGCCCAGGCGAGCCGCAACAAGGTGCTGCAGGCGCAACTGCGCGCCGTGACGCTGAAGACCGCGCCCTACCGCCACCACGTCACCTATCGCCCCGGCCGCATGGTGTCCTCGATCCCGGAACACGCCGAGATCCTGGCCGCGATCGTCTCCGGCGAGGCGACCCGCGCCAGCGCCCTGATGCGATCGCACGTGGCGCTTCTGGGCGAGGACGTTACGGATTTCCTGCACGCGGTCCATCGCCGATCGGCCTGATAGCAGCGCGGCGAACGCGGGGGGTTGCGAGCGACGAGGCCTCGCCGCAGCCACAGCCCGACGGGGAATGCCCGATGCTGATGGCCCTTTCGGCGACGGCGGCGCGGCGTCTATCGTCGCGCGGCGAAGGCGCGGGGCGGCTGGGGGTGTTTTCGCAGCCGGGCCGCCGGTCGCCGGACGGAGGACGGCATGAAGAACGACGCCAGCGACGATCGGGCCCCCGTGGCCGGCGCGAGGCTGCGGAACGTCATCGAGAGCGGCGCATTCGTCGCCGCACCGGGTGTCTATGACCTGATCTCGGCCCTGATCGCCGACCGCATGGGCTTCGAGGCGCTCTACGTCACCGGCTATGGCACCGTCGCCTCGTCGCTCGGCCTGCCGGATGCGGGCCTCGCGACCTATTCCCAGATGGTCGAGCGGGTCGGACGCATCGTCGAAATGACGACGACGCCGGTGATCGCCGACGCCGATACCGGCTATGGCGGGCTGTTGAACGTCCGCCATACCGTCCGCGGCTACGAGCGCGGCGGCGTGGCGGCGATCCAGATCGAGGATCAGGAATTTCCGAAGAAGTGCGGCCACACGCCGAATCGGCGGGTCATCCCCATGGGCGAGATGGTGCGCAAGATCGCGGTGGCCTCCGATTCGCGCTCGAGCCGCGATTTCCTCATCGTCGCCCGCACCGATGCCCGCTCCGCCCACGGGCTGGACGAGGCGATCGCGCGCGGCAACGCCTATGGCGCGGCGGGCGCCGACCTGATTTTCGTCGAAGCGCCGGAAAGTCTCGCCGAGCTCGCCGAGATCGGGCGTCGCATCGAGAAGCCGACGGTCGTCAACCTGGTGGATGGCGGACGCACGCCGATGCTGGGCACCGCGGAGCTGGCGGACCTCGGTTTCTCCGTGGCGATCTTTCCGGTGACCGGCTTTCTCGCCGCCGCCCACGCCCTGCGCAGCGTCTACGCAGAGATCCGCACCCGAGGCGCCGTCGGCGCCGGCACGCCGCTCTATCCGTTCGACGCGTTCAACGAGCTCATCGGCTTCCCCGATGTCTGGGCGTTCGAGCGACGTTTTCCGGAGGAAGGTTGAGGTCCGCTGTAGGCCCGCCGAGTACGGGTGCCCGGCAGGACCGCGGAGATGAGGCGCGGCGGTGGACGCAGTGCCGGCGCGAGCCCCGGCGGCGCATCGACGAGGCTGCGCTGCCGTCGCTTTGACAATCGACGCATGGTCGCAGGGTGGCGTCGCGACCGGTCGGGCTCGCCGAAACGGCACCCGGCCGGCCCGAAACGAAAAAAGGCCCGCCGCGACGAGGATAACCTCGCAGCGGCGGGCCTTGATCTGGTTGCGGGGGCAGGATTTGAACCTGCGACCTTCAGGTTATGAGCCTGACGAGCTACCGGGCTGCTCCACCCCGCGCCGGTGTCGGTTTCGGCCGGCGGGGCCGAAGGTCTCGCGTCCGGCATGAGCCGGGGCGAGTTCGCGAAGAAAAGGTGATCTCGATGACAATGCGCTTGGCAGGCCTGGCAGCGACCTACTCTCCCGCGTCTTGAGACGAAGTACCATCGGCGCTGAGGGTTTTGACGGCCGAGTTCGGAATGGGATCGGGTCCAGCCCCCTCGCCATAGCCACCAGGCCGGCAAAGAGCATTGTCGTCAAGTTTGAAACGCTGGTCGTCTATTCTCATGCGATGCCCACGCTCGGTGGACATGGATTAATGAGAGTGATCAAGCCGATCGAGCTATTAGTACCGGTAAGCTTCACGTGTCGCCACGCTTCCACACCCGGCCTATCAACGTGGTCGTCTTCCACGGCTCTCAAGGGAGACCTCGTTTTGAGGTGGGTTTCCCGCTTAGATGCTTTCAGCGGTTATCCCGTCCGTACTTAGCTACCCTGCTATGCGGCTGGCGCCACAACAGGTCCACCAGAGGTACGTCCACCCCGGTCCTCTCGTACTAAGGGCAGATCCTCTCAAGTCTCCTACACCCACGGCAGATAGGGACCAAACTGTCTCACGACGTTCTGAACCCAACTCACGTACCACTTTAATCGGCGAACAGCCGAACCCTTGGGACCTGCTCCAGCCCCAGGATGTGATGAGTCGACATCGAGGTGCCAAACGATGCCGTCGATATGGACTCTTGGGCATCATCAGCCTGTTATCCCCGGAGTACCTTTTATCCGTTGAGCGATGGCCCGTCCACGTGGGACCACCGGATCACTATGGCCGTCTTTCGACTCTGCTCGACTTGTCAGTCTCGCAGTCAGGCAGGCTTATGCCATTGCACTCAACGAGCGATTTCCGACCGCTCTGAGCCCACCTTCGCGCGCCTCCGTTACTCTTTGGGAGGCGACCGCCCCAGTCAAACTACCCACCATGCACTGTCCTGGGCGTGGATGACACGCCGCAGTTAGATATTCATGACTTCAAGGGTGGTATTTCAAGGATGGCTCCACCAGAGCTGGCGCCCCGGTTTCATAGCCTACCACCTATCCTACACATGACGACACGGATACCAGTGCAAAGTTGCAGTAAAGGTTCACGGGGTCTTTCCGTCTAACCGCAGGAACCCCGCATCTTCACGGGGAATTCAATTTCACTGAGTCGATGCTGGAGACAGCGGGGAAGTCGTTACGCCATTCGTGCAGGTCGGAACTTACCCGACAAGGAATTTCGCTACCTTAGGACCGTTATAGTTACGGCCGCCGTTTACCGGGGCTTCGATTCAAAGCTTGCACCTCTCCTCTTAACCTTCCGGCACCGGGCAGGCGTCAGACCCTATACGTCGCCTTACGGCTTCGCAGAGCCCTGTGTTTTTGATAAACAGTCGCCACCCCCTGTTTTGTGCCCCTCCCCCACGGTTGCCCGCGGAGGAGGCCCCCTTATCCCGAAGTTACGGAGGCAAATTGCCGAGTTCCTTCAGCATCGTTCTCTCAAGCGCCTAGGTATGCTCTACCAGTCCACCAGAGTCGGTTTCGGGTACGGTCTATACGTGGAGGCTATTTCCTGGAACTCCTTCGCAGCCGATCCAATCCAGTAAGGATCGACAACTTACGGCGTTCGTCACCATCCACAGGCCCAGGAATATTCACCTGGTTCCCATCGACTACGCTTTTCAGCCTCGTCTTAGGGGCCGGCTGACCCTGCGCAGATTAGCTTTACGCAGGAACCCTTGGACTTTCGGCGGGGGTGTCTCTCACACCCCTTTCCGTTACTCATGTCAGCATTCTCACTTCCGATACCTCCACGGCCCCTCACGGATACCGCTTCACAGGCTTACGGAACGCTCCGCTACCGCGCATCTTGCGATGCACCCGCAGCTTCGGCACGTGGCTTGAGCCCCGATACATTGTCGGCGCAAGAACCCTTATCTAGACCAGTGAGCTGTTACGCTTTCTTTAAATGATGGCTGCTTCTAAGCCAACATCCTGGTTGTTATGGGATTCTCACATCCTTTCACACTTAGCCACGATTTGGGGGCCTTAGCTGGCGGTCAGGGTTGTTTCCCTCTTCACGACGGACGTTAGCACCCGCCGTGTGTCTGCCGGATAGTACTTCCAGGTATTCGGAGTTTGGTTAGGTTTGGTAATCCTGTGGGGACCCCTAGCCCATCCAGTGCTCTACCCCCTGGAGTATTCGTCCGACGCTCTACCTAAATAGATTTCGCGGAGAACCAGCTATTACCGAGTTTGATTGGCCTTTCACCCCTAGCCACAAATCATCCGAGAATTTTGCAACATTCAACGGTTCGGCCCTCCAGCAAGTGTTACCTTGCCTTCAGCCTGCTCATGGCTAGATCACCCGGTTTCGGGTCTAATCCAACGAACTTGACGCCCTATTCGGACTCGCTTTCGCTGCGCCTACACCTATCGGCTTAAGCTTGCTCGTTAAATTAAGTCGCTGACCCATTATACAAAAGGTACGCCGTCACCCTTGCGGGCTCCGACTGTTTGTAGGCATCCGGTTTCAGGAACTGTTTCACTCCCCTCGTCGGGGTGCTTTTCACCTTTCCCTCACGGTACTTGTTCGCTATCGGTCGTCGAGGAGTACTTAGGCTTGGAGGGTGGTCCCCCCATGTTCAGACAGGATTTCACGTGTCCCGCCTTACTCGAGGACCTATGCAGCCGTTACCCGTACGGGGCTGTCACCCGCTGAGGCCTGCCTTTCCAGACAGTTCCGGTTTGATTGCATAGGCCACTGGCCTGGTCCGCGTTCGCTCGCCACTACTAGCGGAGTCTCTGTTGATGTCCTTTCCTCCGGGTACTGAGATGTTTCACTTCCCCGGGTTCGCTTCCCTTGCGGGATGACCCTTGCGGGCCGGGTTTCCCCATTCGGAAATCTACGGATCAAAGCTTGTTCGCAGCTCCCCGTAGCTTATCGCAGCGTACCACGTCCTTCATCGCCTCTCGACGCCAAGGCATCCACCGAATGCCCTTAAGGCGCTTGATCACTCTCATTATCGATGTCCACCGAAGTGGCACCGCAATGAGGAAAGACCAGCGTTTCAAGACTTGCCCGACGAGGACTTGAGGTTCCTCGGCTTTTCTCGGCCTACGCTTCCGCGTATCCGGGCAAACCTTTTCTTCACGATGTCAATGAACACGCGATACCGAAGTATCACGAAGCTCTGTTTTCGGACGCTGCTACCGCCACGCGATCGTGGTGGAGCCAGACGGGATCGAACCGACGACCTCCTGCTTGCAAAGCAGGCGCTCTCCCAGCTGAGCTATGGCCCCGACAAGACCACCGCCTTGTGGCGGCGGAAGTGGTGGGCCTGGGTAGATTCGAACTACCGACCTCACCCTTATCAGGGGTGCGCTCTAACCGACTGAGCTACAGGCCCGCGCAGCTCCCCCGACTGATGCCAGGGAAGCAGGAGCGCTACGGTCCGAGCGCGGTCCACGCGTCCGAGAAGAAAGAGAAACGAAGACGGCGAAGTCCGCCAATCGGAGCTAAGGA
>CAMDHY010000008.1:0-15000 GCA_945898215.1 Pseudoxanthobacter soli DSM 19599 | reverse complement strand
CATCCCTCCACGATCGCGACATCGTCGTAGCCCGCCGCCCCCGCCTTGCCGGCGAAGCGGTCGGAGAGGGGGCGCTGCGCCACCGACAGCATCGAGATCCCGACGGGCGTGTTGACCGAGAGGTGCGTGTGGCTGTCGTTGCCGGTGCCAACGCAGAACAGCACCTTCGGCGGCGCCATCGACACCGACGTCACCGAGGTGGCGGTGAAGCCGTGCGGGCGCCCGTGGCGGCGGAACATCACCACGCAGACCCCCGAGGCGAGCCGCCGGAACGCCGCCTTGAAGGGCTCCGGGTCCGTCGCGCCGCCCTGCTGCACCGCGCCCTCCGGCGCGCCCGTTACCGTCGCCATCTCAGTCGGCCGCGAGGTTGGCGCGCAGCGTGTCGCCGGGATAGGCGGTGCGGTAGCGGCCGCGGCGCTGCAGCTCGGGCACCACGAGGTCGACGAACTCCTCGTAGCAGCCCGGCGTGTAGGTGGCGGCCAGCATGAAACCGTCGGCGCCGCCGTCGTCCATGTAGCTCTCGATCTGGTCGGCGACGTCCTTCGCCGTCCCCACCGCCACCGGCATCCCCATGCCCTGGGCGTAGATCAGCGCCGCCTCCTTCACCGTCACCGGCACGAGGCCCTTCGGGTCCTTGGCGTAGATGATCGACTCGAACAGCCCCTGGATGCCCGGCACCTCGAGGTTCTTGACGTTCTCGTCGAGGTCCATCTTCGAGAAATCGAGGCCGAAGTGACCGGAGATCCAGGCGAGCGCTCCTTCGAGCGGAATGCAGGCCTTGATGCGCTCGTACTTGTCCTCCGCCTCCGAGCGCGTCTCCGCCACCACCGTCTGCAGCCCGTAGATCAGCTTCACGCTGCCGGCCGGCCGGTTGAAGGTGGTCTCCAGGCGCTCGTTGAGGTCGTCGGCATACTGGCGCATGCGCTCGACGCCGGGGTGGACGGCGAAGATCGCCTCGGCGTGCCTGGCCGCGAAGTCCCGCCCGCGGCCGGAGGAGCCCGCCTGCCAGATCACCGGCCGTCCCTGCGGCGACGGTGCGCAGAAGTGCCGGCCCTTGCACTTGAAGTATTTGCCCTGGTGATCGACCACCCTCACCTTCGCCGGGTCGGCGTAGATGCCGCTCTCCTTGTCGGCGATGATGGCGTCCGGCTCCCAGCTGTCCCAGAGCTGGTAGCAGACCTCCATGTACTCCTCCATCTTGTCGTAGCGTTCGGAGCGCGGCGTCATGTCGACGTGGCCATAGGCCTCCCACTCGCTCTTCGAATAGGAGCTGACGACGTTCCAGGCGACGCGCCCGTTCGACAGATGATCGAGGCTCGAGAGCAGCCGGCACATCGCATAGGGATGGACGAACATCGTCGACAGCGTCACGCCGACGCCGAGATGCTCGGTTGCCCCCGCGATGATCGGCACGATCGTCGAGGGCTCGTGGGTCGGGCACTGCACCGCCCACTTCACCGTCGCGTCCGAGCTGTCGTCGTGCGTCGAATAGGGGGCGAGCTCGTCGGCGATGAACATGGCGTCGAACAGGCCGCGCTCCATCGTGCGGGCCATGTGCTGCCAGTACTGCGGCCGCGAGAAATGCCAGCCGATCTTGTCCTTGGTGTTGCGCCACATGCCGGTCGCATGGCTGTTGACGCCGTGCTGGATGAAGCCGAGCAGGTGGGCCTTCTTGGGCTCTTCTCTCATCAAAAACTCCTGGTCTGACACGGGGCTCGGACTGTCTCGGGGCTCGCAGCTCGGCCGCGCACCGGTTTCAGGCGCACACGGTCTCGGGCGCACGGGTCTCAGGCCCGCACCGACCGGGCCGTCGCCTCCCGGTGCGGGCGGATGACGCGCTTCATGAACGGGCCGGCGTCGCGCATCGGGTCGTCGAACTGGCAGACGAGCTTGTCGACGCCCAGCGCCGCGAGTGCCGCCACGCGCTCGCGCACCTCCTCGAAGCTGCCGATCAGGCCGGCTTCCAGGCCGGCGTTGGAATCGACCATCTGCTCGTCGTCGAGGGCGGCCCAGGCGCTGGCGCCGGAGGCCTCCATCACGGTGCGGAAGAAAGCGATCGTCTCGGGATTGCGGCGCGACAGCACGGCGCGCCGGCGCTGCTCGGCCTGGGCCGCCGTCTCCGTCACGATCACGTAGGCGTTGAGCGCCACCTTCAGGGTGCGGCCGAAGCGGTTCGCCTGCTGGCGCGCCGCCGCGACGTGGGCGGCGAGCGTCGCGTCGTCCATGCCGTTGAGGAACAGGCAGTCGCCCCACTCCGCCGCCATCATCGTGGCACGGGCCGAGTGGCCGCTGATCCAGATTTCCGGCAGCGCCGCTGCGTCGAGCCCGTAGCTCGGGGCCGCCGCCTCGCCGCCGGGCAGGCGCGGGAACGGCGCGAAGCCGCCCGCTGCCGCATCCTCGTCGAACAGGGTGCCGAGGGGCGGCTGGAACAGGCGGTGGAAGTCGCGCAGGAACGCCGCCGCCCGGTCGTAGCGGCCGGCGTGGTCGAGATAGTCGACGCCGGAGAGCTCGAACTCCTCCTTCCACCAGCCGCAGACGATGTTCACCCCGAGCCGGCGCTCGGCGATGCGCGTCAGGGTGTCGATCATCCGCGCCACCAGGAACGGCGAGCGGAAGCCCGGCTTCACCGCCCCCGACAGCCCGACCTTGGTGGTCTTGGCGGCGATCGCGCCGAGCAGGCTCCAGGCGTCGGCCACACCCTCGGCCGGACCGTGGATGCAGTTGAGCAGATTCTCGGAGGCATAGAGGAAGTCGAAGCCGAGCGCCTCGGCCTGCTGGGCGATGGCGAGGCAGGCGGCGACGTCGGGGCCGGAGGGCTGGTCGAGCGTCCTCAGCCAGCCGCCATAGACGGGAAGCCAGATACCGAACAGCATCACGCACGGCCTCGCATCGGGGATCTCCTCGTTCTGTCTTCTGGGGCGAACGGCCTTGGCGAACGGCCCGCGACGGTCGCCGCGGGCCGTGCCGGTCAGCCGCGCGGCGGCTTGTCGATGAAGAAGGCGAGGCCGTTCATCGCTGCCGTGCCGATGACGAGCAGCGGGCCGAGGTAGATGAAGGCGGGATTGACGCCGGCGAGCGCGATCGTCAGCGCGGCGGCGACGACGGCGATGGCGATCTGCCACCAGAAGGCGTTGACGTCGCCGCTGTCGTCGACCTCGAGCTCGGGGTCGGCGTGGGTGGCGATCGCCTCGCGCACGCCGCGCACGTAGCCAGCGACGAACAGGATCGTGGCGGCGGCGCCGAGCACGAGGAAGACGGTCATCAGGATGCTCATGGAGACCTCCTTGCGAATTTCGGGCTAGCGGGAAGCATCGGGAAAAGGGGGCCGCGGCGCCGGGGGAGCGGGCGCCGCGGCCGGCGCGCATCGCGGCCGCGGCCGCGACGCCCGGGACCGTGGTCCGGCTCAGCTCTCGAGCTTCACCGCCTGCTTGACGCTGAGCTCGCGCATGTCGAAGGCGCGGCCACCGAGAAGGCCGGCGCCCACCACGACGACGGCGCTGATGCCGAGGATCGAGAAGGTGCCGATCAGCTCGCCATAGAACTCGCGCAGCGGCATGCCGATCAGGATCGACAGCACGACGCCGCCGACGAAGCCGATCGTGTTGGTCCTCGGCCAGATGATGGCGAGCACCAGCGGGATCAGGATCGAGGTCTTCAGCGCGTAGGTGGTCAGCACCAGCGAGGTGAAGTCGGCCCCCGACAGCACCACGATCGCGGCGATGATGCCGCCGACCAGCATCGACAGCTTGGTGATGTAGAAGAGCCGCGATTCCGTCGTCGCCGGCGCATAGCGCTTGACGAGGTCGACGGCGACGATCGACGACAGCGCCGAGGAAGCACCGTCGATGGTCGAGTAGCAGGCGGCCAGGATCACCAGCACGTAGGCGATGATCAGCACCATCGGCAGGCCGATGTGCGAGACGATGTAGGGGCCGACCGCGACGATGTCGCCGCCGACGTCCGCCGCCGTCAGGCCGTAGCCGATGCCGACCAGGCCGAGCATGCCGAGGCAGATCGGGATCGGGTAGAACAGTGCCCCCGCCCACAGGAAGGTGCGGCCCACCTGGTTCGGCCGGATCGCCCACACCTTCTGCCAGAAGGTCTGGTCGGCGACGGTGGCGGCGAGCAGGCCGAAGGCCAGCGTAATGCCGAAGCCGGCCGCCGCGTCCGCCTCGAAGATCGACAGGTTGGTCGGGTCACCCGCCTTCACCGCGTTGAAGACGGTGGTGGCGCCGCCGTCGATCATGCCGAACACCGCGACGACGACGATCGCCGCCGGCACGGTGATCATCCAGGTGTTGATCGTACCGGTCATCACGCTCGTCCACAGCCCGCCGAAATAGGAGTAGGCGAGCACGACAACGACGGTCAGCAGCGTCGCGACCTGCCAGTTGATCGGGAACACCGTCGACATCACGACGGAGGTGCCCTTCAGGTTGATGAGGATCTCGAGCAGGATGCCGAAGATCATCGTCACCGTGACGACGCCGGAGGCGACCTTCGACTGGTTGAAGCGGTTGTAGGCGAACTGGCTGATCGTGTAGCCGGCCGGCATGCGGCGGCGCAGGATCTTGGCGAGCGGCACCATCGCCATGATGGCAAAGCCGTTCGGCACGACGAACCAGAACAGGCCGGAGAGGCCGAACTGGAAGGTCATGGCGGTGCTCATCATCACCGCCATCGCCCACGTCCACACCGAGATGACCGAGCCGACTCCGAAGCCGAGGCCGACGCGGCGGTTGGAGATGATGAAGTCGTGGGTGTTGCGCACCAGCTTCGACTTGATCAGCCAGGCGAGTGCGAGAAAGACCAGTCCGGTCCCGATCATCAGGGCGAGGCCCAGCCCCTGGGTCAGCCCCGGAGAAAGCGTCAGATCCGCAGCGTTCATGACGAGCTCCTGGAGAAGGCATCCGAGAAGCGTCCGCCGGGGGAGGAGGGCCGGCAGGGACGCGCACGGACCTCCCAAGCGCAAGCAGCGGGCCAGTCGCGGGCCGTGGCGGATTTTCGTGCAGTTTCCGGGACTTTGGCGCCGGCGTGGGCGATCCGGCGACGCCCTGGCGGCAATCGCGGCGGCGCGCATCAATCAGGTTAATCCGCCATTTGCGGGATTGGGGGCAGCACCCCGCCGTGCCCCGCCAGGGCCATTGCACATGAGCGTCGTTTAGGGCGCACGCCCGCACTGCCCAAAAACACCCCACGGTCCCGCCGGCGGACGCGTCCCCGGGTCTGTGGCCGGCGGCGGCGCCCCGCGCGACGTCCGGGCACGAATCTTGCGGTGCTCTTCGATCGCGCGACCGCGCCGGACGGCAGGCTCCACGTAAGCCGAGGCGGGCAGACACCGATGACGTTCGAGCAGATGAAGATCTTCGTCGAGGCCGCCCGCTACGGCAGCTTCACCCACGCCGCCGAGAAGCTCGGCCTGACGCAGTCGGCGGTGTCGATCTCCATCAAGAAGCTCGAGGACCGCCACAACGTCCGCCTGTTCGACCGCTCCGGCCGCCGCCTGATGGTGACGGAGGCCGGCCAGGTGCTGCTCAACGAGGCCGAGCGCATCCTGCGCGACGTCGAGCTGACGGTGCGCCGCGTCGAGAGCATGGGCGAGCGCGACGGCCGCCGGCCGATCCTCGCCTGCACCCGCAACGCCTACGACCACTGGATGCCCGGCCTGCTCGCCCGCTTCGGCGGCCAGAAGGAACTGCCCGACGTCGAGCTCATCGCCGGCAGCGCTGACGACGTCACCGCCTGGGTGATGCGCGGCACCGCCGACGTCGGCATCAGCGAGACCGCCCCCGGCCACGCGCAGTTCCGCTATCTCGGCGTCTTCCGCGATCAGTTGGTGCTCGTCGCCACGCCGGCGCGCGCCCGCGCCCTGCCGCCCCGGCCGACCTGGTCCGACCTGCCGGACTGCGCCCCGGTGATCTGGGAGAAGGGCGACATCGCCGCCGTGGTGTCGGAGGCGCTCGCCGCCCACGGCATCGACCCGCGCCGCATTGCCCATCCGCGCCTGCGCCTCGATTCGACAGCCTCGGTCATGTCCCTGGTCGGCAGCGGCCGCTTCCCCGGCTTCGTCACGCTCGGCGCGGCGCGCACCGCGCTCGCCGCCGGCGACCTCGTCCGCGTCGGCACCCTCGAGGCGCCGATCCGCTACTGGATGTTCGCTCCGCGCGAGCGCGAGATCGAGCCCCTCGCCGCCCTCGTCGCCACCGCCGCCACCGACCAGCAGGCCGAGGCCGGCGCGGCCGCCTCGGCGTCCGTCCGCCGCGCCGCCGCCGTCGCCGGCTGATCCCGCGCGCCGGGATGCTCCCGCCGCCCGGCGACGCTTTCGCCATCCCGCCGCCGCAATGTCGTCACGCTCGCAGGGGAAGCACCGGGGCGAAGCGGTTGACTTCACAGCGCTCGACGGTCACCGTCCTCGGCACGAAACGCCCGGACCCCTCCAAGAGGACGACACCCCCGCATGAAGGTCGGTGGCTACGCTTATGGACGCGGTCGCGTGGCGCTCGGCGACGAGCCGCCGCTGCTCATCGATGGCGCCAAGCCGAGGCCCGACCGTCGCGCCGTCTCCGTCCGCTGGTTGCTGGGAACGGTACTCACCGGCGTCACCTCCGTGGTGCTGATGGGCGGTGCCCTCGTCGTCGCCCTCGAGGACCACATCTCCATCGCCGCCCCGGCCCGCCAGCTCGGTGCCGAACTCCGCCCGCTCCTCGACGAGGACGCCGGCCCGGCCCGCAAGTCCGACAAGGTTCAGCCGGTCATCGAGGCGGTCACCAACCGACAGGTCATCCAGGTCTCCACAGTCACCCGCCAGGGCGACCGCGACCTCATCCGCGTGCGCCCCTTCGTCAAGGTCACCGCGACGCTCGCCACCCGCGTCGGCGACCAGGTCGCCAACATCCCGCCCTTCAATCCGCTGGCGATCTTCTCTGACAGCGAGATCTTCCCCGATCGCAGCCCGACCGATTCGGTCTATGGCGCGCAGGTCGAGGGCGAGGTCACCGTCGCCACTCGCGATTTCCCCCTCGGCAGCCCGCTGGTCGACCCCGACCTGACGCTGTCGGCCGAGGAGGTCGAGGCGGTGGTGCGCGAGGACAGCCGCTTCAACGCCTCCGACCCGGTCGAGTTCGTCAACGCCCCGCCGATCGACCCCGCTCGCTTCAACTTCGCCCTCGCCAATCCGCTTGAGATCACCGACCTGATGGTCCGCATCGTGCCGGAGAACCTCTCGGAGGTGGCGAAGTCCGACGATCCGGTCGCCGCCGAGGGCGAAGCCGCCATCGAGGACGTCGAGGACGCCGAGGTGATGGTCGCGGTGGAGAAGGGCGACACGCTGGCGAAGATCCTCGTCGACCACGCGATCGACGAGGCCACCGCCGATGAGGTCGCCAAGGTGTTCGACAGCGCCTTCGACCTCGCCGACCTCGCCGAGGGCGACCGCATCCGCCTCGCCTTCGGCCCGGCCGCCGACGGTGGCGACGGCGCCGAGGTGCTGCGCGTCAGCGTCTACGGACCGGAGGCCCACAAGGCCACCGTCGCCCGCTCCGACACCGGCCCCTTCGTCGCCGCCGAGGAGCCGGACGCCTCGCTGCCGGTGGTCGCCGAGGCCGAGACCCCGGAGGAGGAATCTGTCGCGCGCGGTGGCGGCTCGATGTCGCTCTACCAGAGCTTCTACCAGACGGCGCTCGAGCAGGACCTGCCGGAGCAGGTCATCAAGGAGATGGTGCGCATCTACTCCTTCGACGTCGACTTCAACGCGCCGGTGCGGCCGGGCGATTCCTTCGAGACCTTCTATGCCCTCGACGAGGACGGCCAGCCGCTGGCCTCGCCAGAGGTGCTCTACGCGGCGCTGACCATCGGCGGCACGACGCGCAAGTTCTACCGCTTCCGCGCCCCCGACGACGGCTCGATGGATTTCTACGACGAGACCGGCAAGAGCGCGCAGAAGTTCCTGATGCGCAAGCCGATGGCGAAGGGCGTGTTCCGCTCCGGCTTCGGCATGCGCCGCCATCCGATCCTGCGCTGGGTGAAGGCCCATACCGGCGTCGACTGGGCCGCCCCCACCGGCACCCCGATCGTCGCCTCCGGTAACGGCGTCGTCGAGCAGGCCGAGTGGCGCTCCGGCTACGGCCGCTGGGTGAAGCTGCGCCACACCAACGGCTACGAGACCGGCTACGCCCACATGTCCGGCATCGCCAAGGGCATCAAGCCGGGCATCCGCGTCCGCCAGGGCCAGGTGATCGGCTACGTCGGCTCGACCGGCCTCTCCACCGGCCCGCACCTGCACTACGAGGTGCACATCAACGGCCGCCCGGTCGACCCGCTGCGCATCCGCCTGCCGCGCGGCCGCGAGCTCGGCGGCACGGTGCTCAGCTCCTTCGGCGCCGAGCGCGACCGCATCGACACTCTGATGGGCCGCCCGCAGGCCTCGACCAAGGTCGCCCAGGGCAGCTGAGGCAGGGCATCGCCGCCTTCCCCTTCTCCCGCTTGCGGGAGAAGGTGCCCGAAGGGCGGATGAGGGCCGCTCCGCAGGAGCGGAAGACGCGTTCTCGGCGGATCTTAGTGTCTGTGCACGCCGCCCGCGCCGCTGCGCGTCGCGCCCTCATCCCCCTGCCGGGACCTTCTCCCAGCCCTGCTGGGAGAAGGGACATCGCGGCGGCGACCGCGCACCGCCGGCCCGGCATGCTCTTTCCCCTCCGTCGTCATTCCCGGCCTTGTGCCGGGAACCCATGCGAGGATGCAGCAAAAGGTGTGCGACAACGTGGGGGGGCGCCCGCAGCGAGGGATGGGTTCCCGGGACAAGCCCGGGAATGACTTCGGAGGGAGAGGCGAAGGTGTCGCTCACCGCACGTCCCTCGCCCCGAGCCTCGCCCCCCGCTCCCATCATTGCGAATTGCCGATCGCCCGCGACCGGGTACCATCCCCCGAGAACAACACGGGGGAGACGCCATGTCCTGGTCCACAGACGACCGCCGCCTCGGCATGGACCGGGCGATCTCGCGGCGCGATTTCCTCAACGGCGCCGCCGTCCTCGGCGCGGCGGCGGCGCTGCCACTCATCGGCCGGCCGGTGTTCGCCCAGGCCTCCCCCTACCCGCCAGCGCTGACCGGCCTGCGCGGCCAGACCGACGCCGACTTCGCCGTCATGCATTCGATCCGCGACGGCACGTTCTGGGATACCGCCGGCGCGCCCACCGCCACCGGCGAGCACTACGACCTCATCGTCGTCGGGGCCGGCCTCTCCGGCCTCACCGCCGCCCACCTCTATCGCCACCAGAAGCCCGGCGCCCGCGTCCTCGTCCTCGACAACACCGACGATTTCGGCGGCCACGCCGTGCGCAACGAGTTCACCGCCGGGAACGGCCGCCTCGTCATCGGCTATGGCGGCTCGGAATCCCTGCAGACGCCAAGCTTCTTCACCCCCGCCGTCAACCAGGTGCTCGCCGACATCGGCGTCGACGTCGAGGCGCTCGGGCGATGCTACGATCAGGCGTGGGCGGAAGACCGCGGCCTCGGCGAGGGCGTCTTCACCACCCGCGAGGCCTTCGGCGCCGACGCCCTCGCCGTCTACGGCGACGACGATGCGGAGTGGATCGCGAAAACCTCGCTCTCCGACAAGGCGAAGGCCGATCTCCTCGCCCTCTACGAGGCACCGACCGACCCCTTCGACGGCAAGACGCGCGAGGAGAAGTTCGCGGCGCTCGCCGACCTGCCCTACGCGGCCTTCCTCACTGACACCCTCGGCCTCGACCCGCAGCTCGTCGAGTTCTTCGACAACTGGACGAAGCCCTATTTCGGCGCCGGCGTGCGGGCGGTGTCCTGCCTCGACGCCCGCGTCGTCGAGTGTCCCGGCTTCGACGCGATGGACCTCGGCGACGACGTCTGGCCGACGATGAGCCCGAGTGGCCGCCTCGTCGCGAAGGGGCCTGACCCCTAAATCTTCCACTTCCCCGACGGCAACGCCTCGGTCGCCCGCGCCCTCGTCCGCGCGCTGATCCCCGCCGCGGTCGCCGGCACGACGATGGAAGACCTGGTGCTCGCCCGCACCGAATACGGCGCCCTCGACCGGCCGGAGAACGCGGTGCGCCTCCGCCTGCAGTCGCCCTGCGTGAAGATCCGCAACACCGACGGCGGCGTCGAGGCGACCTATGCCCGGTTGGCGGATGGCGCCCCCACCCTTTCCACCGTCACCTCCGACCACGCCGTGCTCGCCTGCTGGCACCGCGTCATCCCGCTGATCTGCGCGGAGGCGCCGGCCGCCCAGCAGGAGGCGCTGACCGACCAGCAGAAGATCCCCTTCCTCTACGCCAACGTGCTGGTGCGTTCGTGGGAGGCGCTCTCCAAGCTCGGCGTCGCCGAGTTCGAGACGCCCGGTCACTTCTGGGAGCACTGCAAGATCGACTATCCGGTCTCGATCGGCACCTACCGTTTCGCCGACGTGCCGACCGACCCGGTGGTGCTGCACCTGACGAAGACGGTGCTCGGCGATCCGACGCTCTCCACCCGCGAGCAGGCGCAGACCGGCCGCTACCTGCTGACCGAGATCACCTTCGAGGAAATGGAGCGGCAGATCCGCGACCTGCTCGGCCGGGCGCTCGGCCCCGGCGGCTTCGACCCGGCGCGCGACATCGAGGCGATCACGGTGAACCGCTGGTCGCACGGCTATGCCTACGAGTACATGCGCCCGTGGGATGGCTACTGGCCGGCCGGGCCGCTGCCGATCGAGACCTCGCGCCGGCCGATCGGCCGCATCGCCATCGCCAATGCCGACGCCGGCGCCTACGCCTATGCGAACTCGGCGATCGACCAGGCGACGCGGGCGGTGCGGGAACTTCTCGGCACGCCGGCCGACGCGCCGGCCTTCGCCACCTTCCCAGGCCCGCCCCTGAAGGACATCGGGCTCTGAGGGCGGGCGCTCGGGCGGCGATTCAGGTGGGCGGCGTGCCGTTCTGGGAGAGCACGTCGCCGGCGAGATAGAGCGAGCCGCAGATCAGGATGCGCGGCGGCGGCTCGAAGCGCCAGCCTTCCGACAACAGTCGCAGCGCGGTCCGCACGCCCGACGTCGGCTCCGCCGATAGCCCGGCGGCGCGCGCCGCCTGGGCGAGTTCGATCGGGTCGCGGCTCGAATCGGTGCCGAACACCGGCACCGTGAAGACGTGGCGGGCGAGGCCGGCGAACGGCCTGAAGAAACCGACCGGGTCCTTCGTCGAGAGCATGCCGGCGATCAGGAACAGCGCCCGCGGCACCCGCTCCTCGAGATCGGCCATGACGTTGGCGATCGCCTCGCCGGCGCCGGGATTGTGGCCGCCGTCGAGCCAGATCTCCGCGCCCTTCAGCGCGACGTCGACGAGCCGGCCCTGCGTCAGGCGCTGCATCCGCGCCGGCCACTCGACCTGGGCGAAGCCGGTCTCGGCCGCCGTGGCGCCCGGAAACAGGCCGGCGGCCCGCAGCGAGGCGACGGCGGTCGCGGCGTTGACGTACTGGTGGCGGCCGATCAGCTTCGGCGGCGGCAGGTCGATCAGCTCGTCCTCGTCCTGATAGACGAGCCGGCCGCGCTCCTCGGCGAAGTTCCAGTCCTCGCCGCCCTGCTTCAGGGGCGCGCCAAGCCGGGCGGCGCGGCGGCGGATCACCTCCGAGACCACCGGCAGCTGCGGCGAGGCGACCACCGGCACGCCGCGCTTGATGATGCCGGCCTTCTCGCGAGCGATCTCGGCGAGCGTCGAGCCGAGGAACTTCTCGTGGTCCATCGAGATCGTCGTGATGACGCTCGCGCGGGGCCTGTCCACCACGTTCGTTGCGTCGAGCCGCCCGCCGAGCCCGACCTCGAGCAGCAGCGCATCCGCCGGCGACTCGGCGAACAGCAGCATCGCCGCCGCGGTGGTGATCTCGAACAGCGTGATCGGCGCACCGTCGTTCGCGGTCTCGGCGCGGTTCAGCGCCTCGACCAGCACGGCGTCATCGACATAGCGGCCGCCGCCGGGGGCGGCGAGGCGGACGCGCTCGTGGAAGCGGACGAGATGCGGCGAGGTGTAGACGTGGACGCCCTTGCCCGCCGCCTCGAGGATCGCCCGCATCGTCGCGGTGGTCGAGCCCTTGCCGTTGGTGCCGGCGACGTGGATGACCGGCGGCAGCCGCCGCTCCGGGTGGTCGAGGGCGGCGAGCAGCCGCTCGACGCGGCCGAGCGACAGGTCGATCTCCTTCGGGTGAAGGCCGATCAGCCGCTGCAGGATGGCGCTCGCGTGGTCCATGGCTGGTGTTCGTCCCGCCGGCACCGGGGCCGCGGGCGTCACTCCGCCGCCCGGCGCTCGTCCGCCACGGGCGCCGGCGCGGCCTCCGGCTCGGGGGTCGAGGCGACGGCGGCCTCTCGGCCGGTGAGGATGTGGAGCAGGCGCGACAGCGTCGGGCGCAGTTCCTGGCGCGGCACGATCATGTCGACCATGCCGTGCGCCAGAAGGTACTCGGCACGCTGGAAGCCGTCCGGCAGCTTCTCGCGGATGGTCTGCTCGATGACGCGCGGGCCGGCGAAACCGACGAGCGCGCCGGGCTCGACGATGTGGATGTCGCCGAGCATCGCATAGGAGGCGGTGACGCCGCCGGTGGTCGGGTTGGTCAGGACGACGATGTAGGGGAGCCCCGCCTCCTTCAGCGCCGACACCGCCACCGTGGTACGCGGCATCTGCATCAGGGACAGGATGCCCTCCTGCATGCGCGCGCCGCCGGAGGCGGCGAACAGCACGAACGGCGTGCCGTCGGTGCGCGCCGTGTCGAGGCCGGTGATGATCGCCTCGCCGGCGGCCATGCCGAGCGAGCCGCCCATGAACTCGAAGTCCTGCACCGCCGCCGTCAGCGGCAGCCCGTCAAGGGTGCCGCGGCCGACGAGGATGGCGTCCTCGTGGCCGGTCTTGATGCGGGCATCCTTCAGGCGGTCGCTGTAGCGCTTCTCGTCGCGGAACTTCAGCGGGTCCACCGGCACCTGCGGCAGCGGCAGCGCCTCGTAGCGGCCGCCGTCGAACAGCGTTTCCAGCCGCTTCTTCGCCGGCATCCGCATGTGGTAGCCGGAGCGCGGCACCACCCAGCCGTTCGCCTCGAGATCGCGATGGAACACCATCTCGCCGGACTCGGGACACTTGATCCAGAGATTGTCCGGCGTCTCGCGCTTGGTCAAAAGCGAGCGGATCTTCGGGCGGACGACGGTGTTGATCCAGTTCATCGCGGTCTTTCGGTCTCCGCGGCGCGAGCGGGACGGGACGATCGGTCGAAAGGCGGCCTCAGGCGGCGTGGGCGCGCCGCACGCCCGACGCCAGGCTCGCCACCAACGCCGAAACCGCACCGACGGTCGCCCCGGTCGCCCGTCCGTCGGCGTCGAGCGAGCGCTCGACCGCCTGCACGAGCGCCGAGCCGACGACGACGGCGTCCGCCTCGGCACCGATCGCGGCGGCCTGCTCCGGGGTGCGCACCCCGAAGCCGACGGCGACCGGCAGCGACGTATGCGCCTTGATTCGGGCAACCGTGCGGCCGACCTTGGTGGCGTCCGGGGCCGCGGTGCCGGTGATCCCGGCGATCGAGACGTAGTAGACGAAGCCCGCCGTGTTGGCGAGGACGGCCGGCAGCCGCTTGTCGTCGGTGGTCGGCGTCGCCAGCCGGATGAAGGCGAGGCCGGCGTCGCGCGCCGGCAGGCAGAGTTCGTCGTCGGCCTCCGGCGGCAGGTCGACGACGATCAGCCCGTCCACCCCGGCCGCCTTCGCGTCGGCGAGGAAGCGCGCGTTGCCGTAGGAATAGATCGGATTGTAGTAGCCCATCAGCACGATCGGCGTGGTGTCGTCACCGCGGCGGAAATCGCGCACCATGGCGAGCGTCTTCACCATCGTCTGCCCCGCGTGCAGCGCGCGCAGCGACGCCGCCTGGATCGCCGGGCCGTCGGCCATCGGGTCGGTGAACGGCATGCCGAGCTCGATGACGTCGGCGCCCGCCCCCGGCAGCGCCGCGAGGATCTTGCCCGACGTCTCGGTATCGGGATCGCCCGCCGTGATGAACGTCACGAGGCCGGGCCGGCCCTCCGCGGCGAGCGCCGCGAAGCGGGTATCGAGGCGGGTCTTTGTCACGCTCAGGCGCCCGGCTTCGGGTCGGAGGCCATCACGCCGGCATGCGCCCAGTCGTGCTTCTCGACGTCCTGGATGATCACCTGCACCGCCTCGATCGGACAGCCGAGGCTCTCGACCATGGCGTTCGTCAGCGCCACGGCGAGCGCCTTCTTCTTCGCGGGGTCACGGCCCTTGTACATCTGCACGGTGATGTTCGGCATCGTCTCGCCTCTCCAGCCCAGTCCCTACCCGACCGTCGTCAGAGCCCGAAGCCCAGCATGTTGCCGACGGTAAACACGTCCTTGTCGCCGCGGCCGCAGAGGTTCATCAGGATGATCTCTTGCCTGCCCATCTGCGGCGCCCGCTTCACCACCTCGGCCAGCGCATGCGCCGGCTCGAGCGCCGGCAGGATGCCCTCGAGGCGGGCGAGCAGCTGGAACGCCGCCAGCGCCTCGTCGTCGGTGATCGCCACGTACTCGACCCGGCCGCTCTCCTTCAGGAAGGAGTGCTCCGGCCCGATGCCGGGATAGTCGAGGCCCGCCGAGATCGAGTGGCCCTCGAGGATCTGGCCGTCGCCGTCCTGCAGGAGATAGGTGCGGTTGCCGTGCAGCACGCCCGGCCGGCCGCGCGTCAGCGAGGCGCAGTGCTCGTCCGCCTCGAGCCCGCGACCGCCCGCCTCGACGCCGATGATCTTCACGTCGGGATCGTCGAGGAAGGGGTGGAACAGCCCGATGGCATTGGAGCCGCCGCCGACGCAGGCGACGAGCGCGTCCGGCAGCCGGCCCTCGGCCTCCAGCATCTGCGCCTTCGCTTCGGTGCCGATCACCGACTGGAAGTCGCGCACCATCGCCGGATAGGGATGCGGACCTGCGGCGGTGCCGATCAGGTAATAGGTGTCCTCGACGTTGGCGACCCAGTCGCGCAGC
>CAMDHY010000007.1 GCA_945898215.1 Pseudoxanthobacter soli DSM 19599 | reverse complement strand
ACCTTCTCCCGCAAGCGGGAGAAGGGAAAAGCCAGCGCTTGCTCCCGCGAGCGGGAGACGGGACGAGCGACCGCTCGCCCCCCTTCGCGGATGGCCGCCCCCACCCTCACCCCCGCATCCCAGCCGTGCGCGGGGCGAAGGGCCACGGGTTGCCGTCCGGCACCGCCACCCGCGTCGGCGTCTCCGCCCCCGTCAGCGACGACAGCGGCCGGACGTGGTCGAGGTGGCCGCCGAGCGCCGCATAGTCGGCGAGGCTCAGGGTGAACTCGATCGGGGCAACGAGGGCCGGCGTCGGCACCGAGCCGAAGGCGTTCGCCGGCAGGCGGGAGACGTCGACCATGAAGGTGATGCCGCCGCCCGGCCAGACATAGACCGGCGCGCCGCCGCAGGTGACGGTGGTGAGCGCCTCCTTCACCGAGCGGGTCAGCCGGACCGGGTTCTCCGTCACGCCGGAGCGCAGCGAGCCGCCGGCGCCGCCCATGAAGAGGACGGTGCAGAGCGCCGGCTCGCAGTTCTCGCGGATGAGGTCGACCGAGTGCGTCAGGCTCGCCGGCAGCTCGGTCTCGATGGGCGCGAGCGCCTCGTCGAGGACGTAGTAGCCGTGCTGCTCGCCGGTGGTCGACACCATCAGCAGCGTCAGGCCCGGCCGCGCCTTCTTCGCGTCGAAGGGGCCGAGGATCGACAAGGGGTCGGTGATGTTGGTGCCGCCCCAGCCGGTGCCGGGCTCGGCGACGCGGAAATAGCGGCCGGGGGTCGAGCGGCGGCCCTTCAGCTTGATGCCGGTGTCCGAAATGCCCAGCAGCTTGCCGGCCTGGTGCTCGGAGAGGACGCCGGTGATGTGGTCGTCGACCACCACGACTTCGTCGACCTTGCCGTGCCACTGCTTGGCGAACATGCCGATGGTGGCCGAGCCGCAGCCGACGCGCATGCGCTCCTCGACAGCGCCGTTCACCACCGGCGGCCGGCCGGCCGCGACGATCACGGTGACGCCGTCGTCGACGGTGAGTTCGACGGGGTGGCCGTTCGAGAGCGCCAGCAGCGTCTCGCAGGTGACGCGGCCCTCGGGCTTCGAGCCGCCGGTGAGGTGGTGGACGCCGCCGAGCGACAGCATCTGCGAGCCATATTCGGCGGTGGTGACGTGGCCGATAGGCTCGCCGTTCGCCCGCACCAGCGCCCGCTCGGGGCCGAGGTGGCGGTCGGTGTCGATCTTCACCTTGACGCCGCAGTAGGAAAAAATCCCCTCGGTGACGACGGTGACCATGTCGACGCCGTCGACCTCGGAGGAGACGATGAACGGCGCCGGCTTGTAGTCGGGATAGGTGGTGCCGGCGCCGATCGCGGTGACGAAGGTGTCCGGCCCGTGCAGCACGCTGCCGTCCCAGTGGCCCCGGTCGAACGGCACCACGGCGCCGCCCTGGGACAGCGTGCGGTCGAGGACGACGTGGGGATCGACGCGGACGAGGGTCCCCTCGTGGTTGGCGTAGCGGTCGCAGGCGCCGACCATGCCGGGGCGGATGAAGCACATCACCGGGCAGGCGTCGCAGCGGATCTTGTCGTCGGCGGCGGGCAGCGGGGACGCGGCAGCGGGGGGCGGGGCAATGTCGTCGAGCATTCAGGCCCCCTCGCCTGCGGTCTCAGTAACGGCGCGGATCGCGGCACGCACCCGGTCGGGCGTCGCCGGCACGCGGATGAGGCGCGCGCCGGTGGCGTGGTGGATGGCGTTGAGGATCGCCGGCGCGGTCGGGATCAGCGCCTGCTCGCCGATGCCCTTGGCGCCGAACGGGCCGACCGGCGAGGCGTCCTCGATCAGGATCGAGACGACCTCCGGCATGTCGCCCACCGTCGGGATCAGGTAGTCGTGCAGGTTCTCGCCGCGGCCGGGGAAGAACTCCTCCATCAGCGCGAGGCCGAGGCCCTGCGCGACGCCGCCCTCGATCTGGCCTTCCACCAGCGTCGGGTTGATCGCCCGGCCGACGTCGTGGGCGGCGGTGATCTTCAGCACCTTCACGGTGCCAAGCGCGGTGTCGACCTCGACCTCGGCGATGTGGGCGCCGCAGCCATAGACGGCATAGGGGCTGCCCTGGCCATCGGCATCGAGCGGCGAGGTCGGCGGGTCGAAGGTTTCTTCCACGGCCAGCACATAGCCGCGGGCGTCGCGTCCCATCGCAGCGAGGTCGAGGGTGCGGGCATGGTCGCCGTCGGTGACCGTGACGGTGCCGTCGCCGAAGGTGAACTGCGCGCTTTCGCCGGCATTGGCGAGGCGGAGTATCTCCCGGCGCAGCGCCCGGCCGGCAAGCTCGGCTGCCTTGCCGGTGACGAAGGTCTGGCGCGAGGCGGAGGTCTTGCCGCAGTCGGGGGTGAGGTCGGTGTCGGCGGAAACGCGATCCATGATCACGATCGGCGCGCCCAGCGCATCGGCGGCGATCTGGGTGACGACGGTGTTCGAGCCCTGGCCGATGTCGACGGCGCCCTGGTGCAGCGACAGCCGCCCGTCGGGCTTGAGGCCGAGGCGGATGGTGGAGGGGTTCGCCAGCGAGGTGTTGCCGCAGCCGTACCACATGCCGGCGACGCCGACGCCGCGGCGCCGCGGACCGGCGGCTTGCGCGTTGAAATCGCTGGCGTCTTTGAGGGCACGGGCCCAGTGCAGGCGGAGCGCCTCAAGGCAGGGCACGATGCCGAGGCCCTCGCCGAGCACCTGGCCGGTCACCGTCGGCTGGTCGGGGCGGAGCGCGTTCAAAAGGCGGAACTCCAGCCGGTCGAGGCCGAGCTTTTCCGCCAGCATGTCGAAGGCCTGTTCCTGGGCGACGGCCGCCTGCGGCACGCCGAAGCCGCGGAAGGCGCCGGCGGGGACGAGGTGGGTGTGGATCGCCCGCGTCAGCGCCCGGTAGTGCGGCACGAGATAGGGGCCGGAGGCGTGCACCGGCACGCGGTTCGCCACCGTCGGCCCCCACGAGGCATAGGCGCCGGTGTTGAAATCGGCTGAAAAATCAAGCGCCTGCAGGCGCCCGTCCGGCGTCGCGGCGACGCGGATGTGCATCCTGGCCGGGTGGCGCTTGGTGGTCGTCGCCATCGATTCCGGCCGCGAGTAGACCATCCGCACCGGCCGGTCGAGGTGCCAGGCGGCGACCGCCACGAACGGCTGCACCGACAGGTCGAGCTTGGCGCCGAATCCGCCGCCAACGGCGGTCGGGATGATGCGCACCGCCTCCGGCGCGATCCCGAGCACCTTCGCGACCTCGTCGCGGTCCATGTAGGGCGACTGGGTGCAGGCCTGCACCTCGATGCGGTCACCAACGCGGCGGGCGAAGCCGGCCTCGGGCTCGATGTAGGCGTGCTCGACGAAGCCGGTGGAGAAGTCGCCCTCGACGGTGATCAGATCGTTGTTCTCGAAGCCTTTTTCGACGTCGCCGCGGACGACGCGGCCCTTCACCAGCACGTTGCCGGTGCGGCCCGGCTGGACGGCTCCCGCGCCGTTGGCAAGGGCCGCCTCCATCGTCGTCAGGGCGGCAAGCTCTTCCCATTCCACGGGAAAATCCGCGAGCGAGAGCGCCGCCACCGCGTGCGGCTCACCGACGACGGCGGCGACCGCTTCGCCGCGGAAGCGGGTCTCCGTGACGGCGAAGACCGGCTGGTCGGCGAACGGCGGGATGACGCCGAAGCGGTTCTCGCCGGTCACGTCGGCGACGGTGAACACCCTGACAACGCCCGGGTTTTCGGCGATCCACGCGGCGACGTCGCCGAGCCGGAAGCGGGCGTGGTGGAACGGGCTGCGGACGGCGCGCAGCGCCAGCGTTCCCGCCGGGGCGAAATCGGCCCCGAAAATGTCGGAACCTTCAACCTTTTCAATGCCATCGAGCCGCGCGAGCCGGAGTCCGACGGCGCCGTCTGACGGTGCCGCGGTAACGGTGCCATCGACGGTCCCGTCACGGGCGGCGGCATCGAGCACCGCCGCGACGATCTTTCGGTAGCCCGTGCAACGGCATAGGACGCCGCCGATGGCGTCGAAGACGGCCGCTTCCGACGGTGCCGTTTCCCGCTCCAGAAGCGCGGTCGCCGAGACCAGCATCCCCGGCGTGCAGATGCCGCACTGGGCGGCGCCGTGGGCGAGGAAGGCGTCCTGCAGGCGCTTCGCCGCCGGGTGGCGGTCGCCGAGGCCTTCGATGGTCTCGACCGTCCGGCCCTCGACCTGGCCGACGGCGGTGAGGCAGCCGCAGACCGGTTCGCCGTCGAGGAGCACGGTGCAGGCGCCGCAGTCGCCGGCGTCGCAGCCGACCTTGGTGCCGGTGAGGCCGAGTTCGTCACGCAGCACCGACGTCAGCCGCCGCGCCGGCGACGCGCCGGTCGCGGTGTCGCGGCCGTTGAGGACGAAGCTGATGGTGCCAGTGTGCGCATCAGCGATCGCGAGGGACGTCGAAGAAGCGGACACGACGGGTGCGGCTGCGGTCGCGCCGGTTTCGGGCTTGCCGGCCTCGACCGCGGCGGACTTACCGACGGTTTCCAGCATCTCAGGCCTCCGCCGCCAAAGGGTCGGCGGTGCAGGCGTCGAGAGCCCGCCGCGCCAGTTCCAGCGCCGCCTCGCGCCGGTAGGCGGCGGTGGCGCGGACGTCGTCGATCGGGTCGAGGCCGGCGAGGTGGTCGGGCGTCACCCGCGACGACAGCGGCGCGGCGGCGAGGTCTGCACCGACGAGGGCGTCCTCGAGCGCCGGCAGCCGCTTTGCCACCGCCGAGCAGGCGCCGACGGCGATACGGGCCTCGACCACTCTGCCCGCTTCCGCCCGCACCACCGCGGCGACCATGGCGATGGAGATGACGAGATAGCGCCGGGTGCCGAGCTTGAGGAAGGCGGAGCGGCCGGTGTCGATCGTCCGCGGCACGAGGATGGCGGTGACGAGTTCGCCCGGGGCCAGCACTGTCTGCCGGTAGCCGGTGATGAAGTCGGCCAACGCGACGCGGAGGCGGCCGCGCGGGCCGGCGATCTCGACGAAGGCGTCGAGGGCCAGGAGCGGCGGCACGCCGTCGGCGGCGGGCGAGGCGTTGACGAGGTTGCCGGCGATCGTCGCCGCGTTCTGGATCTGCACAGAGCCGACCTCGCGGGCCGCCGCCTTCAGCATGGAAAAGCACGGCGGCAGCGGCGCGCGGACGAGCGCGCTCCAGGTGACGCGGGCGCCGATGCGCACGAGGCCGGGCTCGAGGGTGATCGCCGACAGGCCCTCGAGGCGGGAGAGGTCGACGATGCGCGCCGGCGCCGGGCGGTCGACGAGGGCGGGGAACACGTCGGTGCCCCCGGCGAGGATGCAGGCGGGCTCCGCCAGCATCTCGACGGCCTCCTCGACCGTGCGCGGCCTCAGATAGCTCATCGGTCCCCTCGCACCCGCGCGGGCGGGCTCCCTCGGCAAGCATACTCGTTTGTATGCTAACGGTCCCTCCGGTGCGGCCGGCTGTCAAGATACATTCGAAAGTGGGGATGTTCCCTTCTCCCGCATCAGCGGGAGAAAGTGGCGCGCAGCGCCGGATGAGGGCGGCGCGCGGAGCGCGCCGGGGCTGCGGCTTGCGGCTTCCGCACGGCTTCGCCGCGCGGCCCTCATCCGCCCTTCGGGCACCTTCTCCCGCGCTGCGGGAGAAGGAGAAGCGCCCTCCCCTACGCCTCCCACTCCGCCAGCGTGCGCGCGGTGCCGCGCTCGAGGAGGCTCATCAGCGCGGGCGCTACGGCGGCCTTCAGGCGGGGGTCGGTCGCGAGGTCATCGCCGAAGATGTCGCGGACGGAGAGGAGGCCGCTCGCCAGCGCCTCCGGGTCGCGGCCGGCCTGCGCGGCGATGGCCGAGAGCTTCGGCGCGAGGGGGTCGTTGAGGTCGTGCGGCTTGCCCGCCTCGTCGGTGCCGACGACCCAGCGCATCCAGGCGGCCAGCGCGAGGCCGAGGCGGTCGATGGGGGCGCCGGCGGCGAGACGATCGCGGACGGAGCCGAGCAGGCGCTGCGGCAGCTTCTGCGAGCCGTCCATGGCGATCTGGCGGGTGCGGTGGCGGAGCGCCGGGTTGGCGAAACGCTTCAAGGTCGCGTGGCGATAGCCGGTGAGGTCGCCGAGGCCGTCGCGGGTGAGCGTCGGCTCGATCTCGTCGCGCATCATCATCGCGAGGAAGCGGACGAGGTGGAGGTCGTGCATCGCCTCGGCCACCGTCTCGCGGCCCATCTGCACGGCGAGATAGGCGAGCGTCGAGTGCGGGCCGTTGAGGAGGCGGATCTTCATGCGCTCGTAGGCCGGCACCTTGTCCGAGACGGTGACGCCGGCTGACGCGAAGTCCGGACGGCCGGCGGGGAAGCGGTCCTCGACCACCCACTGGCTGAACGGCTCGGTGACGACGGGCCAGGCGTCCTCGAGGCCGGTGGCGGCGGCAATCGCCGCGCGGTCGGCGTCGGTGGTGGCGGGCGTGATGCGGTCGACCATCGTCGCCGGGAAGGCGACCTCCCCATCGACGAAGCGCCCGAGGTCGGCGTCGCGGAGACTCGCGAAGCGGGCGACGATGCGGCGGACGGTGGCGCCGTTGGCCGGGAGGTTGTCGCACGGCATCACGGCGAAGGGGGCGAGGCCGGCAGCGCGGCGGCGGGCGAGGGCCTCGACGATCAGGCCCGGCACGCTCGACGGCTCATGCGGGGACGCGAGGTCGGCCTGCACGAGGGGGTGGTCCTCGGCGAGGCGGCCGGTGGCGGGGTCGTGGCAGTAGCCCTTCTCGCTCACCGTCAGGCTGACGATGCGCACGCGCGGATCGGCCATGCGGGCGAGAAGCCGCTGGCGGTCCGCCGGCACGACGAGGAGCTCGGAGACGCAGCCGATGACGCGGTGGCTGGTGCCCTCGCCGCCGGCGACCGCCAACGTGTAGAGACCGTCCTGGGGGGCGAGGGCGTCGCGGGTCGCCGGGCTGCGCAGGCTCGCCGCGACGATGCCCCAGGAGGGGTCGGCGGCGAGCAGGGTGTCGATCACCGGCGCCTGGTGGGCGCGGTGGAAGGCGCCGATGCCGAGGTGGACGATGCCGGGCGTGACGGCGGCGCGGTCATAGGCGGGACGGCCGATGCCGGCGGGCAACCGGGCGAGCGTGGCGTTCGACAGGCGCGGGTGCGACATGGGTGGCTCGGGACCTCCGGCGCCGCCGTTCTCAGCGGAAGACCGAGGGCAGCCACAGCGACAGCGCCGGAATGTAGGTGACGAGCAAGAGCACGAACACCGAGGCGCCGAAGAAGGGCCAGATCGTCTTCATCGCCTCGCGGATGGTGATGCCGCCGACGGCGCAGCCGACGAACAGCACCGAGCCGACCGGGGGCGTGTTGAGGCCGATGCCGGCGTTGAGGATCATGATGACGCCGAAGTGGACGGGGTCGATGCCGAAGGCCTGGACGACCGGGAGCAGCACCGGCGTCAGGATGATGATCATCGGCGCCATGTCCATGAAGGTGCCGAGGACGAGCAGGACGATGTTGATGACGAACAGGATGACCATCGGCTCGTCGGAGATCGCCTTCAGCGTCGCGACCGTCAGCGACTGCACCTGCAGGTAGGCCATCAGCCAGCCGAAGGCGCCGGCGGCGCCGATGACGAGCAGCACCATCGCCGTGGTGCGCACCGCCCCGAACACCGCCTCGACGAAGCTCTTCCAGTCGAGCTGCCGATAGACGAGGAGCGCCACCAGCCCGGCGTAGATGACGGCGATGCAGGAGCTTTCCGTCGCCGTGAAGATGCCGGAGCGGACGCCGCCGAAGATGATGAAGATGAGCAGGATGCCGGGCAGCGCGACGAACAGCGCCGACAGCACGCCGGCGAGGCCGGGGAACTTGCCCGGCGGATAGCCGCGCCGGCGGGCGACCCAGTAGGCGGTGACCATCAGCGCGGCGGCGAGCAGCAGGCCCGGCACGACGCCGGCGGTGAACAGGTCGGCGATCGAGACGTTGCCGCCCGCCGAGATCGAATAGATGATCATGTTGTGCGAGGGCGGGATCAGTAGCGCGATGATCGCCGCATTGACCGTGACGTTGACGGCGTAGTCGCGGTCGTAGCCGCGCTTCGCCATCTGCGGGATCATCAGGCCGCCGATCGCCGAGGCATCGGCGACCGCCGAGCCGGAGATGCCGCCGAACAGCGTCGAGGCGACGACGTTGACCTGGCCGAGGCCGCCGCGCAGGTGGCCGACGAGGGTGGCGGCGAAGGCCACCAGCCGCTCGGCGATGCCGCCGCGCATCATCAGGTCGCCGGCGAAGATGAAGAACGGGATCGCCATCATGGCGAAGGCGTTCATGCCCGAGTTCATCTGCTGGAAGACAATGATCGGCGGCAGGCCGATGTAGAGGGCGGTCGCGAGCGAGGCGAGGCCGAGGCAGAAGGCGATCGGCACGCCGATCAGCAAGAGCGCCGTGAAGGTGGCGAAGAGGACGACGAGCGCCATCAGGCGAGCTCCTGCACGACGACCGCGGGGATGGCCTGCCGGCCGGCGAGCGTGTCGACCAGCCGCTCGGCCGCGAAGCTCGCGATCAGCACGCCCCCGACGGAGAGCGGCAGGTAGTCGAAGCTGCCGGGCCAGCCGAGGGCCGGCAGGGTGGCGGACCAGGTCCCGATCGCAAGCAGCGCCGAGTACCAGGCCATCGCCAGCCCGAAGGCGACGGTGAGGGCGAGGCCGACGGCATCCATGACGCGGCCCGCCAGCGGCGGCAGCACGTGGTGGAGGAGGTCGAGGCCGAGGTGGAAGTTCTCGCGCACGCCGACGGCGGCGCCGAAGACGATGAACCAGCCCATCAGCTGCAGCGTCAGCGGCTCCGACCAGGCGGGCGTCTGGTTCAGCACGTAGCGGCCGAAGACCTGCCAGGCGACGACGCCCGTCATCGCCACGAGGCCGATGCCGGCGAGCACCAGCGCCGTGTACGAGATACCCGATAGAATGCGCCGCACTCCGTGCGCCAGCGTCGCCGCCATGGCCGTCCTCCGCCTCCGCTCGCCTCAGACCCTGCCCGCGGGGGCCACCGGACGATGCCGGTGGCCCTCCGCGGGGACTGCGGATCAACCGGTCGCCCGGATCACTCCGTCGCCTGAATCCGGGAGACGAGGCTTTTCAGCTCGTCGGTGTTGGCGAAGCGGTCGTAGACGGGCTTCATCGCCGCGATGAAGGGCGCCTTGTCGACGGTGTTCACCGTGACGCCGGCGGCGCGGACGATCTCTTCCGACTTCTTCTCGCGGGCGACCCACATCTCGCGCATCTTCGCGACGGAATCCTTCGCCGCCTGCTTCACCAGCGCCTGGTCCTCGGGGGTGAGCTTGTCCCAGGTCGCTTTCGACATCACCAGCACCTCCGGCGACATCGAGTGCTCGGTCAGGGCATAGAACTTGGCGATCTCGTAGTGCTTGGAGCTCTCGAGGCTCGGCCAGTTGTTCTCGGCGCCGTCGACGACGCCGGTCTCGAGCGCCGAATAGACCTCGCCGAACGGCATCGGCGTGGCGTTGGCGCCGAGCGCGTCCATCATGGCGAGCCACATGTCGGACTGCTGGACGCGGATCTTCTGGCCCTTGATGTCCTCGATCGCGTCGACCGGCTCCTTCACCGTGTAGAACGAGCGCGCGCCGGAATCGTAGAAGGCGAGGCCGATCATGCCGTGCGGCTCGAGGGCGGCGAGGATCTCGTCGCCGATCGGGCCGTCCATCACCGTGTGCATGTGGTCGACGGAGCGGAAGATGAACGGCAGCGCCGGCACGGTCGTCTCGGGAACGAGGTTGTTGAGCGGCGCGAGGTTGATGCGGTTCATGTCGATGACGCCGAATCGCGTCTGCTCGATGGTGTCCTTCTCCTCGCCGAGAGCGCGCGACGAGAACACCTGGATATCGAGCCGGCCGCCCGAGCGCTCCTTCAGGAGCTCGCCCATGTAGCGGACGGCCTCGACGGTCGGATAGCCGTCCGGGTGGATGTCGGCGGAGCGGAAGACGATGGCGTCGGCGGCGAAGGCCGACAGCGAGGCGGCGAGGGAGCCGGCGAGGGCCAGCGGCAGCGTGAGGCTCTTGAAGGCGTTCATTTGTCGTTTCCTCCCTGGATGGTCGTCGGGTGCCGGTGCGGCGCGCCCTCCCCGGCGCGCCGCCCTCACAGGCGGTAGGCCTCCTTGGCGAGACGGTAGGCCAGGTCGTGCGCAACCTCGTGCGCCTCGTCCTCGACGAGGCGATGGGTGACGACGAGGGTCGCGAGAAAGCCGCAGTCGACCCGGCGCGCGACGTCGTGGCGGGCGGGGATCGAGGGGAAGGCGCGGGTGTCGTCGTTGAAGCCGACGGTGTTGTAGAAGCCGGCCGTCTCCGTCACGAGTTCGCGGTAGCGGCGCATGCCCTCGGGGCTGTCGAAGAACCACCACGCCGGCCCGAGCTTCAGGCACGGATAGTGGCCGGCGAGCGGGGCGAGCTCGCGGGAATAGGCGGTCTCGTCCAGCGTGAAGAGGATGACCGAGAGGTCGCGCTCCGCCCCGAAGGCGTCCAGCAACGGCTTCAGCGCCGCGACGTAGCCGGTCGGCATCGGAATGTCGGCGCCCTTGTCGCGGCCGAAGCGGGCGAAGACGGCGGCGTCGTGGTTGCGGAACGAGCCCGGATGGATCTGCAGGACGAGGCCGTCGTCGAGGCTCATGCGCGCCATCTCGGTGAGCATCTGGGCGCGGAAGAGCTCGGCGTCGGAGGCCTCGCCGCGGCCGGAGACGACGCGGTCGAACAGGCGCTCGGCGTCGGCGGCGTCGAGGTTCGCCGTGGCCGCGGTCGGGTGGCCGTGGTCGGTGGCGGTGGCGCCGAAGGACTTGAAGACGGCGCGGCGGACGCGGTGGGCGGCGAGGTAGCCGCGCCAGGAGCGGGTGTCCTCGCCGGTCATCTCGGCGAGGCGGTCGAGGTTGGCGGAGAAGCCCTCGAAGTCCGGATCGACGACGGGGTCGGGGCGGTAGGCGGTGATGACGCGGCCGGTCCAGCCGGAGGCGCGGATCATCGCGTGCCACTTCAGGTCGTCGAGCGGTGACTCGGTGGTGGCGATCACCGCGATGTTGAAGCGCTCGAAGAGGGCGCGCGGCCGGAACTCGTCGCGGGCGAGGCAGGCGGCGATGGCGTCATAGGTCTCGTCGGCGGTGTCCGCCGACAGGCGGACGTCGAGGCCGAAGAGGTCCTGGAAGGTCTGGTCCAGCCAGAGACGGGTCGGCGTGCCGCGGAAGAGGTGCCAGTGGGCGGCGAAGCGGCGCCAGATGGCGCGCGGATCGGTCTCGACCGGGCCGCCGTCGCGGCGGGGGACGCCGAGGTCTTCGAGCCGCAAGCCCTGGCTGTGCAGCATGCGGAAGACGTAGTGGTCCGGCACGACGAGGAGCTGCGCCGGATCGGGGAAATGCTCGTTTTCCGCGAACCAGCGCGGGTCGGTGTGGCCGTGCGGCGAGACGATCGGCAGATGGCGCACGGCCTCGTAGAGGCGGCGGGCGACGGCGCGCGTCGCCGGGTCGGCGGGCAGCAGGCGGTCGTCGGAGATCAGCACGGCACGGCCTCCCGGGATGCGTCCGTCTCTTCGGCCGGCGCGGAGAGGACACGGCGGACGGAGGCGAGGTGGGCGTGCATGGCGGCGCGGGCGGCGTCCGGGTCGCGGACGGCGATGGCGGCGAGGATCGCCTCGTGCTCCTGCGCCGTCTCCGCGCGGGCGCCGCGGAACAGGCCGGTGGCGTCGCCCATGCGCTGGAACAGGGGCGAGACCATCTCGCGCCAGAGCTGGTCGACGATGCGCGTCAGCACCTCGTTGCCGGTCGCCGCGGCGATGCGGACGTGGAAGCCGTGGTCGGCGTCGCTGTGGGCCTGCGCCCCCGGGCTGACGCGCATCTCGGCGATGGCGGCGGCGAGCGCGGCGAGATCGGTGTCGGAGCGCGTCAGCGCCGCGCGGGCGGCGGTCTCGCCCTCGATGGCCACGCGCGCCTCGACGAGGGCGAGCGGGCCGCTGCCGGCATCGGCGAGCGCACGGGCGAAGCCCCCGGAGAGGAAGTCCGGCGGCGGCGCGTGGACGACGTACGCGCCGGATCCCATCCGCACCTCGACGACGCCGGCGAGTTCGAGCGCGATCATCGCCTCGCGAACGACGGGGCGCGACACCCCGAGCGAGTGCGCGAGTTCGCGCTCGGCAGGCAGGCGGCTGCCAACGCTCAGTTCACCGGCGGCGACGAGGCCGGCGAGTTGTTCCGCCACCTTCTGGTAGAGCCGCAGGGGAGCGATAGGTGTGATCGGCACGGCGAGCCTCCTCCAAGGCTTGCCGAGTATGGACCCGTTGGTTAGATGGTCAAGTGGCCAGACCAGTTTGGGCTGGTTCGTGGGGGTCGAGGAGGAGGGGGCGGGATGCGGCTGCAGCAGGGGGACGCCGCCGGTTGGGCGAAATCGGCGGCGCGGGGCGCCGGCAAGGGACCATCGCTGCTCTGTCTGGGCGAGGCGATGGTCGAGTTCAACCGGCCGGACGCGGGCGCCGACTGGCGCCAGGGATTCGGCGGCGACACGTCCAACACGGCGATCGCGGCGGCCCGCCTCGGCGTCCCGGCGGGCTATGTCAGCCGGGTCGGCGGCGACCTTTTCGGCCGGATGCTGCTCGAGCTGTGGCAGGCCGAAGGCGTCGACACGACGACGGTGCAGGTCGACCCGGCGGCGCCGACGGGGCTCTATTTCGTCACCCACGGCGCCGACGGCCACAGCTTCGAGTACCGCCGCGCCGGATCGGCCGCGAGCCGGATGTCGGCGGAGCGCGTGCCCGTCGCCGCGATCCGTGCCGCCAGGGTGCTGCACCTGTCGGCGATCAGCCAGGCGATCTCGGAGACCGCCTGCGAGGCCTCCTTCGTGGCGATCGAGGCGGCACGCGCGGCGGGCGTCACCATCTCCTACGACACGAACCTGCGCCTGAAGCTGTGGACGCTCGAGCGGGCCAGATCGGTGATCGACGCCACCCTCCGCCTCGCCGACATCGTGCTGCCCGGACTCGACGACGCGCGCACGCTGATGGGGATCAGCGACCCGGACGCGATCTGCGACCGGCTGCTGACGCGCGGCGCCAAGGTGGTGGCGCTGACGATGGGGGCCGACGGCGTGCTCGTCGCCACCCCAGACGCGCGGGCGAGGATCGCCCCGCACCGCGTCGAGGCCGTCGATGCGACGGGGGCCGGCGACGCCTTCGACGGGGCGTTCCTGGCAGAGTGGCTGGCGACCGGCGACGCCTTCGCCAGCGCCCGCTTCGCCAACGCCGCCGCCGCCCTCTCCGTGCAGGGCTTCGGCGCGGTGGCACCGCTGCCGCGCCGCGACGCCGTGGAGGCGCTGCTGCGAGCCGTCGAAGGAGGATGAGAGCGCGAAGGGCACGTCGTCAGGCCTCGACAATTCATATGATGACTTGTATGTCATAGTATGAATTTTTCGGGCGGTCACCCCCTTTTTCGGGGGCCGCCGAGCGAGGAGAGCGACGCGCATGCGGATCGAGAAGCGGTGGGCGCCGACCCCCGACGAGGCGAAGGGCTTCGACACCGAGGCGCTGCGAAAGGCCTTCCTGGTCGAGAACCTGTTCCGGGCGGGCGAGATCGCCATCGTCGCCACCCACCTCGACCGGCTGATCGTCGGCGGCGCCGTACCGGACGCAGAGCCGCTGACGCTGGCCGCAGCCGCCCCCACCGGCACGCCGGGCTTCCTCGACCGGCGCGAGATGGCGGTGGTCAACATCGGCGCCGGCGGCGGCGTCACCGTCGGCGGCACGCGCCACGCGCTTGCCCACCGCGACGTCGTCTACATTGGCATGGGCGCCGGCCCGGTGACCTTCGACAGCGACGAGGCGGCCGCGCCGGCGCGGTTCTACTTCGTCAGCGCGCCGGCCCACACGACGCATCCGACCGTGGCGATCCCGCAGGGACAAGCGAAGCGCGTCGACCTCGGCACGCCGGAGACGTCGAACCAGCGCTCGATCTTCCAGTTCGTGCACCCGGCGGTGTGCAAATCGTGCCAGCTCGTCTTCGGCTACACCGCGCTCGCCACCGGCTCGGTGTGGAACACCATGCCGGCGCACGTGCACGACCGCCGCTCGGAGGCCTATCTCTATTTCGCCCTGCCGGAGGCGGCGCGCGTCTTCCACTTCATGGGCGAGCCCGACGAGACGCGCCATCTCGTGCTGAAGAACGAGGAAGGGGCGCTGTCGCCGGGCTGGTCGATCCATTGCGGCGCCGGTACAGCCAACTACACCTTCGTGTGGGCGATGGCGGGCGACAACGTCGACTACACCGACGTGGACCCGGTGGCGATGGAGAGCCTGCGTTGACGATGAGCCTGTTCTCGCTTTCCGGCCGGCGCGCGCTCGTCACCGGCGCCAATACGGGCATCGGCCGCGGCATCGCCGAGGCGCTCGCCGCCGCGGGCGCGACGGTGGTGCTCGCCGGACGCTCGTCGATGGACGAGGCGATGGCGGCGATCACCGCCGCTGGCGGGCAGGCCGCGCCGCTCAAGCTCGAGCTTGCCGAAGTCACCTCCCCCGAGGGCGCCGGGGCGGCGTTCGACGCGGCGGTGGGCCTCGTCGGGCCGATCGACATCCTCGTCAACAATGCCGGCATCATCCGCCGCGCCGACGCCGTCGACGTGACGGAGGCCGACTGGGACGCGGTGATGGATTCCAACCTGAAGTCGGCGTTCTTCCTCGCCCAGGCGCTCGGGCGCCGCGTGCTGGCCGAGCCCGGACGGACGGGCAAGGTCATCAACGTCGCCTCGCTGCTCGCCTTCCAGGGCGGCATCCGCATCGCCGCCTACACGTCGTCGAAGAGCGGGCTCGCCGGGCTGACGCGGCTGCTCGCCTGCGAGTGGGCCGGGCGCGGCATCAACGTCAACGCCATAGCGCCCGGCTACGCCGAGACCAACAACACCGAGGCGCTGCGCGCCGACACCGAACGCTCGACCGAGATCCTGAAGCGCATCCCGGCCGGGCGCTGGGCGAAGCCCGCCGACTTCGGCGGCGCGGCGGTGTTCCTGGCGAGCGAGGCGTCCGACTATGTGCACGGCGCCGTGCTGCCGGTCGACGGCGGATGGCTAGCGCGGTGAGGGAGCCGAAAATGACCGACAGCACAGCCTCGGGCCCCTTCGTCGATGCCGCGGCGGCGGCGTGGACGGACCTCGGCGGCGGCATCCGCCGGCAGTTGCTCACCCACGACGAGCGCATGATGATGGTGCGTGTCGCGTTCGAGGCGGGTGCCGTCGGTGCGCCGCACAGCCATCCGCACATACAATGCAGCCTCGTCGAATCGGGCACGTTCGACGTCACCATCGCGGGCGTGACGACCAGGCTTTCCGCCGGGTCGTCGTTCCTGGTGCCGGGCGATGCCGTGCACGGCTGCGTGGCGGTGGAGGCCGGCGCCCTCGTCGACGTTTTCACGCCGCCGCGGGCGGAGTTCCTCGGAGACTGACGGGAGAGGCATGACGCGCCGGCCGAAGCTCGCGGATAAGGTGATCGAGGCGCTGCGCCAGCGCATCGACGACGGCGACCTGCGCCCGGGCGACCGGCTGCCGACCGAGCCGGCGCTGGTGGAGAGCTTCGGCGTCAGCCGCACCGTGGTGCGCGAGGCGATCGCCGCCCTTGCCGCCGACGGTCGGGTGGAGGCGCGCCAGGGCTCGGGCGTGTTCGTGCTCGCCCCCGCCGAGGACCGGCTGACGATCCTGGTGCCGGAGGCGCACGACCGGCTGACGACGGTGCTGAACGTGCTGGAGTTGCGCACCGCCATCGAGGTGGAGGCGGCGGCACTCGCCGCCCGCCGCCGCTCCAGCGCGCAGGAGGCGACGATCCGCGAGGCCTTCGCCGCCTTCGAGGCGGCGATGCGCGGCGGCGGCGGCACCGCGCCGGCCGACTTCGCCTTCCATCTCTCGATCGCGCTCGCGACCAACAATCCGCTCTACCCGCAATCGCTCGAGACCCTCGGCCACCGCACGATCCCGCGCGACTTCCTGGCGGCGATTGCCGGCGACGCCATCCACGGCCCCGCCTATCTCGCCCGCATCCACGCCGAGCACGCGGCGATCCTGTCGGCGATCGCCGAGGGCGACGGCGACGGCGCCGCGCTGGCGATGCGGGCGCACCTGTCGCGCAGCCGCGACCGCTACCAGTTGCTGCTGCAGGCGCACCTGGCGCGCAGCAGCGGCGGCGAGGCGGCCCTCGCCTCCGCCCGGGCCGGCGGCGCACCGGCATCGGCTGGCGCGATCACGGGCGACGTCGGCCCCGGCCCGCGCGGGCCATGAGCGAATTGACTCACGAAGCATCGGGCCGCAAATTTAGGGTGCGACCTTTCTACCGGCGTGCCGTGCCGACCCGCGCGCTGCGGCGCCAAGGTCCAGGCGAACCGCAGAATTCGCAGTTCGGCCGGATGCGCGTATCTCTTTTCCGGCTCCCCGATTGACGCGCCGAGCAGGAGTCCGCGATGGCGACCGGTACCGTGAAGTGGTTCAACGTTCAGAAGGGCTACGGCTTCATTCAGCCGAGCGACGGCTCGCGCGACGTGTTCGTGCACATCACCGCGCTGCAGAAGGCCAACATCACCAACCTGATCGAGGGCCAGCAGATCACCTATGATCTCCTGACCGAGCGCGGCAAGACCTCGGCCGGCAACCTCAAGGTCTGATCCGCCCTCTCTCCTTCTCCCGCTAAAGCCGGAGACGGTGCCTGAAGGGCGTATGAGTGCCGCGCCGCGAGAGCGGCGCGCACTTTCGTTCTGCGCCTCGACGCAGCTGTGAGGCGGGTTCCGCCCGACGTCGTCTGGCAGCCCTCATCCGGCGCTGCGCGCCACCTTCCCCCCGCCTTCGGCCGGGAGAACCGGTAGGCTGCTCACGTCATCGCGCCGCTCACAGCACATGGCTGCTCACGGCCACTCCGCCGCTCGTATCACTCCGCCGCCCACGGCTCTCCGCCGTTCACAGCCACTCGGCCTTTCCGGCGCGGTAGACGACGAAGCGGTCCTGGGGGACGTCGAGATTGGGGATCTCGGCGGTCGGACGGTCGAGCAGCAGGCCTTCGAGAACGCGCTGCACGCCGCCGTGCGAGACGATCACCGCCGGCCGCTCGACGTGGCGCAGCCACACCGCGATGCGCGCCGACAGCATGGCGTAGCTTTCGCCGCCGGGCGGCACGAACCCCCACTTGTCGGCCCGCCGCGCCGCCACCCCGACGGGATCCCGCAGCTTCAGCTCGGGGATGGTGAAGCCTTCCCAGGTACCGAAGGTCACTTCCTTCAGCTGCGGCTCGAGGCGGTAGGCGGTCGGCGCCAGGCCGGCGGCATCGCGGACGATCTCCATCGTCTCGCGGGCGCGGCCGAGCGGCGAGGCGATCCAGTCGAGCGTGTCGGGGTCGAGGCCGGCGGCCTCGAGGTGATCGGCGAGGACTCGGCCGTTGCGGGCCGCCTGGGCGCGGCCGTGCGGGTTCAGCGGGATGTCCTGCTGACCCTGCAGACGGCTCTCGGCGTTCCAGTCGGTCTGGCCGTGGCGGATGTGGATGAGCGTCGGCAAGGTCCGCATCGTCGGGTCTCCCGAGCGGGCCGTTCGGCCGGTGAAGGTGTCGGGCGGCGGCCTCAGTCCTTCACGACCGAGATGTCGGGTGCGTCGACGGCCTTCATGCCGACGACGTGATAGCCCGAATCGACATGGTGGATCTCGCCGGTGACGCCGCGCGACAGCGTCGACAGCAGATAGAGCGCGGCGTCGCCGACCTCGTCGATCGACACCGTGCGCTTCAGGGGCGCGTTGTACTCGTTCCACTTCAGGATGTAGCGGAAGTCGCCGATGCCGGAGGCGGCGAGCGTCTTGATCGGGCCGGCGGAGATGGCGTTGACGCGGATCGCCTTTGGCCCGAGGTCGACGGCGAGGTAGCGCACGCTCGCCTCCAGCGCCGCCTTGGCGATGCCCATGACGTTGTAGTGCGGCATCACCTTCTCGGCGCCGTAGTAGGTGAGCGTCAGGAGCGAGCCGCCGTTCGTCATCAGTTTCTCGGCCCGCTGTGCGATCGCGGTGAACGAGTAGCAGGAGATCTGCAACGTTTTCGCGAAGTTGTCGGGCGTCGTGTCGACATAGCGACCGTCGAGCTGGTCCTTGTCGGAGAAGGCGACGCAGTGGACGACGAAGTCGATCGAGCCCCAGTCGGCCTCGACCGCCTCGAACACCGCGTCGATGGTAGCCGGCTCGGTGACGTCGCAGTGACCGACGACGCGAGCGCCGATTTCGGCGGCGAGCGGCTCGACGCGCTTCCTGAGCGCATCGCCCTGGTAGGTGAGGGCGATCTCGGCGCCGTGGGCGGCGAGCGCCCTGGCGATGCCCCAAGCGATGGAGCGGTTGTTGGCGACGCCGAAGACGAGGCCCCGCTTCCCGCTCATCAGACCTGGATTATCCGCCATGATCACCGTCTCCGGAGCGCCCACGGCCGGGCGGCCGGGGCGCCTTCCTATGGCACGACCGGACGGGCGGCTTCAAGGCGCGGTGGCGCGCACGGCAGTGGACACCCCTGCCGCGGGCGCCCGGCGCGGGGCGGCGACGACCTTTTCGATCCACGTCGCGAAGCGCGCGACGCGGGTATAGACGCCGTATTTGTTCGGTGCGGCGCACCGCGCCCCCCACGAAGTGATGCCGGCGAGCGCGAAGCCGCCGTCGCCGTCGGGGACGACGAGCGGACCGCCGCTGTCGCCCTGGCAGGAATCCTTGCCGCCGGCGGCCAAGCCGGCGCACAGCATCTTGGTCTTCACCTCGCCGGCATAGGAGCGCGGGCCGTTGCAGACGCGGTTGGTGACGATCGGCACGTTCACCTTGCGCAGGTCAACGGGGAAGCGCTCGCCCTTCACCAGTGTGTCGCCCCAGCCGATGGCGGTGGCGAGCGTGCCGGCGGCCGTGAGCGCCGTCTCCTCGCCGAGGGTGACGGGCGGCAGCGTTTCCACGTCGACGGGCTCGACGAGGCGCAGCAGCGCGATGTCGTTCTCGCTGGTGCGCTCGTCGTAGCGGGGGTGGACGACGATGGTGTCGACGTCGATCCGGACGCCGCCGCTCTTCAGGCTGATGGTGCCGACGAGGATGTCGACGGCGCTCGGCGGCTCGACGCGGCCGTCGAAGACGCAGTGGGCCGCCGTCGCCACCCAGCGCTCCGAGATCAGCGCGCCGCCGCAGAACTGGGCGTCGAAGGTGTTGCCGACCGAGCCGTCGAGGAGCGCCACCTGCCACGGGAACTCGCCGGGCGCCGCCTTCTCGCCGCCGACGATCTGCGGCTTTGCGACGTCGCCGGCCCGGGCCGGGCCGTCCGGCACGGCGAGCGCCGCCGCCAGCAGGAGCGTCGCGATCCCCGCCGCCGGGCGGCGTACGGCTGTCATGATCTGCATGGGACCCCTCCCCGCCAGGCTCGACCCGGTTCTGTCTGCACCGTGCCCTGCATCGGGCGACGGCGCGACGGCGTCAACGAACGATGGCGTGTTCTCGGCAACCTGTGCGCGGCGCGGACGCCGTGGCCAGCCGCCGTCAGCGCGCTTCGGCCGGATCGTCGTCGTCGAAGGCGAGCGCTTCGTCGTCGAAGATCGGGCCGGCGGCCGAGGCGGCGGCGGCGATGGCGGCAGCCGGGATGACGCCCGGCTGGGTCGGTGGCGCCGCTGTCGCCGCGCCCGGCGGCGTCTCTCCCGGCCTGAGCGCCTCCGGATTGCCGATGAAGACGGTGACGTTGCGGTGGGCGAAGTGGATGCCCTCGCGCTCGAACGCCTCGCGGATCTTGGCGTAGACGACGCGCTTGACGACGAACTGGTCGTCCGGCCGGGTCTTGAACTTGAGACGGATGACCATGGCCGAGTCCTCCATCTGGTAGACGCCCTGCGACTTCAAAGGCTCGAGGAACATGTGGCCGATGTCCTCGTCGGTGAGGAGCTCCTTCGACAGCGCCTTGACGACGCGGCTGAGCTTGCTCACCGGCGTGTCGTAGGTGACGCGCACCGGCAGCTTCACGATCACCCAGTCGCGCGAGAAGTTGGTGAGGCGCTGGATCTCGCCGAACGGCACGGTGTTGAGCGGGCCGTTCTGGTGGCGCAGCTGGAAGGAGCGGATGGAGATCTTCTCCACCGTGCCCTTGGCGGCGCCGATGTCGATGTACTCGCCGAGGCGGAAGGCGTCGTCGATCAGGTAGAACATGCCGGAGAACATGTCCTTGATCAGGCTCTGGGCGCCGAAACCGATGGCGAGGCCGACCACGCCGGCGCCAGCGAACAGCGGCGTGATCGGCACGCCGAGCTGCGACAGTGCCATCATCGCGGCGAGGCCGATAATGGCGAACAAAAGGAAGTTCCGGACAATCGACAGGAGCGTGCCGAGGCGCGTGTTTGCGCCGATGACGGAGGCCGAGGCGCCGCGCGCCACCTCCTCCTGCGCCGCCAGCCATTCCACCGCGATCTCGCGGTCGAGCCAGAGCCTGACCGCCCGGTAGGCGAGCATGGCGACGACGACGATCAGCACGAAGCCGGCGGCGTGGCTGACGATGCCCTCGGCGTCGAAGACGTCGACGCCCCACGTCCACAGGATGGCGACGATGGCGCCGACGAGGGTGGCGATGAGGGCGGCGTGCTCGGCGAGGCCGTGCAGGATGTTCGCCCGCTCGTAGGCGACCTCGCTGCCGACCGTCTGGGCGACCGCCGCTTCGGCGGCGGGATCGAGACGCGGCGGCGGACCGTCGCCGCCCGGCAGCGGCGGCACGGCGACGGATGTCGGCACCTTCAGGGTGCGGTCGATGACGAGCAGGAGCACGGCGTGGATCAGCATCGCCACGGCGACGACGGCGAAGGGGCCGAACACCGGCATCACCGGCCGCTCGAGGTCGAGCAGCAGGCGCAGCACGGCGACGGTGGAGGCGACGACGATGCCGACGATGACGACAACGTGCCACCAGCGCGCGATGATGCGGCGCGCCGGGATCTCGTAGCTTTCGATCGCGCCCGTCAGGGCGGCGACGTCGAGGTGGCGCTTCAGGGTGAAGACGGCGGCACACAGCATCATCGCGACGACGGCGATGCCGACGAGGCCGGTGAGCCGGTAGACGGAGCGGGGGAACTCCATCGTCACCATCCACCAGACGACCGCCGCGAACAGGGCGGCGATGGCGGCCGTCACCTCCAGCAGGAGCGCCATGCGCCCGGCGGCGCGGTCGCCGAGCGGCATCAGCCGGAACTCGGCGGCGCCCGGGGCGAGCGCGATCGAGACGAGCAGGCGCACGAACAGCACTGCCGCCACCGGCAAGAGGAACACCTGCAGCACCCGGCGGGCCTGATGCACGTCCTCGGAGAACGCCACCACCACCGCTCCGCCGGCGACGAGGAAGAAGGCCATCCCGACCGCCATGCCCAGCGCCCGCAACAGCAGGTAGGACAACCGGTCGGCGCGGTCCTGCGGATGGGCGATCGGCAACGCGTCGAGCTTCGCGTGCCCGAAGCGGCGCCACGTCAGCATCGCGGCGAAGCCGACGAGGATCGCCGCGAAGGCGATCGAGACCGAGAGGCGGACGCGTTCGAAGAAGCCCCCCTCGCGCGCCGTGCGGAGAGTGTCGGGCAGGGCCGCGATGTGGCGGGGAATATTGTCGGCGATGTTGAGGATCGCCTGGCGCACGTGCATGAGCGAGCGCACGAAGGTCTGAGGCGGCTCCGCCTCGGCCGGGGCCGCCGGGGCCGGCGGGGCGATGACGAGGACCGTCGCGCCCTGCTTCTTGGCTGCCTCGACGAGATCGGACAGTGCCTTGGCGGCCGCGGTGTCGGCGGCGGCAGCATCCGCGGCGTCGGAGTTTGCGGTGGCCGTGCCGTCGGCGGCTGCCGGCGCGCTCTGGGCGAGCGCCGGCGTCGCGAGCAGCGGCGACATCTGGCCGGCGAGGAGAAGCACGACCGCCATCAGCAGGGCGCACAGCGGCGCCACCGGCCCCCGGCGAGCCGGGACGACCGCGCCCCGCTCTTTCCTGCGCTCTCCAGCCCCCGTCACGCCCGTCCCCATCGCCCGTCGTTCGCCCGCGCGATGCTGATCCCAGCGCCCGGCCGGCGCAAGCGCGATACCGTCCGGCCGCGCCGCGGCATCGGCGCCGGCCCCGACGGACGGCGGCGCTGTTGACGGGGCAACGCCCCTCGCCTATCCCGGCGCGTGGCCCGCCCGCCACGCGCTCGTCCGCGCCGCCCTTGCGGCCCGCCGGAGTCCGGAATGCTCCCGAACGCCATTGCGATCACCCCCGCGCTCGTCGCCGAGCACGGGCTGAAGCCCGACGAATACCAGCGCATCCTCGACCTCATCGGCCGCGAGCCGACGCTCACCGAGCTCGGGATCTTCTCGGCGATGTGGAACGAGCACTGCTCCTACAAGTCCTCGAAGCGCTGGCTCCGGACGCTGCCGACGACGGGGCCGCGCGTCGTCCACGGACCGGGCGAGAACGCCGGCGTCGTCGACATCGGCGACGGGCTGGTGGTCGTCTTCAAGATGGAGAGCCACAACCACCCCTCCTACATCGAGCCCTACCAGGGCGCGACGACGGGGGTTGGCGGCATCCTGCGCGACGTCTTCACCATGGGCGCCCGGCCGATCGCGGCGCTGAACGCGCTGCGCTTCGGCGCGCCGGACCATCCGCGCACCCGCCACCTCGTCGCCGGCGTGGTGGCCGGCATCGGCGGCTACGGCAACTCCTTCGGCGTGCCGACGGTCGGCGGCGAGGTGAACTTCGACCGCCGCTACAACGGCAACTGCCTCGTCAACGCCATGGCCGTCGGCCTCGCCCGCGCTGACGGCATCTTCCTGTCGGCGGCGTCCGGCGTCGGCATGCCGATCGTCTATCTCGGCTCGAAGACCGGCCGCGACGGCATCCACGGCGCGACGATGGCCTCGGCCGAGTTCGACGAGGGCTCGGAGGAGAAGCGCCCGACCGTGCAGGTCGGCGACCCGTTCTCCGAGAAGCTGCTGCTGGAAGCCTGCCTCGAGCTGATGGCGTCGGGCGCCGTCATCGCCATCCAGGACATGGGCGCCGCCGGCCTCACCTGCTCGGCGGTGGAGATGGGCGCCAAGGGCGACCTCGGAGTCGAGCTCGACCTCGACCAAGTGCCGTGCCGCGAGGCGCGCATGACGGCCTACGAGATGATGCTTTCGGAGAGCCAGGAGCGCATGCTGATGGTGCTCCGCCCCGAGATGGAGGCGGAGGCGCAGGCGATCTTCCGCAAGTGGGGGCTCGACTTCGCCGTCGTCGGCCACACCACCGACACGCTGCGCTTCGTCGTCCGCCACCAGGGCGAGACGATGGCCGACCTGCCGATCAAGGACCTCGGCGACATGGCGCCGGAGTACGACCGGCCGCACACCGCCCGGCCGGTGCGCCTGCCGCTCGACCCGGCGACGGTAGCGGCGCCGGCCGATCTCGCGGCGACGCTGCTCGACCTCGTCGGCTCGCCGGACCTCTGCTCGCGCCGCTGGGTGTGGGAGCAGTACGACCACCTGATCCAGGGCAACACCGTGCGCCGGCCGGGTGGCGACGCCGCCGTGGTGCGCATCGACGGGACCAGCCGCGGTCTCGCGATGTCGGTCGACGTGACGCCGCGCTACTGCTACGCGGACCCGTTCGAGGGCGGCAAGCAGGCGGTCGCCGAGTGCTGGCGCAACATCACCGCCTCCGGCGCCCTGCCGATCGCGCTCACCGACAACCTCAACTTCGGCAATCCCGAGAAGCCGGAGATCATGGGCGAGTTCGTCGGCTGCATCCGCGGCATCGGCGAGGCTGCGCGCGCCCTCGACTTCCCCGTCGTGTCCGGTAACGTCTCGCTCTACAACGAGAGGCTCGGCGAGGCGATCCTGCCGACGCCGGCGATCGGCGGCGTCGGGCTCCTCGACGACGTCGCACGCGCCTCGTCCGCCGCCTTCGCGCGGGCCGGCGACGTGATCTTCCTCGTCGGCGGCCACGGCAGCCACCTCGGCGCCTCGATTTACCTGCGCGACGTCCTCGGCCGCGACGACGGTCCGCCGCCGCCGGTCGACCTCGACAAGGAGCGCCGTCACGGCGACTTCGTGCGCGCCGAGATCCGCACCGGCCGCGCCAGCGCCGTGCACGATCTCTCCGACGGCGGGCTCGCCATCGCGATCGCCGAGATGGCGATGGCGTCCGGCATCGGCGCCCGCGTGACGGTTCCGGCGCCCGCCCACGTCGCCCTGTTCGCCGAAGACCAGGCCCGCTACGTCGTGACGGTCGCCGCCGGCGATGCCCGCGCCTTCGAGGCCGCCGCCGCGCAGGCGCTGGTGCCGGTCGAGCGGCTCGGCGAGACCGGTGGGACGGAGTTGATGTTGCAGGGCGAAATCGCCATATCCGTTGCAAATCTCAGGGCGCGGCACGAAGATTGGCTGCCGCGATTCATGTACGGCGAACGGTGAGGACCGACGATGGCGATGGATGCCCGCGAGATCGAGGCGCTGATCAAGGCGGCGCTTCCGGACGCGCGGGTGGAGATCCGCGATCTCGCCGGCGACGGTGACCACTATGCCGCCGTCGTCGTCTCATCACAGTTCGCCGGCAAGACCCGGGTGCAGCAGCACCAGATGGTCTATGAGGCGCTGAAAGGTTCCATGGGCGGCCAGTTGCACGCGCTGGCGCTGCAGACGGCCGCTCCCGACGCCTAACGACCGCGCGCGGTCAAACGATTAGAAGGACAGGGGCCGACGATGGGTGACCGCAAGAAGCCGATGGTTGAGGTATCGGCGGAGGATCTGCACACGGCGATCTCCACCTTCACGAAGAACGCCGCCGTCTTCACCGACGCCTCGGCGTCGGAGGAGGCGGTCAAGCAGGCGGGCCTCGCGATCCGCGAGACCATGCCGACGCTGCGCGCGGCGGGCATGATGCGGATCTTCCGCGTGAAGAACGCCAAGCTCCGGCAGTATCTGACGCCGAAGAAGAAGGGCCCGGGGGCCAAGGGCGCCCGCAAGGTGGCCGCGGGTGCGGACGGCGGCTGAGGCCGGCCGACGCCAACATCGTGCTCCCGACGGCGCGCGCCCGGGAGCCGGCAAAAGCAGGATGTGAGCCGATGGCTGACGTGAACGTGTTCATCGACAACGAAGTGAAGAGCAACGACGTCGTGCTGTTCATGAAGGGGACGCCGACGTTCCCGCAGTGCGGTTTCTCGGGCCAGGTCGTGCAGATCCTCGACTACGTCGGCGCCCCCTACAAGGGCATCAACGTGCTTGAGGACATGGCCGTGCGCGACGGCATCAAGGCCTATTCGAACTGGCCGACGATCCCGCAGCTCTACGTCAAGGGCGAGTTCGTCGGCGGCTGCGACATCGTCCGCGAGATGTTCCAGGCGGGCGAACTTCAGGACCTTCTGAAGTCGAAGGGCATCAGCGTCCGCGAGACGGCGGCCTGAGCCGGCCGCCTGCGGGCGGCGCGCCGGGGCCTTGATCTGCCTGTCACCGGATCTGACGTGGATCGGATCTGACGTGGTCGGATCTGACGCGCGGACTTGCGACGCCGGTCGAGACTTGTCCGATCGAGAGGTCGAGGAAGCGCCGTCGGCACCCGCCGGCGGCGTTTTCGCGTCTCGGGCGTCGACGTCAGCCGACGGCGAGACGGCGCGAGGGCTCGGCCGCAGCGCCGGCCTCGTCGGGATCACCCGCGGCGAGGGCATCGGCGAGGGTGCGGGAATCGAGCACCGCCACCTGCGCCCGGTAGACGTCGGCGAAGGCGCGGCGGACCTGGCAGTTGTTCTCGTCGACGCAGTCCGAGCAGCGGTCGTAGGCGGTGCGCGACAGGCACGGCAGCGGCGCCACCGGGCCGTCGACGATGCGCAGCACCTGCCCGACGGTGATCTGCGTCGGATGCTTGAGCAGGCGGTAGCCGCCGTTCTTGCCACGCCGGCTCGAGACGAGCCCGTGCCGCTTCAGATCGAGCAGGATGTGCTCGAGGAAGTTGCGCGGAATCTTCTCGGCGAGCGCGATTTCCTGGATCTGACGGCCGCCTTCGGCATCGGCGGCGGCGAGCGCGAACAGCGCCTTGAATGCGTACTTCGCCTTCTGGGAGATCATGCAATCACCGACGCGGCCGAATCGGCGCCCGGCGCGCCACAGCCGGAGGAACTTCTAGACGCATTCAAGCCGTTTCACCATAAGGCAATCCCGCTTTTTGTCCGACCGTCATACGGGACGGTTTGCGGAACGATCCTGCCCGACCGGTCGTTGCCTTGCGATCGAAGCGTTGCGACGTTAGCCGGAGAAGGCGATGGCCTTGCGATCCCGCATTCTGCTGACGGCCGCCGCGTCTGTGCTGTGCCTTCCCGCGGCCGTCGGCGCCGGGGCGCAGGACACCGCCGAGGACGGCATGCTGCTGTTCAACAACGCCTGCCGGACATGCCACTCGGTGAACAAGGGGGACAATCGGCTTGGGCCGTCGCTCGCCGGCATCGTCGGGCGCCCCTCCGGCTCGATCGAGGGCGTCAACTATTCCTCCGCCCTCGCCGACGGCGCTGTCACCTTCGACGAGGCGACCCTCGACCGATTCATCGAGAACCCCGACGCGGTGGCGCCGGGCCACGGCATGAAGCCGTTCGGTGGCATCCGTTCGCCGGAGGAGAGGGCGGCGATCATCGCCTTCCTGAAAGCGCCATCCTGAGGCAGGCTGCCGGTTCCTCACGGTCGCTGCGCTACCCGGGGCCGCCGGCCTGCGGGGACGAGAGTGTGCCGTCCCGGGTCTCAGGCGCCGGCTAGTTCCGAGACGATGGCGCGCGCGGCAGCACGACGGTCCGCGGCCCCGATGATGGGCCGGCCGACGACGACCATGTCGGCCCCCGACCGGATCGCCTCGGCGGGCGTCGCGACGCGCTTCTGGTCCCCCGCAGCCGACCCCGCCGGCCGGACACCCGGCGTCACCAGAAGCACGTCCGGGCCGACCAGCGCCCTGAGCGCCGCCACTTCACGCGGCGAACAGACAATGCCATCGACGCCGGCGGCCTTCGCCTGGGCGGCGCGCAGCGCCACCGTCTCGGCGACGCCGGCGCGGTAGCCGGCCTCGGCGAGGTCGGCGTCGTCGAAGGCGGTGAGCACGGTGACGGCGAGCAGCGCCAGCGGCGCGTCGCCCCGGGCGGCGACGGCGGCCGCCATCGTCTTCGGATACGCGTGCAGCGTCAGGAAGGTCGCTCCGACCGACCGGATCGAGCGCACGGCGCCGGCCACCGTGTTGTCGATGTCGTGCAGCTTGGCGTCGAGGAAGACGCGCTTGCCGGAGGCGGCGAGCTCGCGGGCGAAGTCAACGCCGCCGGCGAAGATCAATTCGAGGCCGACCTTGTAGACGCCGACGTCGCCCTCGGTCTCGGCGACGACGGCGCGCGCCTCGGCGACGGACGGCACGTCGAGGGCGAGGATCAGGCGGTCGACGGGCGAGCGGGGGCGCATGCGGTCCCTTTCACGGCGGCAGTCGGGATGGCGCTCACAGCTTGCGCAGCGAGACGCTCTCGATCGCATGGTTCTCGCCCTTGGCGAGGATGAGGTCGGCGCGCGGCCGGGTGGGCAGGATGTTGTCGCGCAGGTTGACGAGGTTGATGCGCCGCCAGAGGCCCTCGGCGATCCGCAGCGCCTCCTCCTCGGAGACCTCGGCGAAGCCGTGGAAATAGGAGCGCGGGTCGCGGAAGCGCGTGGTCTTCAGGCGCATGAAGCGCTCGATGTACCAGCGGTGGATGACCGCCTCGTCGGCGTCGATGTAGATCGAGAAATCGAAGAAGTCGGAAACGAAGGGGATCGCCTTGGCGTCCTTCGGCGGCGAGCGCGTCTGCAGGACGTTGAGCCCCTCGACGATGAGGATGTCGGGCTCCTCGATCGTCACCGTCTCGCCCGGCACGACGTCGTAGACGAGGTGGGAATAGACGGGGGCGGAGACATGCGGGCGGCCGGACTTCACGTCGGTGAGGAAGCCGAGCAGCGCCGGCAGGTCGTAGCTCTCGGGGAAACCCTTGCGCTCCATCAGGCCCTCCGCCTCCAGCACCGCGTTCGGCAGGAGGAAGCCGTCGGTGGTGACGAGGGCGACGCGCGGGCTCGAGGGCCAGCGGGCGAGCAGCGCCTGCAGCACGCGGGCGGTGGTCGACTTGCCGACGGCGACCGAGCCGGCGATGCCGATGACGAAGGGGATGCGGATGTTGTCGTCGCCGAGGAAGCGCTCGGTGGCGGCATGCAGGCCCTGCATCGCCTCGACATAGAAGGAGAGCAGCCGCGACAGCGGCAGGTAGATGCTCTCCACCTGGTCGAGGGAGACCGGGTCGTTGAGGCTCTGCAGCCGCTCGACCTCGTCCTTCGACAGCGTCATCGGCGCATCGGCGCGCAGACGCGCCCACTCGCCCTCGGTGAAGACGCGATAGGGCGAGAGCGCCCGCGGGGTCGTGGTGTCCATCGGTCGGCGCGGCATTCCGTTCTGCGGGGCGCGAGGGCCGCGTCCACGAGGCCCGGCGGCGAGACGGACGGTCTCGGTCGCGGCGGGCCGCAAGGGGGCGATCAGTCCTTTGGGTGATCAGTCCTGCGGGTGATCAGTCCTTCGGGCGCGAGGCCTTCTCGTCGAGGCCGGTGACGGCCGTGCGCCGTTCCAGTTCCGCATAGACGTCGGCGAGGGGGACGCCCGTCGCATGCAGCAGAACGACCAGATGATAGAGAACATCCGCCGCCTCGCCGCGCAAGTCGTCCGTTCGGCCGAGGGCGCCGGCGAGCGCCGCCTCGACCGCCTCCTCGCCGAGCTTCTTGGCGATCTGCGGCACGCCCTTGGCGATCAGCTTGGCGGTGTAGGACGACGGGTCGCCGCTCGTCGCGCGGCGGGCGACGATCGCAGCGAGATCCTCGAGAGTGAAGGACTTGGCGGGGCTCGTCATCGGGCGCATCACCGGGTTCAGGCGTCCAGCCGCACGGGGATGCCGGCGGCCCCGAGCCGCTGCTTCGCCTCGTGGATCGTGTGGGTGCCGAAGTGGAAGATCGAGGCGGCGAGCACCGCCGAGGCGTGGCCCTCGCGGACACCCTCGACAAGATGGTCGAGCGTGCCGACGCCGCCGGAGGCGACGACGGGCACCGGCACGCGATCGGAGACGGCGCGGACGAGTTCGCAGTCATAGCCGGCCTTGGTGCCGTCGCGGTCCATCGATGTGAGCAGGATCTCGCCGGCCCCGAGCGACACCACCTCGGCGGCGAACGCGACGGCGTCGATGCCGGTCGGCGTGCGGCCGCCGTGCGTGAAGATCTCCCAGCGCGGCGGCTCACCCGGCGCCGAGACGCGCTTCGCATCGATCGCGACGACGATGCACTGGTCGCCGAACTTCTCCGCCGCCCGCTTGACGAAGCCGCGGTCGTTGACGGCGGCGGTGTTGATCGAGACCTTGTCGGCACCGGCCAGCAGCAACTGGCGGATGTCGTCCACCGTGCGCACGCCGCCGCCGACGGTGAGCGGCATGAAGCACTGCTCGGCGGTGCGGCGGACGACGTCGAGGAGGATGCCGCGCTGCTCGTGGCTCGCGGTGATGTCGAGGAAGGTGAGCTCGTCGGCACCGGCCGCGTCATAGGCCTTCGCAGCCTCGACCGGGTCGCCGGCGTCGACGAGATCGACGAACTGCACGCCCTTGACGACACGGCCGCCCTTGACGTCCAGGCAGGGGATCACGCGGATCTTCAGGGTCATCGGCGCACCCGTCGGCCGGCGGCGGACAGGTGCGCCGCGGCAACGCGCCCTCTCAAGCCGATTTCGGCGCAAAGGTCAAAGCCGGCGGACGGGCAGCGGCGTTGACACGGCGGCGGCCGACGGGCCTGCTGGCGTCTTCCGACACCGCCGGGGGGCGCTGATGACGACGGATTCCATGCCGGCCCTGCCGACTTCCCCCGGAGCGTCGCCGGCCGACCCGCGGCTGCGCATCGCCGTGGAGGCGCCGATCGGCTGGCTGATCGTCGACCATCCCGAGCGCCGTAACGCCGTGTCGCTGTCGATGTGGAAGGCGCTGCCGGCCCTCGTCGCCGCCCTCGACGCCGATCCGGCGGTGCGCGTCATCGTGCTCGCCGGCGGCGGCGAGCAGGCGTTCGTCTCGGGCGCCGACATCGCCGAGTTCGCCGAGGTGCGGCGGGACGCGGCGAGCGCGCGCGCCTACGAGGACGTCAACGAGGCGGCGTTCGCGGCGCTCCGGATGGCCGGCAAGCCGACGCTGGCGATGATCCGCGGGGCGTGCTTCGGCGGCGGCGTCGGGCTGGCGGCGGCGTGCGATCTGAGGATCGCCGCCGACGACGCGGTGTTCTCGATCCCGGCGGCGAAGCTTGGCATTGCCTACCCGCCGCCAGCGGTGGCCGACGTGGTGGCGCTTGTCGGCGTGTCGCGGGCGAAGGACCTGTTCTTCACCGCCCGCCGTGTCGACCATGCCGAGGCACTGTCGATCGGGCTCGTCGACCGGGTGGTGGCGGCCGAAAGCCTCAGGGCGGAGACGCTGGCGCTCGCCGCCACCATCGCCGCCAACGCGCCGCTGACGATCGCGGCGGCGAAGGCGGCGATCGCGGCCGCCGTTTCCCCGGCCCCAGCGGCGGCGGAGCGGGCGCGGGCGGCGGCGGAGGCGTGCTTCTCCTCGGCCGACTTCGCCGAGGGCCGCGACGCCTTCCTCACCAAGCGGACGCCGCGCTTCGACGGGCATTGACGAGAGCCGGCCATCCGGCGGCCGCTGATCCGGCGGCGAGGCATTCGCGTACCTTCCTCGACAGTTCGCCCGCCGACCGACGAGACCCCCAATCCCGATGCCCAACTCCGTTGCTCCCTCCGCCGCCCGGCCGGCCGTGGTTTGGTTCCGCGACGACCTGCGGCTCGCCGACAACCCGGCGCTGGTGGCGGTGGCGGCGACCGGTGCGCCGGTTCTGGCGCTCTATGTTCTCGACGAGGAGAGCCCCGACATCCGCCCGCTCGGCGGCGCGGCGCGCTGGTGGCTCGCCGGCTCGCTGGAAAGGCTCGGCGCGAGCCTCGCCGCCCTCGGGGTGCCGCTGGTGCTGCGGTGCGGACCGGCGGGCGAGGTCGTGCCGGCGGTGGTGGCGGACAGCGGCGCCGGCGCCGTGTTCTGGAACCGGCGCTACGGCGGCGGCGAGATCGCCGTCGACACGGCGCTCAAGGCGCGGCTGACGACCGACGGCGTGGAGGTGAGGAGCTTCCAGGGCTCGCTCCTTTACGAGCCGTGGGCGGTGCGCTCGGGCGACGACCGGCCCTACCGGGTGTTCTCACCGTTCTGGCGGGCGGCACGGGCGACCGGCGAGCCGCGGCGCCCCTTGCCCGCCCCGGCGGCGATGGCGGTATTCACGGGAACGATTGCGAGCGACAGGCTCGCCGACTGGCGGCTGACGCCGACACGGCCCGACTGGGCCGGCGGCCTGCGCGAGGCCTTCGAGCCGGGCGAGGCCGGCGCCGAGAAGCGGCTTTCGGCCTTCCTCGACCGCGCGCTCGCCCGCTATGCCGACGACCGCGACGTGCCCGGCGGCACCACCACCTCGGTGCTGTCACCGCATCTGCGCTTCGGCGAGATCTCGCCCTTCCGTGTCTGGCACGCCGCCGCGGCGCGCGTCGCCGAGGGCGGGCGGATGGTGCGGGCGGTGGAGAAGTTCCACGCCGAGCTCGGCTGGCGCGAGTTCGCCTGGCACCTGCTGCACCACGCGCCCGACCTCGCCACCCGCAACTTCCAGCCGCGTTTCGACGGCTTCCCGTGGGCCGACGGCGAGGAGGCGGCCGTCGAGGCCTGGCGGCGCGGGCGCACCGGCGTGCCGATCGTCGACGCCGGCCTGCGACAGCTGTGGACGACCGGCTGGATGCACAACCGGGTGCGGATGATCGTCGCCTCCTTCCTGGTGAAGCATCTCCTCGTCGACTGGCGGGTCGGCGAAGCCTGGTTCTGGGACACGCTGGTCGACGCCGACCAGGCGAACAACCCGGCGAGCTGGCAGTGGGTGGCCGGCACCGGTGCCGACGCAGCCCCTTACGTGCGGGTGTTCAACCCGGTGCTGCAGGGCGAGAAGTTCGATGCCGACGGCACCTACGTGCGTCGGTGGGTGCCGGAGCTGGCGCGCCTTCCCGATGCCTTCCTGCACAAGCCGTGGGAGGCGCCGGCGGACGTCCGGTCCGCCGCCGGCCTCCGTCTCGGCCGTGACTACCCGCTGCCGGTCGTCACGCTCGCCGACGGACGCGCCCGCGCCCTCGCCGCCTTCGAGCGCATCCGCGCCGCGGCATGACGAGTATACCATCCGTTCGACAGTCAAGGACGCCCACCCGTATGCGCATCGCCATCGTCGGCTCCGGCATATCCGGCCTCGCGGCCGCCTGGTCGCTCGCCCCCTCCCACGAGGTGGTGCTTTATGAGCGCGAGGGGCGGCCGGGCGGCCACAGCGCCACGGTCGACATCGACTATGACGGCACGCGGGTCACCGTCGACACCGGCTTCATCGTCTACAACGAGCTGACCTATCCGAACCTGACGGCGCTGTTCGCCACCCTCGGCGTCGCCACCGAGGCGAGCGACATGAGCCTGTCGGTGTCGCTCGACGGCGGCCGGCGCGAGTGGTGCGGCCACGGGCTCGGCGGCGTGTTCGCGCAACGCTCGAACCTCGCCTCGCCGGCCTTCCTGTGGATGCTGCGCGAGATCCTGCGCTTCAACCGCACCGCTCCGGTGGACCGGGCAGCGGGCCGGCTCGCCGGCCTCAGCCTCGGCGCCTATCTCGAGATGCGCGGCTTCCGCGGCCGCGTCGCCACCGACTACCTGCAGCCGATGGGCGCGGCGATCTGGTCGACGCCGCCGGCCGACATGCTCTCCTTCCCGGCCGAGAGCCTGATCGCCTTCTTCGAGAACCACCGGCTGATGCACATCGACCGGCCGGTCTGGCGGACGGTGAGCGGCGGCAGCCGCGTCTATGTGGGCAAGATGATGCAGCGACTCGCCGGCCGCGTCCGGCTCGCCACGCCCGTCGCCCGCATCGAGCGGACCGCCGCGGGCGTGATCGTCACCGACGAGACCGGCCACGCCGACCGTTTCGACGCCGTGGTGCTCGCCAGCCATTCCGACCAGTCGCTTGGCCTGCTCGCGGACGCCACGGCCGCGGAGAGGGCGGTGCTGGGCGCCGTGGGCTACCGGCCGAACGACGTCTACCTCCACCGTGACGCCCGGCTGATGCCGAAGCGCAAGGCCGCCTGGGCGTCGTGGAATGTCGCCGGCCGCAGCGGCGAGGCCGGTCGCGACGTGTCCGTGACCTACTGGATGAACCGCCTGCAGAACCTCGACAACAAGCGGCCGCTGTTCGTCAGCCTGAACCCGATCGAGCCGCCGGCGCCGGAGACGGTGTTCGGCCGCTATTCCTATGCGCATCCGCAGTTTGACTCGGGCGCGCTGGCGGCGCAGCGTTCGCTGGCGGCGATCCAGGGCCAGCGGGGAACCTGGTTCTGCGGCGCCTGGTGCGGCTACGGCTTCCACGAGGACGGGCTGAAGGCCGGGCTCGAGGTCGCCGAAGCGCTCGGCGCCCGCGTGCCGTGGCGGCCGGCGCCGCCGGTGCTGGTGGACGAGCCGATCCGAGAGGCGGCGGAGTGACGAAGGCGAAGGCAGTGTCGACCGAAAAGACAGTGTCGACCGAGCGGACGATGCCGACGACGATGGCGGCGAACGGACCCACCCCGGATGCCGCCGCGATGCTCTATGTCGGCGACGTCATGCACGCGCGGATGAAGCCGGTCGCCCATCGCTTCCAGTACCGCGTGTTCACGCTGCTCATCGACATCGACCGGCTGGAGGAGGCGGCGCGGACGAGCCCGCTGTTCTCTCTCGGCCGGTTCAACCTCCTGTCGTTCGACATCCGCGACCACGGCCGGCGCGACGGCTCGCCGCTGCGCCCGGCCGTCGAGGCGATGCTGACCGCGGCCGGCCACCCGCAGCCGCCGCGGCGCATCCTGCTGCTGTGCTATCCGAAGATGCTCGGCTACGTCTTCAACCCGCTGTCGGTCTACTTCTGCTACGGCGACGACGACGCGCTCACAGCCATCGTCTATGAGGTCCGCAACACCTTCGGGGAACTCCACCCCTACGTGGCGCCGGTGCGCACCGGCGAGGCCGGGCCGGAGGGGCTCCGGCAGGAGCGGCCGAAGGCATTCCACGTCTCGCCCTTCATCGACATGGCGCAGACCTATCACTTCCGCCTGTTGCCGCCGGGCGAGGCGGTCCGCGTGCGCATTCTCGAGACCGACGCCGGCGGCCCGACGCTCGCCGCCACCTTCGTCGGCCGGGCACGGGCGTTCTCGACGGCCTCGATCCTCGCCGAATGCGGACGCCTGCCGCTGATGACGCTGAAGATCATCGCCGCCATCCATCTGGAGGCGTTGCGCCTCTGGTGGAAGGGCGTGCCGCTGCAACCCGCTCCGGCCACTGGCGCCGGACCGCGTGTCGTGGCAGAGCGAAAGTGACGTGCATGGACTTCGCGATGACCGAGCGCCCGATCGAACTCTCGCCCGAGACGGCCCGCCAGGCCCTCGCCGACCTTCCCCGCATCGCGCGCCGGGCCTTCGGCGTCGTGATGGCGCTGGAGATCGGGAATCTCACCATCGTCGTGCCGGATGGCCGCCGTTTCCTCGTCAAGGGCCGTCAGCCGGGGCCAGAGGCGGAGCTCGTCGTGCACGACTGGCGCTTCGTGCGCCGCGTGCTCAGTGCCGGCACGGTGGGCGTCGGCGAATCCTTCATCGCCGGCGAATGGTCGAGCCCGGACGTCACCGCCTTCCTCGAGGTGTTCGCGCGCAACTCCGACGCCACCGAGGAGGCGCTCGCGGCGCGGCCGCTGGTGCGCATGCTCCTGCACCTCCGCCATCTCCTCAACCGCAACACCCGACGCGGCTCGAAGCGCAACATCTCGGCCCACTACGACCTCGGCAACGCCTTCTATTCGGCCTGGCTCGACCGCTCGATGACCTATTCGGCGGCGCTCTACGAGACCGGCGCCAATGACCTCGAGGCGGCGCAGAAGGAGAAGTACCGGGCGCTCGCGCGGGCCACCGACATCCGCCCCGGCCACCGGGTGCTCGAGGTCGGCTGCGGCTGGGGTGGCTTCGCCGAGCTTCTCGCCGCCGAGTTCGGCTGCCACGTCACGGCGCTGACGATCAGCCGGGAACAGCATGCCTTCGCGACGAAGCGCATCGCCGATGCGGGGCTTTCGGACAAGGTCGACGTCAAGCTCTCCGACTATCGCGACGAGGCCGGGCGCTACGACCGCATCGTCTCGGTGGAGATGTTCGAGGCGGTCGGCGAGCGCTACTGGCCGGCCTTCTTCAAGATGATGGCGGAGCGGCTGCAGCCGGGCGGGCGCGCCGGCATCCAGGTCATCACCATCCAGGACCGGATGTTCCCGGCCTACCGGCGCACGCCGGACTTCATCCAGCGCCACGTCTTCCCGGGCGGCATGCTGCCGCCGCCGGGCGCTCTCGCCGACCTCGGCCGCCGCGTCGGGCTGCCGATCAGCTTCGAGCGGGTGTTCGGGCTCGACTATGCGCAGACGCTGGCCGAATGGCGCGAGCGCTTCCGCTCGGCCTGGCCGGCGATCGAGCCGCTCGGCTTCGACGAGCGCTTCAAGCGGCTGTGGGAGTTCTACCTGCACTACTGCGAGGCGGGCTTCCGCGCCGGCAACATCGACGTTCGCCAGATCGTCTTCGCAGATCCGCGCTGACCGCCTCCGGTCCGCGGCAATGACCGCCCCCTCGCCGCGCGCGCCGACCGCCGACACGCCTCTGTCGCTGCGGCGGCTGATCGCCTATGCGCTGCCGGCCCTGCCGCTCGCCGCCCTGACGCTGCCGCTCTACGTGGTCGTGCCGACCTTCTACGCCTCGACGGTCGGGCTCTCGCTCGCCGTCGTCGGGCAGACGCTGTTCCTCGTCCGACTGGTCGATGCGGTGAGCGACCCGGTGGTCGGCCTGCTCGCCGACCGATTCCGCCCGCGCTTCGGCCGCCGGCGGACGTGGGTGGCGGCGGCGGCGGTGCCCACCGCCATCGCGGCCGCGATGATGCTGACGCCACCCGCCGGCGCCACGGCGGCCTACCTGCTGCTGTGGGGCATCGTGCTGTCCTGCGCCTGGACAGCCGCCTCGATCCCCTACACCGCCTGGGGCGCCGAGCTCGCCCGCGACTACCACGGCCGGACCCGCATCGCCGCCGCCCGCGAGGGCACGGTGGTGATCGGCGTCGGCGTGGCGCTGGCGCTACCGGTGCTCGTCGCTTCCGGCGAGGGAGCGGCGGAGGCGGACGGGCTCGCCGCACTGGCGCTCTTTGTGCTCGTGGCGCTGCCCCTCGCGACGCTGCTCGCGGTCGTCGTCGTCCCCGAACCGGCGGAGACCTCGAAGACCCGTCTCGGCCTCAGGGCGAGCCTCGGCCATATCGTGCGCAACCGGCCGTTCGTGCGCCTCGTCGCCGCCTTCCTGCTGAACGGCTTCGCCAACGGCCTGCCGGCGACGCTGTTCCTGTTCTTCGTCTCGAGCGTGCTGGAGGCGTCGGAGTACGCGGGCGTGCTGCTGCTGGTCTATTTCGTGGCCGGGGTCGCCGGCATCCCGCTGTGGCTGCGCCTGAGCCGGCGTTTCGGCAAGCATCGCACCTGGTGCTGGGCGATGATCTTCGCCTGCGCGGTCTTCGCCGGCGTGCCGTTCCTCGGCCCCGGCGACCTCTGGCTGTTCGTCGGCGTCTGCGTGCTCACCGGCGCGGCCGTCGGCGCCGACCTCGTGCTGCCGCCGGCGATCCAGGCCGATGTCATCGACGTCGACACGGCCGGCTCCGGCGAGGAGCGCTCGGGGCTCTATTTCGCGTTGTGGGGGCTCGCAACCAAGCTCGCGCTGGCGCTCGCCGTCGGCGTCGCCTTCCCGATCCTGGAAGTCGCCGGCTTCACGCCCGGCGACAAGGGCGAGGGAAGCGGCCTGCTGGCGCTCGCCCTCCTCTACGCGGTGGTACCAGTGGTGCTGAAGCTCGCGGCGATCGCCCTGATGTGGAACTTCCCCGTCGACGAGGCCTCGGCGCAGGCGACCTCGGCGCGCATCCGGGCGAACGAGGTGGGGTGACGCGCCCCTCAGCGGCCGCGCTTGTCCCAGCCCGTCGAGCGGGCGACGAGGCGGAAATAGAGGCTGTATGGCAGCATCCGGAGCAGCTTCAGCTGCCACGTGAACCGCCGCGGGAAGGTGATCTCGAAGGTGTCCGACGACAGTCCCTCGACGAAGGCGGCAGCCGCGTCGTCGACCTGCATCAGATGCGGCATCGGGAACGGGTTGTTCTTCGTCGCCGGGGTGTCGACGAAGCCCGGGCTGACGAGCTGGATGCGAATGCCAAGAGTGTCGAGATCGAACTTCAGGCTCTCGGCGAGATTGATGAGGCCGGCCTTGGTGGCGCCGTAGGCGGCCGAGGTGGGCAGGCCCGAATAGCCGGCGACCGAGGCGACGACGACGATGTGGCCGCGGCGGCGGGGGCGCATCAGGTTGAGCACCGGCACCAGCGCATTGACGGTGCCGTTCAGGTTGACTGCGAAGGTCGTCTCGAAGGGCGCGACGGTGAGCGGCGCGTCGGCGGCGACGGGGATGTAGACGCCGGCGTTGAGGATCGCCAGCGCGAGCGGCCCGAGGTCCCCCTCGATGGCGGCGACGATGTCGGCCATGCGGCCGGCATCGGTGACGTCGCCGGGGTGGGCGACGATGCGGCCGCCGTTGCGGGCGGGTGCGGCGGCGAGTTCCGCCAGCGCCTGGGCGTCGCGGGCGGTGACGGCGACGGTGAAGCCGCGGTCGCGCAGCTGTTCTGCGACGGCGCGGCCGATGCCGCTGCTCGCACCGGTGATCCAGACGGGGCCGGCGGCGGGATCGGGGCGGAGGGAGGCGGTCATCGTGAGCGGGCGGCGGCCGGACGACCGGCCGCCATCCTCAGCCGCGCATCAGGGGTGCGAACAGCCGACCGATCGGGCCGGTCAGGCGCAGCGGCGCATCGGTGATGGTGACGCAGAGGCAGTCCTCGTCGGCATCGGCGATCGGGCGGTGGTCGACGCTGTCGTCTGCGACGACGATGCCGCCGCGCGCAACGTGGTGCGGGCCGTCGGTGAAGCCGCCGGCGATCACCAGCGTGATCTCGGTGCCGTGATGGGTGTGGCTCGGGATTGCCGCGCCGCGGCGGACCCAGACCAGGTTGGTGACGATGCCGTCCTGCTCGTCGAGCCGGCACTCCTTCAGGCTCGGCAGCAGACGGCGCCACTTGGCCGTGGCGATGCCTCCCGGCAGGTAGGGTGCGAGGGCATCAGGCAGGGCGTCGGCGACGCGCATATCCGGCGCCACCGTCCCGGCGGGGCGCAGGGGCGTCGCGTCGCCGTGGGCGAAGATCGCGGCGAGCATGGCGTCACGGCCGGAGAGCGCCAGCGGCTCGATGGTCTCGAGCTCGGCACCACCGACCATTTCGAGCGCCTCGATGAAGCGCTGGTTGCCCGGCGTCATCTCGAGGTGAGCCTCGACGATGCGCCGCACCGGCAACGGCAGCGTGCCCGCCGCATACTCGGCGAGAAGCGTGTCGACGGCGTCGGTCTGCTGGATGTGACTGGTCGGCATGGTCAACGTTCACCCCGTCCGGCCACCGCCGGACCTGTTGTGCAGATCGCCGTGCGAGGTCACGGCGCTCCACTCTTATGCCGGAACCTACGCATCGTCCGGCTCGTTGGATCACGTCCGAGCGACGCCGGCGATTCCTCTTCCGCGTGGCGGAAACTGTGCCGCGCGGGGCCGACCTGCGCAATCATCCGTAGGGCCGATGGCGTGGCCGGCGCCGCCCGAATCGCGGCGATGCGTTTCCCTCCGGGCGGTCGATGGTTTAGCGTGGCCGCCCAACTGAAAAGGCCCGGCCTGAGGCCGGACCGCGTCCGGGAAGAGCCATCCATGAGCGTGCACCCGTCGGTCGTCGAGGCGATCGGCAACACCCCCTTGATCCGCCTCAACCGCGTCTCCGAGATGACCGGGTGCGAGATCCTCGGCAAGGCCGAGTTCCTCAATCCCGGCCAGTCGGTGAAGGACCGGGCGGCGCTGTTCATCGTCCGCGACGCGATCACCCGCGGTGCCCTGAAGCCCGGCGGCGTCATCGTCGAGGGCACCGCCGGCAACACCGGCATCGGGCTCGCGATGGTCGCCGACGCGATGGGCTTCCGCACCGTCATCGTCATCCCCGAGACGCAGTCGGACGAGAAGAAGCAGATGCTGCGGCTGATGGGGGCCGAGCTCGTCGAAGTGCCGGCCGTCCCCTACCGCAACCCCAACAACTACGTGAAGATATCCGGCCGCCTCGCCGAGCAGCTGGCGCGATCCGAGCCGAACGGGGCGATCTGGGCGAACCAGTTCGACAATATCGCCAACCGCCAGGCGCACATCGAGACGACGGGCCCGGAAATCTGGGCGCAGACGGGCGGACGGATCGACGGCTTCGTCACTGCGGTCGGCACCGGCGGCACGCTCGCCGGCACCGGCATCGCCCTGAAGGAGCGCGACCCGAACGTCACCATCGCGCTCGCCGACCCGATGGGGGCGGCACTCTATGAGTTTTATACCCACGGCGAGCTGAAGTCCGAGGGCTCCTCGATCACGGAGGGCATCGGCCAGGGGCGGATCACCGCGAACCTCGTCGACGCGCCGATCGACACCGCCTTCCAGATCACCGACGGAGAGGCGATCCCGATCGTCTTCGACCTGCTCGAGCACGAGGGCCTCTGCCTCGGTGGCTCCTCGGGCATAAACATCGCCGGTGCGATCCGGCTCGCCCGCGAGATGGGGCCAGGCCACACCATCGTGACGATCCTCTGCGACTACGGCACCCGCTACGCCTCCAAGCTCTACAACCCGGCCTTCCTGCGCTCGAAGGACCTGCCGGTGCCAGCGTGGCTGGAGCGGGCCCCGAGCGTCACGGTGCCCTACGCGGCAGCCGGGTGAGGGGCGGCCGGCCATGAGCGCGACCGAGCTCGTCTTCCGCGACGATCCGTATCTGGCGGCCTGCGAGGCGCGCATCGTCGACGTCATCGAGGGCGGCGGGCTGGTGCTCGACCGCACGGTGTTCTACGCCGCCGGCGGCGGCCAGCCGGGCGACGCCGGCGTCATCGAGCTCGACGACGGCATCTTCCTGCCGGTGGCGAACGCGGTCTACGGCGCCGACCGGGCGAGCATCGTCCACCAGCTGGCGCAGCCGCTCGACATCTCCGCCCTGGTCGGGCGGACGGTGACGGCGCACCTCGACTGGGCGCGCCGCTACGCCCACATGCGCATCCATACGGCGCTGCACCTGCTCTCGGTGGCGCTGCCCTATCCGGTGACCGGCGGCCAGATCGGCGCCGAGGAGGGGCGGCTCGACTTCGACATCCCCGACGGCGGGCTGGAGCGCGAGGAGATCGCGGAGCGGCTGAACGCGCTCGCCGCGGCCGACCACGCGGTGACGACCGAGTGGATCACCGACGAGGAACTGATCGCCAATCCCGGCCTCGTCAAGACGATGGCGGTGAAGCCGCCGATGGGCTCGGGGCGGGTGCGGCTCGTGCGCATCGGCGACATCGACCTGCAGCCGTGCGGGGGCACCCACGTCGCCTCGACGGCCGAGATCGGCACGGTCGCGGTGACCAAGATCGAGAAGAAGGGGCGGCTGAACCGCCGCGTGCGCATCGGCTTCGCCGCCGCCTGACGGGCGACGGGACGGGCCGAAGGGAGGAAGCGGGCATGTCGGATTTGAGCGCAGCGACGCGCGCGGACGCGGCACGGGCGGGGTTGATCGTCTCAACGGAGTGGCTGGCCGAACGGCTCGCCGCGCCGGACATCGTCGTCGTCGACGCCTCCTGGCACCTGCCGAACGCCGGGCGGGACGCGAAGGCGGAGTATCTCGCCGGCCACATACCCGGTGCCGTCTTCTTCGACATCGATGCCGTCAGCGACGCCGACAGCGCGCTGCCGCACATGCTGCCGAAGCCCCTCGCCTTCTCCGCCGCGGTGCGCAAGCTCGGCATCGGCGACGGCCAGACGATCGTCGTCTACGATTCGGTCGGGCTCTATTCGGCGGCGCGGGCGTGGTGGACGTTCCGGGCGATGGGCGTCTCGCGCGTCCTCGTCCTCGACGGCGGCCTGCCGGCGTGGACGGCGGCGGGCCACCCGCTCGAGGAGGGCGAGGTGAAGCGGCCCGAGCGGGCGTTCACGGCGCGGCTGGACAACGGCGTCATCGCCGACATCGAGGCGGTGCGCGCGGCGCTCGCCGGTGGCCGCACCGTCGTCGATGCGCGCGCGGCGGAGCGCTTCGAGGGCCGCGTGCCGGAGCCGCGGCCGGGCCTGCGGGCCGGCCACATGCCGGGGGCGAAGAACGTGCCGTTCGGGGCGGTGCTGGCGGACGGGAAACTGAAGCCGGCGGCGGAGATCGCCGCGGCTTTCACGGCGGCCGGGGTGGACCCGGCAAAGCCGGTGGTGACGACGTGCGGCTCGGGCGTCACCGCGGCGATCCTGTCGCTGGCGCTCGCGAGCCTCGGCAACCGCGCCGTGGCGCTCTACGACGGCTCCTGGGTTGAATGGGGCAGCCGGGACGACACCGAGGTGGCGACGGGGCCGGGTTGAGGCTCGGCCCCACCCTTTCCGGAGGCATTCCCAGCCTTGTGCCGGGAACCCAGGCATCGCCTGCTGCGCACGCCACCCGTCCCGATAGGGCGTTGTTTGCCGACGGCGATGGGTTCGCGGCACAAGGCCGGGAATGACCCCGTCTGAAGAAGTGCCTTCATCAAACCGCCGGGTGAACCGCCGCCCGATGCCGCCCGGCAACGGGGCCGCTCCCCCTCATTCCAGCATCCGCCAGTCGGGCAGGACCTGTCCTTCAGTGCAGGCAGCCCCTTCCCCTCGGTGCAGTCCCCTCCCCCTCAGTGCAGGATCTGGCTCAAGAACAGCTTGGTGCGCTCGTGCTGGGGGTTGTCGAAGAAGGAGATCGGCTCGTTCTCCTCGACGATCTGGCCGGCGTCCATGAAGATGACGCGGTTCGCCACCTTGCGGGCGAAGCCCATCTCGTGGGTGACGCACAGCATCGTCATGCCGTCCTCGGCGAGCGACACCATGGTGTCGAGCACCTCCTTGACCATTTCCGGGTCGAGGGCGGAGGTCGGCTCGTCGAACAGCATCACCTTCGGCTTCATGCACAGCGCACGGGCAATCGCCACGCGCTGTTGCTGGCCGCCGGAGAGCTGACCGGGATACTTCTTCGCCTGTTCGGGGATCTTCACCCGCGTGAGGTAGTGCATCGCCACCTCCTCGGCCTCCTTCTTCGGCATCTTGCGCACCCAGATCGGCGCGAGCGTGCAGTTTTCCAGGATGGTGAGGTGCGGGAACAGGTTGAAGTGCTGGAACACCATGCCGACCTCGCGGCGCACCTCGTCGATGCGCTTCAGGTCCTCGGTGAGCTCGATGCCGTCGACGACGATGCGGCCCTTCTGGTGCTCTTCCAGGCGGTTGATGCAGCGGATCATCGTCGACTTGCCGGAACCCGACGGCCCGCAGATGACGATGCGCTCGCCGCGGTGGACGCGCAGGTTGATGTCCTTCAGGACGTGGAACTCGCCGTACCACTTGTTCACCCCGGCCATCTCGACCGCGATCTCCTTGGACACTTTCAGCTTGGTCGGGTCGACTTGGATCTCGGCGGCGTCGACGGCGAATTCTGTGGTCATCGCGCGGTCCTCTCGAAGGGCGTTGCGGGTCAGCGGCGACTGGTGTCGAGCCGCCGCTCCATGAAGATCGAATAGCGGGACATTCCGAAACACAGCATCCAGAAGATCAGCCCGGCGAAGAGATAGCCGGTGTGGCTCGTCACCGGCGTCGCCCAGTTCGCATCGGTGAAGTTGCGCTGGATGATGCCGAGCAGGTCGAAGATGCCGATGATGAGGACGAGCGAGGTGTCCTTCAGAAGGCTGATGAACGAGTTGACGATACCGGGAATGACGAGCTTCAGCGCCTGCGGCAGGATGATCAGGCGCATCGACTGCCAGTAGCCGAGGCCGACCGCCTGGCCCGCCTCGTACTGTCCCTTCGGGATCGCCTGCAGGCCGCCGCGGATCACCTCGGCCATATAGGCGGAGGAGAACAGCGCGATGCCGATCAGCGCCCGCAGCAGCTTGTCGAAGGAGACGCCGTCGGGGAGGAACAGCGGCAGCATCACCGACGACATGAAGAGCACGGTGATCAGCGGCACGCCGCGCCAGAACTCGATGAAGACGACCGAGAACGTTTTGATGATCGGCAGCTTCGAGCGCCGCCCCAGCGCCAGCAACACGCCGAGCGGCAGCGAGGCGACGATCCCGACATAGGAGACGACGATCGTCACCAGCAGGCCGCCCCAGCGCGCCGTCTCGACGAGCTCGAGGCCGAGGAAGCCGCCGACCAGCAGGATGAACGCCAGCACCGGGAAGATGGCGAAGAAGAAGATGGCGTTCCAGCGCTTGTAGGGCACGCCCGGGATGGCGAGCGGCACCATCGAGGCGATGAACATCACGGCGACGAGGTCGACGCGCCAGCGCTGCGGGTCGGGATAGGTGCCGTACATGAACTGGCCGAACTTAGCCCAGACGAACGGCCAGCAGGCGCCGACCTCCGGCCCGATGCAGGCCTCGCGGTTCTCGCCGGTCCACACCGCGTCGAAGATCGCGAACTCCAGGAACGGCACGACGATGATGTAGACGAGGTAGAAGCCGACCAGCGTCAGGATCGTGTTGAACCAGCCGTTGAACAGGTTGGCCCGCAGCCAGCCGATCGCGCCGACGGCAGTTGACGGTGGTGGCAGCGCCTCGGCGGGCGTCTCGCGAACGTAAGCTACCGACATTCGATCCCCCTCACCGCTCGACCAGCGCCATGCGCAGGTTGAACCAGTTCATGAACGCCGACGTGAGCAGGCTGATCGTCAGGTAGACGAGCATGGTGATGAAGATCACCTCGACGGCCTGGCCGGTCTGGTTGAGCACCGTGCCGGCGAACACCGAGACGAGGTCGGGGTAGCCGATCGCCACCGCGAGCGAGGAGTTCTTGGTGAGGTTGAGGTACTGGTTGGTGAGCGGCGGGATGATCACCCGCATCGCCTGCGGGATGACGACCAGGCGCAGCGTCAGGCCGCGCCGGAAGCCGAGGGCGCCGGCCGCCTCGGTCTGGCCGTGGCTGACCGCCTGGATGCCGGCCCGCACGATCTCGGCGATGAAGGAGGCCGTGTAGATCACGAGCCCGAGCAGCAGCGCCACGAACTCCGGCTCCATCCGCATGCCGCCGGTGAAGTTGAAGCCCTTGAGCTCCGGCATCTCGAAGGTGACGGGGAAGCCGGTGACGACGAGGGCGAACAGCGGCAGGCCGAAGAACAGCGCGAGGCTCGTCCACAGGGTCGGGAACTGCTGCCCCGTCGCGGCCTGGCGCTGGCTCGCCCAGCGCCAGATCACCACGATCGCGACGATCGCGACGACGATCGCGGCGTCGAACAGCCAGCTGCCCGGCCCGAACACCGGCTTCGGCATGAACAGCCCGCGGATGTTGAGGTAGATGCCCGCCAGCGGCCCGTAGGACTCGCGCGGCGACGGCAGCGACTTCACCACCGCGAAGTACCAGAACAGCAGCTGCAGCAGCAGCGGCAGGTTGCGGACGATCTCGACATAGGCGGTGGCCACCTTGGCGACGAGCCAGTTCGACGACAGCCGGGCGATGCCGATGATGAAGCCGAGGATGGTGGCGAGCACGATGCCGATGGCGGCGACCAGCAGCGTGTTGAGCAGCCCGACGACGAAGGCGTCGCCATAGGTCGAGGTCACCGAATAGGGGATCAGCGTCTGCGAGATGGCGAACCCGGCGGTGTTGCCGAGGAAGCCGAAGCCTGACGCGATGTTCTGCGACTGCAGGTTCTCGATGGCGTTCGAGGCGCCGATGTAGACCAGCACGACGACGAAGATGACGAGCGCCGCCTGGAAGACGATGCCGCGGATGCGCGGATCGTAGAAGGGCGATACCCGCCCGCTGGACGTGTCGGTGCCGAGTTCGTTCTGGACCGCCATGTCTCCCCCTGGAATGTGATTGTTTGTCGGGAGACGAGGAGGGCGCGCCGGGAGCCTTTCCGAGGGCCGGCGCGCCCTCTCACGAGATCATCGGACCGGCGGGCCGTACTGCAGGCCACCCTTCGTCCACAGCGCGTTCAGGCCACGCGAGATGCCGAGCGGCGTCTCCGGGCCGACGTTGCGGTCGAAGACCTCGCCATAGTTGCCGACCTTGGCGATGACGTTCGCCCCCCAGTCGTTGGTGAGGCCCATCGGCTCGCCGAAGGTGCCCTCGGTGCCGAGCATCCGCTTGATGTCCGGGTTGTCGGAGGTCTTCATCTGCTCGACGTTGGCGGAGGTGACGCCGGCTTCCTCGGCGTTCAGCATGACGTAGTGGGTCCACTTCACGATGGTGAGCCACTTGTCGTCGCCCTGGCGGACGACCGGGCCGAGCGGCTCCTTCGAGATGATCTCCGGCAGCACCATGTGGTCGGCCGGGTTCGTCAGCTTCAGGCGCTCGGCATAGAGGCCGGAGGCGTCCGTCGTGAAGGCGTCGCAGCGGCCGGCGTCATAGGCCTGCACCACCTCGTCCGACTTCTCGAAGACGACCGGGTTGAACTGCATGCCGTTGGCGCGGAAGTAGTCGGCGAGGTTGAGCTCGGTGGTGGTGCCCGTCTGCACGCAGACCGAGGCGCCCGACAGCTCCAGCGCCGACGAGATGCCGAGCGACTTGCGGACCATGAAGCCCTGGCCGTCGTAGTAGTTCACGCCGGCGAAGATCAGGCCCATCTGGCTGTCGCGCGACAGCGTCCAGGTGGTGTTGCGGACGAGGACGTCGACCTCGCCCGACTGCAGCGCGGTGAACCGCTCCTTGGCGGTGAGCGGGGTGAATTTCACCTTCGTCGGGTCGTTGAAGATCGCCACCGCGATGGCGCGGCAGAAGTCGACGTCGAAGCCCTTCCACTCGCCCTTGTCGTCCGGGGAGCCGAAGCCGAGCAGGCCGGTGTTGGCACCGCACTGCAGGAAGCCCTTCGCCTTGACGTCGGCGAGCGTGTCCGCCTGCGCGGCGGTGGCGGCGACGCCGAGCGCGGCGGCGACGAGCCAGGGGAGAAACTTGTTTGTCATGATCTTGTCTGTTCCCTTTTTGCTTCGACGGCGGCAGCGAGAGCCTCTCCTTCGCCACACGCCGAGCGCTGATGGCCGGCCCGGGCCCGACAGGGTGCCCGGGTGCCAAACGGCTCCCACCCGACCGATCGGGCGAGTAAGTGGCATCGTCGTCGTGACTATCCCCCGGCCGTGGCGACCCGAGCCGGCCCCACACCCCCGCAGGCACGGCCAAACGCCGCCGGCACCACCCCTGACGGGTATCGAAGGGCATATGAACCAGACGGTCAAGCGTTTCCGCTGCAGTGCCACGGAAGTCGTAGACGACCGTCGCCGGGACCAATGCCGGAATGGCCCGCCCCGCGTCCGCCTCCCTCTCGACCAGGCGGACGGCACCGCCTAAAGATCGGGCAGGCCGCGGCGCGTCTGCGCGCGGCCGAGCCAGCGAGGACTTCTGCACGATGCCGCCGTCCCAACCGACCGATGAAGACCGCCCGCTCGCGCCGGAAACGCGCCTCCTGCACGCCGGCTACGATCCCCGGGCCTACCACGGCTTCGTCAATCCGCCGGTGGTGCACGCCTCGACGGTGCTCTTCAACGACGCCGCCGCCCACGTCGCCAATGCACAGAAGTACACCTACGGGCGCACCGGCACGCCGACGATCGACGCGCTCGAACTCGCGCTCGCCGAGCTCGAAGGCGCGGCGACGGTGCGGCTGGCGCCGTCGGGGCTGGCGGCGGTGTCGCTCGCGCTGATGTCGTGCCTGTCGGCGGGCGACCACCTGCTCGTCACCGACAGCATCTACGCGCCGACGCGACGGCTCTGCGACACGGTGCTGAAGCGCTTCGGCGTCGAGACCACCTACTATGATCCGGAAGTCGACGCCGATGGCCTCGCGGCATTGTTCCGGCCGAACACCCGTGCCGTCATGCTGGAGGCGCCCGGCACCGCCACCTTCGAGATGCAGGACGTGCCGGCGCTCGCCGCCGTCGCCCGCGCCCGCGGCGCCGTCGTGCTGATGGACAACACCTGGGCGACGCCGCTGTTCTTCCGGCCGCTCGAGCACGGCGTCGACCTGTCGATCCAGGCGGCGACGAAGTACATCTCCGGCCACTCGGACGTGCTGATCGGCACGGTGGCGGCGAGCGAGCGGGCGGCCCACGACCTCACCGCCATGCACCGCAACCTCGGTTTGCACGTCGGGCCCGACGACATCTACCTCGCCTGGCGCGGCCTGAAGACGATGGCGGTGCGGCTCGCCCGCCACCAGGAGAGCGGGCTTGCGGTGGCGTGCTTTCTCGCGGCGCGGCCGGAGGTGACGCGCGTGCGGCACCCGGCGCTGCCGGACGATCCCGGCCACGCGATCTGGAAGCGCGATTTCAGCGGCGCGAGCGGCCTGTTCGGCGCCGACTTCGCGCCGGTGTCGGACGCGGCTCTCCGGCACTTCCTCGACACCCTGACGCTGTTCGGCATGGGCTATTCGTGGGGCGGCTTCGAGAGCCTCGTCATCAAGGCGCGACCGGAGGAGGCACGCACCGCCGTGCCGTGGCGCGGCACCGGCCCGCTGATGCGCTTCCACATCGGCCTCGAGGATCCGGGCGACCTCATCGCCGACCTCGAGCGCGGCTTCGCAGCAATGGCGGTGTCCGACCCGGACGCGGAGTAGGCGCGGCAGACGCGACGGCCGGGGCTGCGGGGGCGCCGCCGCGAAGGCTCAGCGTTCGGTGAGCTTCAGCTCGATGCGGCGGTTGCGGGCGTTCGCCTCGTCGCCGGTGCCGGGGTCGATCGGCTGGAACTCGCCGAAGCCGGCGGCGACGAGGTGGACCGGGTCGACGCCGCGCTCGATCAGGTAGCGCACCACGGCGATGGCGCGCGCCGCCGACAGGTCCCAGTTCGAGCGGAAGCGGCCGGCGCCGGAGACGGGGCGGGCGTCGGTGTGGCCGTCGACGCGCAGCACCCAGGCGATCTCCGGCGGGATCTGGCCCTCGAGCTCGATAAGGGCGGCGGCGATCTCGTCGAGGTCGCCACGCCCGGCGCTGTTGAGCTCGTCCGAGCCGGACGGGAACAGCACCTCCGACGAGAACACGAAGCGGTCGCCGACGATGCGGATGTTGGTGCGGTCGGCGAGGATGTCGCGCAGGCGGCCGAAGAAGTCGGAGCGGTAGCGCGACAGCTCCTGGACGCGCTGGGCCAGCGCCACGTTGAGGCGGCGGCCAAGGTCGGCGATCTGCGCCTGGGACTGCTCGTCGCGCTTCTCAGACGCGCCGAGGGCCTGTTCCAGCGAGGCGATCTGCGAGCGGAGGGCGGCGATCTGCTGGTTGAGGATCTCGACCTGCGACAGCGCCTCGCGGGAGAGCTGGCGCTCGGACTCGAGTTCGCCCTGCAGCCCGGTGATGGCGCCGGTGGCGTCGGTGGCGCCGGAGCGCTGGGCGTCGAGCAGGCCCTGCAGCCGCTCGCGGTCGCCGGTGACGATCGACAGGCTCGCCTGCAGGGCAGCGAGCGTGTTCTCGACGTCGCTGCGCGAGGAACGCTCCAGCGCCAGCAGTTCGGTGAGTTCGCTGATCTGGGCGTTGAGGCGGGTCAGCACGGTGTCGCGGCTGCTCACTTCGCGGCTCAGGAAGAACTGCGCGATCATGAACAGCGAGGTGAGGAAGATGAAGACGAGCAGCAGCGTCGCCAGGGCGTCGACGAAGCCCGGCCATTGATCGACGCGGTTGTCCCTGCGGCGGGTCGACGAGTACGCCATGCGTCTTCCAAGCCTCGTCCGGTGCGGGCGGCCTGGGCCACCCGGCCTCTGGGGTCACGGCCGCCGGTCCGGCGCCCGCTCAGCCGCCCCGTCCGGCCGTCCTGTTCAGTCCTGGCGCTCGCGGTCGACGACGCCCGCGAGCTTCTCGAGAAAGCCCTCGATGCGCGCCTGCTGGCGGGCCTGTCCGTCGGTCCAGTCGCGCATGATTTGTCGCTCGGCCCGCAGGTGCTGAACGAGCCCCTGGATGCCCTCGGCGAGGTTGGCCATCGCCGCCGTGGCGTTGCGGCTCGAGCCCTGCTCGCCGACGAGCTTGGCGATACGGTCGAAGGCCTCCTTGAGGTCGCTTGGCGGCACGCCCTGGCGCTCGTCCGCCTCCACCGGGGTGAGTTCGGTGAGGCTCGACAGCCAGTCCTCGAGCTCGGTGTAGAAGCGGTTCTGCGCTTGCCCCGCCTGCAGGTCGAGGAAGCCCAGCACCAGCGAGCCGGTGAGGCCGAACAGCGAGGACGAGAAGGCGATGCCCATGCCGCCGAGCGGCTCGGCGAGGCCGCGCTTCAGATCCTCGAAGACGACGGCGGTATCGCCGCCGCCGACGTTGAGGTTCTGGATGGTGTCGCTCACCGCCGTGACGGTGGTGAGCAGGCCCCAGAAGGTGCCGAGCAGGCCGAGGAAGACGAGCAGCCCGGTGAGGTAGCGCATGATGTCGCGGGATTCGTCGAGGCGCGAGCCGATCGAATCGAGCAGTGCCCTGAGCGCCGGCGCCGACAGTGCCCCCTGGCCGAAGCGGTCCCCCAGAAGGGTGGCCATCGGGGCGAGCAGGATCGGAGGGCGCCGGACGTCGCGGTCGTCGCCCTGGGCGCGGAACGACTTCACCCAGGCGATCTCGCGGAACAGCCGCGTCACCTGGCGGATCGCCAGCACGATGCCGATGATGGCGACGCCGAGGATCAGGCCGTTGAGCGCCGGGTTGGCCTGGAAGGCGGTGAGGATCGGGCGGTACAGGATGACCGCTACGAAGCCGACGAGAACGAGGAAGACGACCATCCGCCACAGGAAGATCTGCGGGTTCGTCAACCGGTAGGGATCGATGTCTCGCGCCATGGACCGCCGAAAGCGTCAGAAGTGCGAAGTCGTCACGTCGCGTGGGCCTTCTCAATAGCCCGACGCACCGCGCGGAAAAACAGGAAAGTTCGACGTCCTGCCGCGGCGGTTAACGCGCAGAGCGCTCATCAGGCCGTCGCCGCGCGCTTCAGGTGGGCGAGGAGCTCGGCGTGGGTGCGCTCGTTGCCGGCCACCACCGAGCCGGTCTCCAGCATCGTCTCGCCGCCCTTGGCGTCGGTGACGAAGCCGCCCGCTTCCCGCACCAGGAGAACGCCGGCGGCGATGTCCCACGACTGCAGCCCGTGTTCCCAGTAGGCGTCGAAGCGGCCGGACGCCGTCCAGGCGAGGTCGAGGGCGGCCGAGCCGCAGCGGCGGACGGCAGCGGCCTGCAGCATGACGCCGCCGAGCTCGCGCAGCGCCCGGCCGTGCTCGCCCTTGCCGAGATTGGGCAGGCCGGTGGCGACGACGCAGTCGTCGAAGTCGCGGCGCTGGGCGACGCGCAGGCGGCGGTCGTTGAGGAAGGCGCCACCGCCGCGCTCGGCGACGTAGAGTTCGTCCATCACCGGGTTGTAGACGACGCCGGCGACGAGCACGCCCTGGCGCTCGAGCGCGATCGAGACGGCGAACAGCGGGATGCCGTGCAGGAAGTTGGTGGTGCCGTCGAGCGGATCGACGATCCAGCGGTGCTGGCCGTCGGTGCCCTCCTCCGCGCCGCCCTCCTCGCCGATGAAGCCATAGCCCGGTCGCGCCTTCAGGAGCTCAGTCTTGATGGTGGTCTCGGCCTTCTTGTCGGCGAGGGAGACGAAGTCGCCCGGGCCCTTGCGCGAGACCTGCAGGTTCTCGACCTCGTTGAAGTCGCGCACCAGGCCGCGGCCGGCCTTGGTGGCGGCGGAGACCATGACGTTGAGGATCGCCGAACGGGCCATCGGGGGATCATCCATGCGGAAAGGGGTGTGGGTCCGCGTCAAGCACCACACTCGCGGACCGCACGCAACCCCCGGCGCCGCCGCACGGCCGGCGGCGGCGGCGGTGGATCAGCGGCCGGTCCACCAGAGCGCGGCGGCGTCCATGGCGCGATGGCGCACCTCCGTCGGCTGGCGGAGGTAGTAGTCGTCGAGCCAGGCGTCGGCGATGCCGCGGCGGCGGGCGATGAGGTGCCATTTCGCCGCCTCGACCGCGCTCTCGGCGACGCCGCGGCCGCGTGCCAGCGCGCGGGCGAGGCGGTTCATCGCCACCGGGCTGCCGGCCTGGGCGGCGCGCGCGAGGAAGATCACCGCCTGGTGTTCGTCAGCGACGAGGCCGACGCCGTTGAACAGGCGGATGCCGTATTCGAGCTGGGCGTCGGTATGGCCGTTGCGGGCGGCGCGGCCGAACCAGAACGAGGCGAGATGGTCGTCCCGGGGAGCGCCACGCCCGGTCTGGTGCAGCACGGCCATGGCATACTGGGCGTCGGCGTTGCCGGCCTCGGCCGCCTGGCGGAACAGGCGCGCCGCGGCGACGGGATCGGGCGGTACCGCCTTCCCCTCGAGCGTCAGCGTGCCGAGATTGAAGGCCGCCGAGGCCTGCCCCTTCGCCGCCGCCATCTCGAACAGCTCGGCGGCCCGCTTGTGGTCACGCGGCACGCCGTCGCCGGCGAGATAGAGCAGGCCGAGCAGGAAGGCCGCCTCGCGGTCGCCGCGGCCGACCGCGAGCTCGAACCAGCTCGCCGCCGTCGTGGCGTTGCGCGGCACGCCGAGCCCGTCCTGATAGAGCAGGCCGAGCAGCGTCTGGGCGGCAAGGCCGCCGGCCGCCGCCTGGTCGGTGGCGAAGGCGAGCGCCTCGAGATAGCGGCCGTCGTCGAAGGCGGCATAGGCGAGATCGGGCGCGGCCGGGGTCCGAGGGGCGGCCTCGCTCTCCGCTGCCACGCTCTCGCCGGCCTCGCCCCCGGCCGGCGCGGCGTCGTCGCTTGGTCCGGTCGCGCCGCCGGCGGCCGGGTCGTCCACCGGTGCCGGGTCGCTCGTCTGCGGTGAACTCCCCGCGGGCGCCGTGTCCGGGGCGGCGGGGGCGACCGCGACGGTCGCGGCCGGGACGGCCGGCTTGCGCGGCGGCTTCAGGACGGTGGCGGACGGCGCAGCGACGGGCGCCTCCGCCGGCGCAGCGACCGCCGGCTGCAGCGTCGGCGCACCACGGGCGGGTGGCGGTACTGAATGGGCCGGCAAGCCCGACGAGAGCGCGAGCGCCAGGGCGAGCGCCGGCGCCGTCACGGCCCGCAGGACGCTCGCGCGCGATCGCGCCGCGGGGCGCCCGGCCCGGGCGGGGCCTCGGCCGGAAGGGGTGGGATCGGCGACGGGCGCGCTGGGCGGAGGCGAAGGATCGGACTGCATGGGCGCGATGGTGTCGGCCATCGTGGCGACAACGGGGCGGAGCGCCGGCCGCCGTCGTCTCACGCCTCGGCCGAACGGGCGGCGAAGGCCTCGTCGAGCACGGTGTTGGCCTCCGCGACGCCGGCGGCGGGGCCCTCGGGATGGGTCCAGACGAACGTGCGCACGGCAACGAACTCGGCGCCGGTTGATGCGGCCTCGGCGACGGCGTCCCGCGTCGCGCCGGCAAGCGCGATGCACGGCACCTCGAATAGTGGCACCCACCAGTCGGCGAAGGTGAGCGTCTTGTGGTGCGTGACGTCGGCGTCGGGGCGCTCGAGGAGGCCGAACAGCACATAGGCGGCGTCGGCTTCCGCGGCGGCCATCGCGGCGTGCCGGGTGCGCACCCCGCCGACGCCGACGATCTTGCCCTTGAAGCGCCCCACCATCTCGGCGATCTCGGCGGTGACCGGATCGCCGCGCGACGGCGCCTCGTCGTCGTCCCCGTCGTCTTCCGCATCGGCCTCGCCAGCCGCGTCGTCCTCGTCGGCAGCCGGCAAGGCGGCGTCGTCCTCGCCGGCGCCGAGGTCGAGATGCAGGCCGTCGGCCTTGGAGCGGCCAGCAGCGCGGGTGTCGCCGATCACCACGGCCGCAGCGCCGGCACCCTGGGCGATCGGCACGAGGCGCTCGGCGGCGGACTGCCGGTCGGCGTCGCTGCCGGCCCTGCCTATCAGCACGGCGGCGACGTCACCGCCCGACAGCGCCAGCCGCAGGTCGTCGGCAAGCACGCCGATGTCGCCGGTGTCCGGCGTCACCAGCACGAGCCGGGAGCGCGCGGGCTTGTCCGCGCCCGCGCTCCTGCGGTTGCTGTCGCGCTTGCTCACGCCGCATGACGCTCCGCGTCGGCGGACCAGCGCCCGGTGGCGGCGAGCGCGTTCATCCGGCAGCGGTGCGTGAACGCCCGCTGGCCGGCGGCGACGTTCTCCGGCTTGCCGCCCCACGCCTTCAGGGCCGCCGCCTGCAGGGCGCGGCCGTAGGAGAAGGTGAGCTTCCACGGCAGCGGGCCGCCGAGCTCGTTCATCAGCGACAGGTGCTTCGTGGCGACCTCGTCAGACTGGCCGCCCGACAGGAAGGCGATGCCCGGCACCGCCGGCGGCACGCACGCCTTCAGGACCTTCACGGTCTTCTCGGCGACTTCCTCGGGCGACGCCTGGGTCGGGCTGTCCTTGCCGGCGATCACCATGTTGGGCTTCAGGATCATGCCGGTGAGGTCGACGCCGGCGAAGTAGAGCTGCTCGAACACGAGCTTCAGGGTGAGCTCGGTGACGCGGTAGCAGGTGGCGATGTCGTGGGTCGCCACCGGGCCGTCCATCAGCACCTCCGGCTCGACGATCGGCACGATCTGCGCTTCCTGGCAGAGCGCCGCATAGCGGGCGAGCGCATGGGCGTTGGCGGCGAGCGCGTTGTAGGTCGGGATGCCCTGGCCGATGTCGATGACGGCGCGCCACTTGGCGAAGCGGGCGCCGAGCTGGTGGTACTCGGCGAGCCGCTCGCGCAGGCCGTCGAGGCCCTCGGTGATCTGCTCGCCCTGGGTGCCGGCGAGCGGCTGCGCGCCCTTGTCGACCTTGATGCCGGGGATCGAGCCGGCGGCCTTCAGGATGTCGACGAACGGCGTGCCGTCCTTCGCCTTCTGGCGGATCGTCTCGTCATAGAGGATGACGCCGGAGACGTAGTTGCGCATGGCGTCGTCGGCGCGGAACAGCATCTCGCGATAGTCGCGGCGGCTGTCGGCGGTCGACTCGAGGTGGATCGAATCGAAGCGCCTCTTGATCGTGCCGGTGCTCTCGTCGGCGGCGAGAATGCCCCGTCCGTCGGCCACCATGGCGACGGCGATGTCGGCGAGCCGTTCACTCATCGTCCCTACCCCTGTTGCTGCTCCGGTCGATCATCAACGTCGCGTGTATGCACGGCGCCGTTTGGCAGCAGGCTGTAGTCGGTCCGTCGCGGCAGGGCAAGGTTCGGCGAGGCGATCGCCTCACACGATCGCGAGGGCGCGCCGGTCAGGCCTTGAGCGCCTCGACGCCCGGCAGCGGCTTGCCCTCCAGCCACTCGAGGAACGCCCCTCCCGCCGTCGAGACGTAGGAGAAGCGCTCGGCGACGCCGGCGTGGTTGAGCGCCGCCACCGTGTCGCCGCCGCCGGCGACCGAGAGCAGCACCCCGGCATCGGTGCGGTCGGCCGCGTGGCGGGCCGCGGCGACGGTGGCGGCGTCGAACGGCGTCAGTTCGAAGGCGCCGAGCGGGCCGTTCCAGACGAGCGTCTTCGCCCCGTCGATGCGGGCGCGGACCGCGTCGACCGACGCCGGCCCGGCATCGAGGATCATCGCGTCGGCCGGCACAGCATCGACGCCGACCGTCTCGTTGTCCGCATTCGCCTTGAACTCGCGCGCCACCACGGCGTCGGTCGGCAGCACGATGGTGCAGCCCGCCGTCTCGGCCGCCGCCAGGATGCGGCGGGCGGTGTCGGCGAGGTCGTGCTCGCACAGCGACTTGCCGACCGCCTTGCCCTGGGCGGCAAGGAAGGTGTTGGCCATGCCGCCGCCGATGACGAGCGCGTCGACGCGACCGACGAGGTTCTCCAGGAGGTCGATCTTCGACGACACCTTGGCGCCGCCGACGATGGCGATGACCGGGCGCTCGGGCTTGCCGAGCGCCTTCTCGAGGGCGACGAGTTCCGCCTGCATGCTGCGGCCGGCGAAGGCCGGCAGCGCCCGCGCCAGTCCCTCGGTGGAGGCATGCGCCCGGTGGGCGGCGGAGAAGGCGTCGTTGACGTAGAGGTCACCGTTCGCCGCGAGTTCCGCGACGAAGGCCGGGTCGTTCTTCTCCTCGCCGGCGTGGAAGCGGGTGTTTTCCAGCAGCAGCACGTCGCCCGGCACCATGTTGGCGACGGCGGCGGCGACGTCCGGGCCGACGCAGTCGTCGATGAAGCCGACGGGGCGGCCGAGCGCGGCGGCGAGGGCCGGTACCACCACCTTCAGCGACTGCGACGGGTCGCGCCCGCCCTTCGGCCGGCCGAAGTGGGCCAGCAGCAGAACCTTGCCGCCCTTGTCGGCGAGCTCGGTGATGGTCGGCGCCACCGCGGTGATGCGGGTGTCGTCGGTGACGGCGCCGTCCTTGACGGGGACGTTGAGATCGACGCGGACGAGGACGCGCTTGCCGTGCGGGTCGACGTCGTCGAGGGTGCGGAAGGCGGTCATCGGCCCCCCTCCCCTCAGATCAGCTTCGCCATCGCGACGGCGGTGTCGCTCATCCGGTTCGAGAAGCCCCACTCGTTGTCGTACCACGACAGGACGCGGACCATCGTGCCGTCGAGCACCTTGGTCTGGTCGTAGGCGAAGATCGACGAGTGGCTGTCGTGGTTGAAGTCGGTCGAGACGTTCGGCAGCGACGTTGTGCCGAGGATGCCCTTCAGCGGGCCTTCCGCCGCAGCCTTGATCGCCGCGTTGACCTCGTCCTTCGTGGTCGCCTTCTTCGCCACGAACTTGAAGTCGACCACCGAGACGTTCGGCGTCGGCACGCGGATGGCGGTGCCGTCGAGCTTGCCGTTCAGCGCCGGCAGCACCAGGCCGACGGCCTTGGCGGCACCCGTCGAGGTCGGGATCATCGACAGGGCGGCGGCGCGGGCCCGGTAGAGGTCCTTGTGCATGGTGTCGAGCGTCGGCTGGTCGCCGGTGTAGGAGTGGATCGTCGTCATGAAGCCGCGCTCGATGCCGATCGCGTCGTTCAGCACCATCGCCACCGGGGCGAGGCAGTTGGTGGTGCAGGAGGCGTTGGAGACGACGAGGTGGTCCTTGGTCAACTTGTCGTGGTTGACGCCGTAGACGACCGTGAGGTCGGCGCCGTCGGCGGGGGCCGAGACGATGACGCGCTTCGCACCAGCCGTCAGGTGCGCCGCCGCCTTGTCGCGGGCGGTGAAGATGCCGGTGCACTCCATGGCGATGTCGACGCCGAGCTCGCCGTGCGGCAGGGTCGCCGGATCCTTGATCGCCGTCACCTTGATCGGGCCGCGGCCGACGTCGATGGTGTCTCCGGAGACCGTCACCACGCCCGGGAAGCGGCCGTGGACGGAATCGAAGCGCAGCAGGTGGGCGTTGGTCTCGACCGGGCCGAGATCGTTGATCGCGACCACCTCGATGTCGGTCCGGCCCGCCTCGATGATCGCCCTCAGGACATTGCGGCCGATCCGCCCGAACCCGTTGATCGCAACCCTCACCGCCATCGTCGCCTCCTGCTGTTGATCCGCCGCTGCCTGTCGGCCTGAAGTGGTGTCGTCGTCAGCCCTTCTTGCCCGCGAGCGTGTCGCGCGCCAGCGCCGCCGCCCGCTCGGCCGTAATGCCGAAGTGGGGGTAGAGATCCTCGATGCGGCCGCTCGCGCCGAAGCCGCTCATGCCGACGAAGACGCCGTCCGTGCCGATCAGCGTGTCCCAGCCCATGCGCACCGCCGCCTCGATGCCGACGCGCACCGGCGCGGTGCCGATCACCTCGGCGCGATGGTCGGCCGACTGGCGGGCGAACAGCTCGAAGGAGGGCACCGAGACGACGCGCGCGCCCACGCCGTCGCGCTGCAGGAGGTCACGGGCGGCAAGCGCCACCTGCACTTCCGAACCGGTGGCGAACAGGCTGACATCGGCGTCACCATCGGCGCCGGCGAGCTCGTAGGCGCCGCGGGCGCAGAGGTTCGCGTCCTCGTGGCGGGTGCGCACCGTCGGCAGGTTCTGCCGCGACAACACCAGCACGCTCGGCGTGGTGCGGCTCTCCAGTGCGATCTGCCAGCACTCCGCCGTCTCGACGACGTCGGCCGGACGCATCACCAGGAGATTGGGGATCGCCCGCAAGGCGGCGAGATGCTCGACCGGCTGGTGGGTCGGGCCGTCCTCGCCGAGGCCGATACTGTCGTGCGTCATCACGTAGACGACGCGCACGCCCATCAGCGCCGAGAGGCGGATCGCCGGGCGGCAATAGTCGGAGAACACCAGGAAGGTGCCGGCATAGGGGATGACGCCGCCGTGCAGCGCCATGCCGTTCATCGCCGCCGCCATGCCGTGCTCGCGGATGCCCCAGTGGACGAAGCGGCCGGAGAAATCCTCCGGCGTCACCGCCACCATGCCGGTGCTGCGGGTGTTGACGGAGCCGGTGAGGTCGGCGGAGCCGCCGATCGTCTCGGGGACGACGGCGTTGATGACGTCGAGCGCCATCTCGGATGCCTTGCGGGTGGCGACCGTCGGGCGGTCGGAGACGAGGCGGCGCTTGTAGGCGCGGATGGCTTCGTCGAAGCCGTTCGGCAGGTCGCCACGGACGCGGCGGTCGAACTCGGCGCGCTCCTCCGGCGGCAGCGCGCGGTAGCGCTTCTCCCACTCCTTGCGGCCGAGGCCGGCGCGGAGCGCGCTGATCCGCCAGCCGTCGCGCACGTCCGCCGGCACGTCGAAGGGCTCCGCCGTCCAGCCGTAGGCGGCGCGCGCGGCCGCCGCCTCGGCGGCGCCGAGCGGCGAGCCGTGGGCGGACGAGGTGCCGGCCTTCTTCGGGGCGCCGAAGCCGATCACCGTCTTGCAGGCGATCATCGTCGGCTTGTCGTTGTCGTGGGCGGCCTCGAGCGCGCGCAGGATGGCCGCCGGGTCGTGCCCGTCGACGCGCACCGCGTCCCAGCCGGCCGCCTCGAAGCGGCGCACCGCATCTCCGGTCTCGGTGAGGGCGAGCGGCCCGTCGATGGAGATGCCGTTGTCGTCATAGAGGACGATCAGGCGGGAGAGCCGGAGGTGGCCGGCGATCGAGATCGCCTCGTGGCTGATGCCCTCCATGAGGTCGCCGTCGGAGGCGAGCACGTAGGTGCGGTGGTCGACGAGGTCGTCACCGAAGCGGGCGTTCATCAGCCGCTCGGCGAGCGCCATGCCGACGGCGGTGGCGATGCCCTGGCCGAGCGGGCCGGTGGTGGTCTCGATGCCGGCGCCGTGGCCGTATTCCGGATGACCGGCGGCGCGCGCGCCGAGCTGGCGAAACCGCTTTAGCTCGGCGATCGGAAAGTCTTCGTAGCCGGTGAGGTGCAGCAGCGCGTAGAGCAACATCGAGCCGTGGCCAGCCGACAGTACGAAGCGGTCGCGGTCGGGCCAGTGCGGCGCCGTCGGGTCGAACTTCAGCACATGCCCGTAGAGCACCGTAGCGATATCGGCAGCGCCCATCGGCAGGCCGGGATGGCCGGACTTGGCGGCCTCGACGGCGTCGATGGCGAGGACGCGGAGCGCATCGGCCATCCGCTTGTGCTTGTCGCTGTCGATCATGCGAGCCCGTCTGTTCTGGAAGCCGTCTGTTCCGGAAGCCGTCCGTGACGAGAGTCGTCTGCGTCGTCGCCAAACCGCTCGTGTCCGCGGCGCGCCACCCCGGCCGGACGCCCTCGCAGACGCCGGCGAAGATCGGTCGCACTGCTTAGCAGCCAGACCCCGGCTGTCAACGCGAGGGGGCCAAACGCGGCGGTTGTGGCGGCGCGGCACGCCGTCGCCGTGCGGTGCGGCATCGCGTGGAGCAGGTGCGAAAGACCGATCGAGGGGCCGCCGCGGCGCACGTCTCGACCGCCGGGGGGTGGACCGTTAAGGTCCGGAAAGGCCCCGAATCGGGGCATGGCGCAAAGAGGGCTCGGCGGGCGCGCGCCGCGAGAGGGCCGGCGGGATCGGACGATGGCGGAGCGACGGAGCGTCGAGGCCTCGCTGGCGAGGCTCGATCAGGCGATCGGACGGCTCGAGGTGTCGGTGGCGCGCCGGCTCGACGTCGACCGTTCGCTGGGGGCGCTGGAGATGGAACTGCAGCGGCTCGGCGAGGACCGCTCGAAGCTGGCGCTTGATCTCGACCAGTCGGCCGCCCGCTCGGCGCGTCTCGAGGAAGCGAACCGGGAGGTCTCCCGGCGCCTCGTCGCGGCGATGGAATCGATCCGCGCGGTGCTGGAAAGGCACGGCGGGTGACCGGCATGACGGGAAGGCGCGGGTGACGACATGGCGCAGGTGAGCGTCACCATCAACGGACGCACGTTCCGCATGGCGTGCGACGACGGCGAGGAGGACCGGCTGTCCGGCCTCGCCCGCCGCTTCGACGCGGCGATCTCGCAGCTGCGCGGCAGCTTCGGCGAGATCGGCGACCAGCGCCTCGTCGTCATGGCCGGCATCATGATGACCGACCAGCTGTCGGAGGCCGAGCGCCGCCTGCAGGCGGCCCAGGCGGAGGTCGCGGCGATGAAGGAATCCCGTGACACCGTGCTCTCCCGCACCGACGAGATCGAGCACGACGTCGCCCACCGCCTCGAGGCGGCCGCCGTCCGCATCGAGGCGCTGGCCGACGCGCTCAACCGCAAGCCCGGCGACGATCCCGACGCCTGAGCGCGCCGCCCCGACGCCGTCAGGGCCTGAGGTCGAGCGCCGCCGTCTCGCTGCCGTCCATGCGGAACGGCACCGAGGTGTGGGTGTGGATCATCTGCCAAGCCCCCTTGCCGTCGCGCAGCACGAACGTCGCCCGGTACCAGAGGTCGATGTCGGCCCCGTCAGTCTTCCGCCCCCGCATGTTGGCGAGGCCGTAGACGACCGCGAGGGGGCCCTCGATTTCGACGCGGGGATCGCGCAGGGCGATCGTTGGTGGCGCCTGCCAGGTGGCAAACCACGCCCGCAGGCCGTCCGGGTCGCGCGCCTCGTCGCCGGAGAATTCCAGCGGCGGCTGCAGCTCGAAGGCGACGACGTCCGGTGCGAACCCCGCCACCGCCGCCTCGGCGTCCCCGGCGGCGATGGCGGCGAAGCCCTGGTCGAGGGTCGCCAGAATGGTGCTGCGGTCGGTCATGATTTTCCTCCTCGTCGTTTGGCCGGCCGGACGGCGTGGTCGGCGGCCTTCCGGCGGAGGACGATCGGGGCGGATGCGATCCGACAGGCGGAGGTGCCGGGCGCAGGCGGCGGCGCCGGGCCTGACCGCGACCCAAAACATCGCCACCTCTGCTCGAACAGGTTACGCGGTTGTAACTGGACAACTCGCGCGCTCTGTGAGCGTAGGCCGCGCGACGCCGCATGCATCGGGGGATGCATCGGGGGTGCGGCCACGAGGAAGCGGGGCGCGGGACGGCCGGTCCTGCAGCTGTTCGTCTTCCTCAAAGGAGGAAGACACTTGTGAACATGACGCGAGTGCCGCATGGGCCCGCACAGTGCGGCCTTCTTTCCGCCGCGCCGACCTGTTCGCCTTTACCGCACCTCTTCCTCCCCCCCTGCGCGCGGCCGTCCCTGTCTTTCCTCCGGCGGGCCTGAAGCGAGTCCATCTTGATCCGCATCCTGTCGATCTTCGGGACGAGACCCGAGGCCCTGAAGATGGCCCCGGTGGTGTCAGCGCTCGCCGCCGAGCCGGCCGTCCACTCGATCGTCTGCGTCACCGGCCAGCATCGGCAGATGCTCGACCAGGTGCTGACGCTGTTCGACATCCGCCCCGACCACGATCTCGCGCTGATGGCGGCCTGCCAGACACTGTCCGACCTGACGGCGCGCACGCTGACGGCGCTCGACCCCGTCATCCTCGCCGAGAAGCCGGACTGCATCCTCGTGCACGGCGACACGACGACGGCGATGGCGGCGGCGGTGGCCGCCTTCCACCGCCGCGTCCCGATCGGCCACGTCGAGGCGGGGCTGCGCACCCGCGACCTCTCCCAGCCGTGGCCGGAGGAGTTCAACCGCCGCGTCGTCGACGTCGTGGCCGGCCTGCTGTTCGCGCCCACGGCGACCGCCAAGGCGAACCTCGAGGCCGAAAGCGTCGCCGGCCGCATCCTCGTCACCGGCAACACCGTCATCGACGCATTGCAGGAGACAGTGCGCCGGCTCGACGCCGACGCGGCGCTCCGCGCCGGGCTCGACGCGCGCTTCGCCTTCCTGCGGCCGGGGCACCGGCTGCTCCTCGTCACCGGCCACCGGCGCGAGAACTTCGGCGCCGGCTTCGAGGGCATCTGCACGGCGCTGGCGACGCTGGCGCGGCGGGACGACCTCGACATCGTCTACCCCGTCCACCTCAACCCGAACGTCCACGGACCGGTCACGGCGGCGCTGTCGGGCTTCTCCAACGTCCACCTGATCGAGCCGCTCGACTACCTGCCGTTCGTCCACCTGATGCGGCGGGCCGACGTGGTGCTGACCGATTCCGGCGGCGTGCAGGAGGAGGCGCCCTCGCTCGGCCGGCCGGTGCTGGTGATGCGCGAGGTGACGGAGCGGCCGGAGGCGCTCGCGGCCGGCACCGTGCGGCTTGTCGGCACCGATCCCGCCCGCATAGTCGCGGAGGTGGCCCGCCTCCTCGACGACGAAGCCTGGCGCCTTACCTTTGCGCGCGCCGTCAACCCCTACGGCGACGGCCGGGCGGCCGGGCGCATCGTCGCCAGCCTGCTCGGCCGGCCGGTCGACGAATTCAACCCTCAGTCCACCATCGACGGGTCCGCCGCGGCGGGCCCCGAGGCGCGGCCGACCGCGGCCGGACAGGAACAGTCTCGATGATCTGCGTTTCCACGCTCCGCCGCGCCCGGACCGCCCCGGGCGCCCGGTCCGCCATCGCCCTCGCTGCTATGCTGGCGACCGCCGTCCCCGTTGCGGCGCAGGACGCATCCGGTGGCGACGCCACGGCAGCGGCCCTCGCGGTCCTCCTCAACGACCGCCAGGTGACGCGCACGGTGACGCTGCGTGAACTCGGCTTCGACCGGCCGGACGTGCTCGCCTCCATCGACGCGCGGCGCGAGATCTACCTGCCGGTCCCGGCCGGCATCCCGATCGAGGCCGCCTCCCTCGACTTTGACGCCCGCTACCTGCGCGCCGTGCCGGGCCGCTCGACCCTGCTCATGTCGCTCGACGGCTTCCCGGTCTCGGCGCGCGCCTTCACCAACGACAGCGGCGACGCGTCGGTGCGCGTCGGCGTCGACGGCGAGGCGCGCCCGAGCGGCTTCCTGCAGCTCGGCCTCGCCTGGTCGTCGCAGGTCTCCGTCGACGCCTGCGAGGACGAGCGCCAGATCGCCAACGCGCTCGCCATCGGGCCGGGCACGCGCTTCACCTACGCCTTCGACGGCGCCGCGGTCACCGACGTCGCCACCGCCTGGACGGCGCTGCCGAGCCGACCGGTGGTGCTCGTCGCGGGCCGCACGCTCGCGGAGCGTTCCTACGATGCCGCGTGGCGCATCGGCGTCGCGCTGGCGCGCGCCGGCAAGCGACCGATGTTCGCCGCCTTGCCGGCGAAGGGCGACACCGTCGACCTCTCCGGCGTGACGGTGCCGGTGGCGCTCAGGGCGATCCCGGCCTTCGCGGCGCTCGCGGACGGCGGCAGCCGGGTGCTCGCCAGCGATGCCGAGGCGGGGGCCTTCCTGGCACTCGCCGCCGGCGGGCTGAGGGCCGACCTCGTGGTCGCCGACGCGGCGCTCTCCGTTGCCACCGCCACCGCGTTCGACGCGCTCGCGGCCGAGATCGCGACGCACGCACCGGCCGCTGCCCCGACGCTGGCGAACTGGCGTGCCGGGCCGGCGAATTCCGCCACCGCCCCGGCCACGGCCGACGCCATCCGCGTCGCCGGCCTCGCCGGCCTGCCGGTCATCGCGGTGGCTCCGGAAGCGGGCGCGCAGGCGGCCGGCCTGTTCGCGCAGCTCTGGCACCGCATCGTGCTGACGCGCAGCGTGGTGGCGCGCGTCGTCGAGCCGGCGCTGCCCGCCGCCGACATCCTGCCGCTGAGCGACCTCGGCGGCACGCCCGGCGCGATCGAGGTGCTGGCGCGCGGCGACTGGACGGCGACCTTCGGTCTCGGCGCCATCGCCCGCGCCGGCCGCGTGCCGGACCAGCTCGTCGTCGACGTCGCCGCAGCACCCGGCGCCACCGCCACGGCGCCGGTCGCCACCGTCTACCTGAACGACGTGCTGCTCGGCGCCAGGATGCTGACGGCCGACGGGCGGCCCGAGCGGATCACCGCCCGCATCCCGAGCTATGCGCTGGCCTCCACCAACGTGCTGCGCGTCACCTTCCAGCGCCAGCCGGGGGGCGAGCACTGCCGGGAGACGCCGCAGGCCTATCCGGCGGCGGTGCTGCCGACGAGCCACGTGCAGCTCGGCGCCGTTGCCGCCTCCGACGACTTCGTCGGCATGATCGCCCGCTATGCCGGCGGCGCCGACGTCATTGTGCCGGCGGCCGCGCTGTCGGACGCGCCCGCGAGCCTCGCGACGCTCACCGGCATCGCAGAGGCGGTCGGCATCGCCGCCGACAAGGCGACCCTCGTGGTCGCGGCGCCCGGCGCCGCCACCGTGCCGACGCGGCCGTTCCTGTCCATCGGGGCGACCGTCGCCGGCCTCAGCGGCCAGGCGCGCGCCGAGGCGGGCCGGCTCATCGTCGACAACAATGCAGGCAGCCCGATCCTCGACGTCTCCGGCCTCGACGACATCGGCGTCGTCGACGTCGTGCGCGCCGGCGAGCTGCACGGCATCGCCTACGCCACCGTCGGCCAGCAGGCACCGGTGTTCGAGAAGCCGATCCGCCTCGGGCGCGGCGACGTCGCCGTCGTCGGCCCCGCCGGCGTGCTCGCCGAGGTGAGCGGAAACCGCACCCTGGAGATCGGCGGGCCGCAGCCGGGGCTGCTACCCGGCGCCACCGACATCAGCGCCTGGCTGCCGGAGGAGCTGCAGCCGATCGTGCGGGCGCTGCCGGGGGGCACGCAGATGGGCTGGGCGGTGCCGATCGCCACCGTCGCGGTGCTGCTGTTCGTGCTGCTCCTGATCCGCGCGGCGGTTGCCCGGCGCAAGGCCCGCAAGGGCCAGGGCTGACGCGGGACCAGCCGCCGTGGAGCTGTTCTGGCCCTATCTGATCGCCGAGTACCAGACCTGGCTCGAACGGGCGGCGCTGCTCGTCGCCGTGCTGATCCTGATCTCGTCGATCGACGACCTGTTCATCGACGCCTGGTTCTGGACACGGGAGACGTGGCGGACGCTGACGGTGAAGCGGAAATACAAGCCGCTCAGCGCCGAGCAGCTGCGCGCCCGCACCGAGCAGCCGATGGCGATCATGGTGCCGGCGTGGCTCGAATCCGACGTCATCGCCGCCATGCTGGAGAGCATGGTCTCGGTACTCGAGTACCGGAACTACGTCGTCTTCGTCGGCACCTACGTCAACGACTCCGCGACGATCGGCGAGGTCGACCGCATGCTGCGGCGCTTCAAACAGCTGGTGCGGGTCGAGGTGCCCCACCCCGGTCCGACCTGCAAGGCCGACTGCCTGAACTGGATCGTCCAGGCGATCCTGCACCACGAGAAGCGCACCGGCGTGCAGTTCGCCGGCATGGTGCTGCACGACAGCGAAGACGTGCTGCACCCGCTCGAGCTGAAGTTCTTCAACTACCTGCTGCCGCGCAAGGACCTCATCCAGATCCCCGTCGTCTCGCTCGACCGCGACTGGTTCGAGATGGTCGCCGGCACCTACATGGACGAGTTCGCCGAGTGGCACGCCAAGGACCTCGTCGTCCGCGAGAGCCTCGCCGGCGTCGTGCCCTCGGCCGGCGTCGGCACCTGCTTCTCGCGGCGGGCGCTGATGACGCTCGCCGCCGAGACCGACAACCAGCCCTTTAACACCGACACCCTGACCGAGGACTACGACATCGGCGAGCGCCTCTCGCGCGCCGGCATGACCTCGATCTTCGCTCGCTTTCCGGTGGAGTTCTCGACGCGGCGGCGGTTCCTGTTCAATTTCGGGCCCGAGCGCGAGGTGCGCATCCGCATGCCGCTGTGCGTGCGCGAGTATTTCCCGAACTCCTTCCGCGCCGCCTATCGCCAGAAGGCGCGCTGGACGGTCGGCATCGGCCTGCAGAGCTGGCAGCAGATCGGCTGGACGGGCTCGCTGGCGGCCCGCTACCTCTTGTTCCGCGACCGCAAGGGCATCTTCACCCAGTTCATCAACATCGCCGGCTACCTGATCGCCTTCAACCTCGTCGCCTTCTATTTCCTGGCGGTGGCGGGCGTCTGGTACATCCGCTATCCGCCACTGTTCGAGCCCGACAGCGTCTTCGCCTGGCTGCTCGTGGCGAACGCCATCGCGCTCGCCCTGCGCGCGGTGCAGCGCTTCTACTTCGTGGCGCGCATCTACGGATGGGAGCACGGGCTCTTGTCGATCCCGCGCATGATCGTCGCCAACTTCGTGAACTTCATGGCGGCTGCGCGGGCGTGGAAGCTGTTCATCGGCCACCTCCTGTTCGGCACGCGCATCGCCTGGGACAAGACGGCCCACGACTTCCCATCCGAGGAGGTGCTGGAGAAGCGGCGGCGGCGGCTCGGCGAACTCCTCACCTCCTGGCAGGTGGTGGACGAGGGCCGGCTGTCGGCGGCACTCGAGGAGCAGAGCCGGCGCGACCTGCCGCTCGGCCGCATCCTGGTCATCAACGGCTGGCTCGACGAGGAGACGCTCGCCGAGGCGATCGCCGTGCAGGCCGGCCTTGGACGGATGGCGCTAACGGCCGACCTGTTGGGCGCGCATGCCGGCGACCTGCCGCTCGACGACGCCGTCCGCTATCGGGTGCTGGCGGCCGGGCGCAGCGAGGACGGGCGGATCGTCCTCGCCACCGCTTCGCCGTTGCGACCGCAGCCGCTGGCCGACCTGACGGCGAGCCTCGGCCACGAACCGGTTCAGGTGATCGCGCGCGAGAGCGAGATCGCCGCCGGCCTGCGCGTCCTGCGCGGTGACGAAACCGCCCTCGACGAGGTCGCAACCGGTCGCACCATGCCGCTGCTCGGCGACGTGCTGATCGAGCACCGGCTGATCGACCGCGCCGCCTTCGACAAGGCGATGGCGCTCTACCGGCCGGAGCAGCACGGCCGCATCGGCGATTTCCTCGTGCAAGCCGGCGTGCTGTCGGCCGCTTCCCTCGCCGAGGCCCTGACGCTGCAGCAGCGCGCCGCCGCCTGAGCGGCGACGCCGGCGCGGCGATTTTCTTTGCGGCGCGGGTCACGCCGGGCTCGGCGAAACGCGACGAATCAGTGAGAATCGACGGGAAGGCGGCGGCTCGAACAACAACCAAGACGAGCCGACCGGAAGCCGCGACAGGGCGGCCCCAGCGTCGAAGGGTTTGGGATGGTGCGGGCGTTGTTCGGCGGGCGCGCTGCGCCTCCGCCACGACGGGCTCGACGGATTCGGATTCCGTCGGCCTCTCTGCTGCTTGCGCTCGCGCTGGCGATGCCGTTCGGCGCCGGCGCGCAGGAGACGATCGAGCTTCCGCTATCGGGCCCGCCGCTCGCGCTCGCCACCCGCGCCTACGAGGCCGTCGCTGCGGGTGATTTCACCACCGCCGTCTCGCTGTTGCGCGAGGCGCTCCGACAGCGGCCGGATTCGGAGCAGCTGCGCGTGCAACTCGTCGATGCGCTGATCGCCGCCGACGACCTCGCCACCGCCACCGCGGAGGCTCGCATCGCCGATGTGGGCGACCCGCGCATCGCCGACCGGCTGGCGACCATCAGCGAGCGGCTCGCCTTCCGGGCCGATCGGCGGTCGTGGGACAGCCTCGATTACCGCGACGCCATCGGCGGCGCGCCCTCGACCACCGATCCCGCCTTCGTCGAGGCCGACGCCGCCTTCAAGGCGCTCGCCGCCGGGCGCGCTTCGACGGCGGTGGAGCGGGCACGCGCCGCCGTCCGCCTCGCCCCCGACCGGCGCGAGTATCGGCTGCTGCTCGCCGACGCGCTCTCCGCAGCGGGCCGCAAGGCCGAGGCTGAGACGGTGCTGTCGGCCCTGCTCGCCGCACGGCCGGACGCCGCGCTTCTGACGCAGCGCGGCTACCTCCGCCAGGCCCTCGGCCGCCATGGTGCGGCGGCCGACGACTTCGCGGCCGCGCTGCGGCTCCTGCCGGCGGGATCGCCGGAGGCGTGGACGCTGCGGCTCGCGCTCGCGGATGCTGCGCTCGCCGCCGGGCGAACCAGCGAGGCGGAGGCTATCCTGACAGAGCTGCTCTCGCGCCGGCCGACCGTCTCGCTGTTCACCCAGCGCGGCAATCTGCGCCTGCAGCGCGGCGATGCCGCCGGCGCGCTCGCCGATTTCCAGGCGGCGCTGCGGCTTGGGCCGACGCGGCCTGGCGAGGCGCGCACGCTGCGGCTCGCCGCCGCCGATGCCGCGATGGCGGCGAACCAGCCACAAGCGGCCCTAGATCTGCTGGGGCCGCTCGCCGGCGAGACCAGCTACGCCGTCGCCTCGCGCATCGGCTTCGCGCTGCTCGCGCTGGATCGAAAGGAAGAGGCGCTCGCCGCCTTCGAGACCGCCCGCCGCCTCGCCCCCGGCGCGACCGAGCGGACACTCGCCACCCGCACCGTCATCGCCCTGATGAGCGAGCTCGGCCGGCGGGAGGAGGCCCGCGTGCTGCTGACCGAGGCGCTCGCCGACGGCTCGCTCGCCGGAGCCTCCGACCTCGACATCGCCTATCTCGCGAGCGGCGTCGGCGACGATGAACTCGCGCTCCCCTACTACGAGAAGGCGGAGGCTGCGGGCGAGTTGAAGGGCCGCGCCTATCTCGACGCCGCCTATGCCGCCAAGCGGCGCTTCCGCAACGCGGAAGCCGTGGAGTTCTTCAAGGCCGGCATCGACGCGGCGGACGCGGGCGAGATCGAGCTCGACCCGCAGTACAAGTTCGGCCTGCGTCGCGAGGTGGCCGACATCACCCGCACCTGGGGCGCCTATCTGACGGTCACCTACGGCGCCGTCGGGGTGGCGCCGAGCTCGACGACGGCGCCGACGCCGAGCGGCGGGCGCAACGTCGGGCAGATCGGTGCCGAGGTCTACTGGCGGCCGCCGGAGATCGGCTACCGCAACGGCGCCCTGGTGGAGGTCTTCGCCCGCGCCTTCCAGACGATCTACGACGAGCGCGGCGGCCGGACCGGGCCGGAGACGCTGCAGGGCCTCGTCGGCGTGCGCTGGAAGCCGTTCTCGGACTGGAACCTCATCTTCGAGGGCGCGCGGCTCGTGAAGCTCGGCTCGGCCTCGCGCGAGGACTGGCTCGCCCGCGCCGCCTTCTCGGCCGGCGAAGGCACCGACCTCAACGTCGTCGATCCGCACTGGACGACCTGGCAGGTCTACGGCGAGGCCGACCGCTTCTTCGAGACCGCCCAGAACGTCGCGGTGTTCGAGGGGCGCGTCGGCGAGAGCTTCCGCCTCGATGCGATCAGCGACAAGCTGGTGGCGACGCCGTTCCTGGCGCTCGGCGGCAGCTACGATTCGAGCTTCGCCGATCCCGGCGCGCTCGGCACGGGGCCGGGCTTCGCACTGCGCTACTGGTTCCGCGAGGACAAGTACGCGGCGCCGCGCTCCTATGTGGACATGAACGTGCAGTACCGGTTCAGGCTCGCCGGCGACAATCGTGCCCGCGGCCTGTTCGCCGGCATGACGGTGTCCTACTGAGCCCCGACCCGCAGCCGGGCGCCGCAGCGGCGCCGCGACGGCCCTCGCGCCGGCTGGTGGCGGGGTCGCTCACGGCCGGGGCGCTTGCGGCCGGGGCCGGCGGCGCGGTGCTCTGGCGGACGTCGCGGCCGGAGGTGCCGCCGCCGCTCGTCGACGGCATCGTCTGGCAGCCGGACAATGCCACCGTCGGCATCGCCGGCCAATGGCATGCGCTCGGTGCCCGCGAACTCCTGGTGCAATGGATCGTCGTCGACGGCCAGTCCTTCGTCGCCGACGCCGGTCTGCCGACCGTCCCGGTGCTGCCGGACTGGAGCCGCATCGCCCGCGAGCCGTGGGCGAGAGAGGTGATCCTCGGCCTCGCCGGCCGCTTCGGCGAGCGCGAGGCCCGCGCCGACATCGCCGGGCTCGCCGCGCTGTCGCGGCGCCTCGCCTACCTGCCGACGCCGCTCAACGTCACCGGCTGGTACTTCCCCGTCGAGGTCGACCCGACCTGGCAGGAGGCGCCGCGGCTCGCCGACCTGCTCGCGCCGCTGCCGCGGCCCCTGTGGATCAGCGTCTACGACAGCGCCAACGTCGGCGCCGGCACGCTGGCGACCTGGCTTTCCAGCTGGCTGCCGGCCGACATCGGCGTGTTCTTCCAGGACGGCGTCGGCGTGCATGCGCGCACACCGGCGGTGGCGCGGGAGTACGCCGACGCGCTCGCAGAGAAGCTCGGGCTGGGGCGGCTGCGCGTGATCATCGAGGCCTTCCGGCCGCACACCGAGGGTGGCTTCCGGGCGGCCATCGCAGCGGAGATCGCCCCGCAGCTCGCGGCGCTTAGCGGCTACCCGCTCTACCTCTTCGACGGCCCGCACTATGTCGACGACGGCTTGGTCGAGGCTCTGCGCCGCGGCGCGTGACCGGTCGCGCCGCACCTTCCCGCAGGAGGCGCGCTACCGCGGCAGGTGCGCCGGGCTGAACCGCAAACACATCCCGCCGGGTGAACCGGCGGTCAGCGAAACACAAACAGTTCGTGCCGAATCTGACCCGGCTCGACGCCGTTCGCGATTGCCAGCGCGCGGATGTGGTTCAGCAGGCCCGCGGGCCCGCAGACGGCGATATCCAGCTTCGCCAGGTCATCTTCGCGAATGATCTCCACGAAGCGTTCAACGAAACTCGGTGTGCCGGGACCGCTGCTCACCGGTACGAATTCAACGCCCTTCTGAGCAGCCAAATCCCGCAGAGCGTCGATCTCCGGGAACGCCCTGCCCGGTGTATAGAAATAGAAGAGACTGACGCGCTTGTCCTGTTCCGCGTTCTTGTCCTGCAGCCAGGCCACGAAGGGTGAAATACCAACACCTCCGCCCACCCAGATTTCCCGCGCAGCGGCCGGTGAGCGCTCGAAGCGGCCGTAGGGGGCGTAGATGTCCGCGAGCATATCGGGTTGGATATCTGCGATCAGCTTCTGCGTGTAATCGCCCAGTGCGCGAATGACGAACGAAACCTGTCCAGACGGGGTTTCGGCAGCAGCAATCGTGAACGGATGGGACTCGCGGAGACCGTCGACCTTCATCCTGAGAAAGCCGAACTGCCCCGGTCGGAAGGATATCCCCCGCCCAGTCGGTTCAAGTTCGACCTGTGCAGCAGCGGGTCCCTTGGTGACGCCGACAACCCTGTATTCCGCGTGGTTCGCGATGACCGGATACAGCAACAGCTTGTAGACTGCGGCTCCGACGCCCAGGCCGCTCAGTACGCCGAGCCATATCCCGGCTGGGCTGACCAATGGCAGCGGAGACTTGATGCTGACCCAGTGCAGCACGACGATCAGGAAAAGCGGTCCCGACAAGCGATGCCACCATCGCCAGGCGCTGTAGGGAACATTGCGATTGAGCGACAACATCACGATCAGCATCAGGCCGACAAAACTCGCCTGCCTGACAAACCGGGTCCACTCGCCAGGCAGCGCGAGGATCGACGCCGTCTCCCACTGGCCAATGCCTGCCTTGAACAACAGGTGCACCGAGGCGAGGCAAAGTGCTGAAATCGCCAACCACTTGTGGGCCTCATAGACCCGGTCCAGCCCTCCGAAGAACCCCTCCACCCACGCCCAGCGCCCGCTGAGGATGGCCGCCGTCGCCATCAATGCGAGAGCCGCGACACCCGACGCCAAGCTCATTGTTGCGGTTGTCAGCCACGTCGCGGCCGGAACATCGACGAGGACGAACCCGGCGCTCACCACTGCGATCGCCACCACGGGCTGCCACGGCTTCGTCACGACGATCCCGGTCAAGGCCGGGGCCTTGCATCCGCAGGCTCAACGCTCTCGATCATCGGCGCACCCGTACCATCAGTATTTTGTCAATTTATCAACTCCACAACCATGTTCTTAATGGATTTCATCATCAATTTCAATATTGAAGTGATGAAGTTTCAGTAATATTGAATCGTTTAGTTTGACTTTTATTCATCACATGTCGGATAATTATATACCATTTGAAATTGCTGATAACAATAAACATTCGCTTTTTGCAATATTATTGTAGCAATTATATCTTGTTTTCAGGCACGCTTTGTCCAAATAATCGATACATTTTATATGTCTTCTATCACGTATTCTTCAAGAATATCACTTCATTTTCCAGCTATCGCGACCAGATCACTGCGTCTTGGCCGTCGAGCGGCGAGACGATCGGCAATACACAGGGATTGCGTGTTGTCATTCCCGTATGCTGCCGCTTCTTCCGACGGGCCGGGGCCGTCAGGTGCCCCGGGATCGCTATCGTCTGAAGGCCCGCTACGGAGCGTCGTTCCATTGCCGTCAATGCGGCCCCTGAGACCAACGGGGCACCAGGTGGCCTTTGCGGATGGTGGGCCCGGCAGGACTCGAACCTGCAACCAGACCGTTATGAGCGGCCGGCTCTAACCATTGAGCTACGGGCCCGCGCGTGGCGCGTGGCAGCGCTATAGCACGTCGTATTGCGGTCGCAATGGCGTGGGACCCGTCGGGCTCGCGCCGGCACAAAGCGCCGATGTCGACAGCCGAGGAGACGACACGATGACGACCTGCCGCCGCGGACCCGCCGCCGCCCTCGCTGCCGCCCTGTTCGCCGGCGTCCTCCTCGCCCCCGTGGCCTACGACCGGGCCGAGGCGCAGCAGCTGTCGATCCTGCCGGCGGACGGACGCATCGTCGTCACCGGCTCGGCCACCGTCTCCGGGGCGCCGGACACGGCGATGGTGACGCTGTCGGTGGTGACCGACGCCGACACCGCCGGCGCCGCGCTCACCGGCAACTCCACCGACACCACCCGGCTGATCGACGCGGTGAAGGCGGCCGGCGTCGCGCCCGCCGACGTGCAGACCTCCGGCTTCTCGGTCTACCCGCGCTATGCCGACCGAACCGACGACGACGCGCCGCCGCGCATCGCCGGCTACACCGTGCGCAACGGCGTCTCGGTGCGGGTACGGGAGGTCGCCAGGCTCGGCGAACTCCTCGACGCCGCCGTCCGCGCCGGCGCCAACCAGATCGACGGCGTTGCCTTCACCATCGAGGACGACACCATCCTGCGCGACCAGGCGCGCGAGGGCGCCGTGCGCGACGCCCGCCGCAAGGCGGACCTCTTCGCCGCCGCCGCCAACGTCAAGACCGGCCGCGTGCTGGCGATCTCCGAGATGTCGGCGGAGATGGCGCCCCGCCCGATGATGCGGATGGCCGCGGAAGCCGCACCCGCCGCACCGGTGGAAGCGGGCTCGGTCGAGCTGTCGGCGGAGGTGACGGTGATCTTCTCCCTCGAGCCGAGCGCGCTCTGACGGATCGGGCCGTCACCGCGCCACGCCGGGTGACGACCCCGGGCTCCGGCCGTCTGCCCAGGCAGCCGCAGCCATGGCGGCTTGAGAGGCCGGTGTCGACGCGTTGACGTCATGAGCCACATCGGCCGTCGGCCTGATGCGGAACCACGTCGCGTAGAGGGCCGGCAGGAACAGCAGGATCAACACCGTGCCGACGGCGGTGCCGCCGATCAGCGTGTAGGCCATCGATCCCCAGAAGACCGAGTGCGTGAGGGGAATGAAGGCCAGCACCGCGGCGAGTGCGGTCAGGATGACGGGCCGCGTGCGCTGCACGGTCGCCTCGACGACCGCATGGTAGTCGTCGAGCCCGGCCGCGCGGTTCTCCTTGATCTGCTCCGTCAGGATGAGCGTGTTCCGCATCAGGATGCCGGCAAGCCCGATCAGGCCGAGGATGGCGTTGAACCCGAAGGGCTGGTTGAAGGCAATGAGGGCCGGGACGACGCCGACGAGGCCGAGCGGCGCCGTCAGCAGGACCATCCCCAGCATCGAGAAGGACCGGACCTGCAGCATGATGATGATCAGCGTGGCGGCGATCATGATCGGGAAGACCGTCGCCAGCGCCGCATTGGCCTTCGTGGCCTCCTCGATCGATCCCCCCATCTCGATGCGATAACCGGGCGGCAGCGACGCGATCAGGGGCTCGAGCGCCACCATCACCGCCTTGGACACCTCCGGAGGCTGCGTCGCCTCGTTGATGTCCGAGCGGACGGTGATGACCGGGACGCGGTCGCGACGCTTGAGGATCGGCTCTTCCAGGCGGATTTCCGAGCGGCCGATCTGGTCGAGCGGGACCTGCCGGCCATCCCGCGTCATCAGCGAGAAATCCGGCAGGCGCGCCGGGTCCATGCGCTCGTCGCCGGCGCTGCGCGCCACGACCGAGACGTTGCGGATGTCCTCGCGGACCGCGGTGACGGGAATGCCGGTGAGGAGGAACTGAAGCTGCTGGCCCACTTCGGCCGCCGACAGGCCGATGAGGTTCAGCCGGTCCTGATCCGGGACGAAGCGGACGACAGGGGTGCGATTTCCCCAGTCGCGATTGGCCTCCCGAACGTCGGGAACGGTCCTCATGATCTCGAGGGCCTTCTCCGAAATGGTTTAGAGCTCGGCGGGATCGGGCCCGAGGATCCGGAACTCGACCGGGAAGACCGAGGGAGGGCCGAAGACGAACTGTGTGACGCGCACGAAGGCCTCGGGCGCGAGCCCGTCGGCCACCGCCGCGCGGAGCCGTTGCTTCAGGGCTTCGCGCGCCTCGGCGTCGGGCGTCAGCACGACGATCTTGGCGAAGGCGGGGTCGGGCAACTCCGGCGACAGCGCGAGGTAGAACCGCGGCGCGCCCTGGCCGATGTAGCTCGTCACGATCTCCGCTTCCGGCTGCCGGTCGAGCCACGCCTCGAGCTTTTCGACCGCGGCGGTCGTCGTCTCGATGCTGGAGCCTTCGGGCAGGCGGACCTCCACCAGCACTTCGGGGCGGTCCGAGGTGGGAAAGAACTGCTGCTTCACGCCGCCCATGCCGACGACGGAGAACGCGAAGGCGACGCCGACGATGGTGCAGGTCAGGAACTTGTGGCGTACGGCGAACGTGATGAGCCGGCGCAGGCGCCGGTAGTTCGGCGTGTCGTAGATCGCGGCGTGGCCGCCTTCCACCGGCTTGATCGCCGGCAAAAGCTTGACGCTGAGATAGGGCGTGAAGACCACCGCGACGATCCAGGAGACGATGAGCGCGAAGCCCACCACCCAGAAGATGTTGCCGGCATATTCGCCGGCCGTCGACGGTGCGAAGCCGACCGGCAGGAAGCCGGCGATCGTCACGAGCGTCCCCGACAGCATCGGCGCCGCCGTGTGGCTCCACGCGTAGGCGGCCGCCTTGATGCGGTCCATGCCCTCTTCCATCTTCACCACCATCACCTCGATGGCGATGATCGCGTCGTCGACGAGAAGCCCCAGCGACAGGATGAGGGCACCAAGCGTGATGCGGTCGAAGAAGCGGCCGGTCTCCAGCATGATGAGGAACACGGCCGCGAGCGTCAGCGGCACGGCGGCGGCGACGACGATGCCGACGCGCCAGCCGAGGCTGACGAGGCTCACCAGCAGCACCACACCGAGCGCCATCGCGAACTTCATCATGAATTCGTCGACGGCATGGGTGATGTTGACGGCCTGGTCGGTCACCTTCTCGAGCGTCATCCCGAGCGGCAGCGTCCGCGCGATGCCCGCCGTCCGCTCCTCCAGCGCCCGGCCGAGGGCGAGGCCGTCCCAGCCCTCCTGCATCACCGCCGCGAGCAGGATCGTCGGCTCGCCCTTATGGCGGATCATGTAGGTCGGCGGGTCCTCGTAGCCGCGGCGGACCTCGGCGATGTCGGAGAGCTTCAGCGTCCGCCCTGCGGCGGCGATCGGCGTGTCGGCGATCGCCTGAACGCCGTCATAGGCGCCGTCCACCCGGATGAAGACCTGCGGCCCCTCCGTGTCGATCGAGCCTGACGGGGTGACGCCGTTCTGACGCTGCAGGGCGGCAACGATGTCCTGCGCCGACACGCCGAGGGTCGCCAGCTTGTCGAAGGAGAACTCGACGAAGATCTGCTCGGGGCGCTCGCCGAGGATGTTGATCTTCTTCACGCCGGCGACGTGCAGGAGGTCCTGGCGGATCGCCTCGGCCTGCCGGGTCAGCTCGCGCATCGGCATGCCCTTCGCCTTGAGGGCATAGAGGGCGAAGCTCACATCGGCGTATTCGTCGTTCACGAACGGGCCGAACACGCCCGGCGGCAGGGTGCGGGCCTCGTCGCCGAGCTTCTTGCGGGCCTGATAGAATTCCTCCTGCACCGCGGCCGGCGGCGTGCTGTCCTTCAGTGTCAGCGTCATCAGCGCGAAGCCCGGCCGGGTGGTCGTGTCGACCCGGTCGTACCAGGTCAGCTCCTGGAGCCGTTTCTCCAGCGGCTCGGCGACGAGATTCTCCATCTCGCGCGCCGTCGCGCCCGGCCATGCCGCCGTGACCGTCAGGGTCTTGATGGTGAAGCTCGGGTCCTCCGCGCGACCGAGCTTGACGAAGGCATAGGCCCCGGCAGCCACCAGCAGGAGGATGAAGAACAGGGTGACGGCGCGTTCGCGAACGGCGATCGCGGACAGATTGAGGCCCATCACTTCGCTCCGCCTTCAGACGCCGTCCGGACGCGAGCGCCTTCCTGCAGAAGGTGGGCGCCGAGCGAAACGACGGGATCGCCGAGATTCAGTCCGGAGACGACGGCCGCCTCGTCGCGGAGCCGAACCAGTTCGACCGGCTGAAAGGTCACGGCGGAGCCGGACTCGACGAGCAGCCAGACGCGGGTCTTCTCGCCGTTGTCGAGCACGGCGCCGAGGGGCACCTGGACCTGGGGCCGGCTCGCCTGGTCGGCGATCCGGACGGTCACCGTCGCGCCGAGCGGGGCGCCGGCGGCTTCGCCGTCGAGCACGTAGCGCGCCTCGAAGGTGCGGGTCTGGGCATCGGCGGAATGCGACAGCTGCCGGAGGTGCGCGGTGTAGGGGCGGCCGTCGTCGCCGTAGAGTCGCGCCTCGGCCGGAGAGCCGATCTCCGGCCGGATCGTCTCGGGCAGCGCCACGACCGCTTCCCGCGGACCCGCCTGCGCGAGGCGGACGACGGCCTGGCCGGGCAGGACGACCTGACCCGGCTCGCCGAGGGTCTCGACGATGGTTCCATCCGCGTCCGCCACCAGGACGGCGTAGGCCGCCTCGTTCTCGGCGACCCGCGCCTCCGCCTCGGCAACGGCGACCTGCGCGGCGGCGGTGTCGAGGGCCGACTTCGCCTGCTCGTAGCGCTGCGGGCTCGCGGCGATGCCGTTCTTCACGAGGGCCGCATAGCGCTTCTCGTCCGCACTCACCTGCACGAACACCGCCTGAGCCGCGGCGACGGCGCTTCGCTTCGCCGCCAGGGCCAGCTGCAGGTCCGTGTCATCGATCCGCATCAGCGGCTGGCCTGCGGTGACCGGCTCGCCGGCGCTCACCAGCCGCTCGACGATCTTGCCGGGCACGCGGAAGCCGAGGTTGCTCTCGACCCGCGCGCCGATCGTGCCGGTGAACCTGCGGTCGGCGTTCGCGACCGGCGCGGCCGCCGCCCAGCGGACCAGCGGCGGTTCCTGCCGCGGGTCGCTCACGGCCGCCGCGTCGTGCGACGGCAGGGGGAGCGCACCGAAGGCGGCCGCTCCCACCCCGGCGACCAGGAGGCCTCCCACGACAATCGCAGATGTCATCTTCATGCCGAGCACTCGGTGAATTAGATTTCGTCCGACCGCTATAGCGGATATAGATTTTGAACGCAATCTAAACGTGGAGATCGGCGATGAGGGTCAGTCGCGTCCAGGCCGAGGAGAACCGGCAGGCGGTACTCAATGAGGCGAGCCGGCTTTTCCGCAAGCACGGCTTCGACGGCATCGGCCTGAAGGACCTGATGGCGGGCGCCGGCCTGACCCAGGGCGCCTTCTACAAGCAGTTCGCCTCGAAGGAGGACCTGGCGGCACAGGCCTCCGGGCGGGCCAACGAACGTGCCCGGCGGAGGTGGTCGGCCGCGGCCGAGGCCAGGCCCGACGACCCGATGGCGGCGGTGGTGGCGTTCTACCTCAGCATGGAGCATCGGGCGGAAAGGATGGACGGCTGCCCGATCGTCGCCCTCGGCTCGGATGCCGCCCGGCAAGGCGCCGACGTGAAGGCGTCGTTCGAGGCCGGCATTCGCGACTATCTCGAGATGGCCGGCGCGTGGATGGGGGGAGCGGACGGCGAAGCGGACGCCGACGCCTCCCGGCCCAAGGTGATGGCGATGCTCGCCACCATGGTCGGCGCGATGCTGCTGGCACGGGCGGTGAACGACGACGGCCTGTCGAAAGAGTTCCTGGAGGCCGCCGCGGAGAGCGTGCTGGCGGCCTCGGCCGCCGAGCGTGCCCGCCGGCGACCGGCGCAATGACGTTCTCCGCGGCGTCGGCCTCGCCGGCCGTCCTCCCCGAGCGCCGTCTGACCGGCAGCCTGCTGTTCCTGCTCGCGGGGCTGGCGGCGATCGGCGCGCTCGCCACCAACGTCATCCTGCCCGCCTTCCCGCGGATCGGCGCCAGCCTGGGCGTTTCACCGTGAGCCGGGCGCCGGCCCCGGCGCTGGCCCTCCTGGTCTTCTGGCCGGCCGGCTGCGCCGCTGGTCCCCTGCTTTCACCTGGTCCATGACGAGAAAGGTCCCAGCGCCCATGAAACAGATCGATCGCGGCGTCGCCCTGGTGACGGGAGCCTCCGCCGGCATCGGGGACGCGACGGCCAAAGCTCTGCGGAGGGCCGGCTTCGAGGTCTTCGGGACCAGTCGCCGCGCCGCGGCGGCGAGATCCGACGGCGTCACGATGCTCACCTGCGACGTCACCGACGACGCGTCGGTGGCGAGGTTGGTCGAGGAGGTGCTCGCCAGGGCCGGGCGCATCGACCTGCTCGTCAACAATGCCGGCGTGGGGCTGCTCGGGGCGGCGGAAGAGTCGTCCATCGCCCAGGCGAAGGCGCTGTTCGACGTCAACGTCTTCGGCGTCCTGCGCGTCACCAACGCCGTTCTGCCGACGATGCGTCGGCACGGGAAGGGCCGGATCATCAACCTGAGCTCGGTGCTCGGTCTCATTCCGGGCCCTTATCTCGCCCTCTACACGGCGACGAAGCACGCGATCGAAGGCTATTCGGAATCGCTCGACCACGAGGTGCGGTCGTTCGGCATCCGCGTCGTCTTAATTGAGCCGGCCTACACGCGCACGTCGTTCGAGGACAACACCATCGCACCCGACGCGCCGCTCGGGTCCTACGATGCGCCGCGCGCGTCGATGAGCACGCTGATGCGGAAAGCGATCGCGACCGGCGATGCGCCGGACGTGGTGGCCGATGCGATCCTGAAGGCCGCGACGGCCGCCGCTCCGCGGTTGCGCTACACGGCCGGGAAGATGGCGCGCCAGGTCAGCCTGCTCCGCCGCTTCGCCCCCGCAGATGGCCTGCCCCCCTTGAAGTGGTCCTCCCTGAGGTATGGGTTTTGAGCCCTATTGGAGGACGGACAGATGGCGAGGAAGCGGCATAGGCCCGAGGAGATAGTCACGAAGCTTCGGCAGGTTGAGGTCCTGACGGCGCAGGGCAAGTCGGTTGCAGAGGCGATCCGATCGATCGGGGTGACTGAGGTTACCTACTACCGCTGGCGGAACGAGTACGGCGGGCTGAAGGGCGACCAGGTGAAGCGTCTGAAGGAGCTCGAGGCAGAGAACGCCCGGCTACGGCGGGCGGTGTCCGATCTGACGCTCGACAAGATGATCCTGGCGGAGGCAGCTCGGGGAAACTTCTGAGCCCCGCCCGTCGCCGTGCGTGCGTCGACCATGTCGTCGAGGAACTCGGTGTTTCCGAGAGCCGAGCCTGCCGTGTTCTCGGCCAGCATCGATCGACACAGCGCAAGATCCCCCACGGGCGCGAGGACGAGGTGGCGCTGACCGCTGACATCGTCGCGCTCGCCATCGAGTACGGCCGCTACGGCTACCGTCGGGTCACCGCTCTGCTGCGGTCTGCCGGCTGGGTGGTGAACCCCAAGCGGGTGGAACGGATCTGGCGGCGGGAGGGGCTGAAAGTGCCGGCGCGGCAGCCGAAGCGAGCTCGGCTTTGGCTCGCGGACGGATCGTGCATCCGGCTACGGCCGGAGCACCCGAACCACGTGTGGTCCTACGACTTCGTCGAGGATCGCACCCACGACGGGCGGAAGTTCCGGATGCTGAACGTCATCGACGAGTTTACCCGGGAGTGCCTGACGATCCGGGTCGACCGGAAGCTGAAGGGGAGCGACGTCATCGACGTGCTCTCCGACCTCTTCATCCTGCGCGGTGTACCCGGTCACATCCGCTCCGATAACGGCCCCGAGTTCATCGCCAGGGCGGTGCAGGCGTGGATCGCAGCCGTCGGCGCCAGGACAGCCTACATCACGCCGGGCAGCCCCTGGGAGAACGGCTATTGCGAGAGCTTCAACGCGAAGCTCCGCGACGAGCTGCTCGACGGCGAGATCTTCTACAGCCTGGACGAAGCGCGGGTGATCATCGACGGCTGGCGGCGGCACTACAACGCCGTTCGCCCGCACTCATCGCTCGGGTACCGGCCCCCAGCGCCCGAGGCCGTCGTGCCGAGCGCGCGCCC
>CAMDHY010000006.1 GCA_945898215.1 Pseudoxanthobacter soli DSM 19599 | reverse complement strand
TGTCCGGCACCTGGCGCCTCGACGCCTATGCCGACCCGAAGGCGGCGCCGATCGGCGGCACCACCTTCCTCGTCGAGGACTTCGTGCCCGAGCGCATCGAGCTGACGCTCGCCACCGACTCGGCCACCATCGGGGCGAAGCAGCCGGCGACCGTCGACGTCGACGCGCAGTTCCTCTATGGCGCGCCGGCCGCCGACCTCGCCATCGAGGGCGACATCGTCGTCAGCCCGGCCACCGGGGTGGACGGCTACGACGGCTACCGGTTCGGCCTCTTCGACGATCCGGCGACGCCGCTGCGCCGGCCGCTGCTCGAGCCGGTGCGCACCGGCGCCGACGGCAAGGCGACGGTGACCGTGCAACTGCCCGACCTCGAGCCGACGACGAAGCCGCTCGCCGCCGAGATCATCCTTCGCGTCCGCGAGGCCGGTGGCCGGGCCGTCGAGCGCTCGCTGACGCTGCCGGTGACGCCGGACGGCACCCGCATCGGCGTCAAGCCGCTGTTCGCCGACGACCGCGTCGGCCAGGGCGAGACCGCCGCCTTCGAGATCGTCGCGATCGATCCCGCCGGGGCGCGCACCGCGCTTTCCGGCGTGAAGTGGGAGCTCCTGAAGGTCGAGCGGCGCTACCAGTGGTACAACCGCGACGGCCGCTGGTCGTTCGAGACGATCGCCTCGACCAGCCGCGTCGGCGGCGGCACGCTGGAGCTGGACCCCGGAGACGCCGCCCGCGTTTCCGCCCCGGTCGACTGGGGCAGCTACCGCCTCGAGGTGATCGCCGAGGCCGAGCCGCAGGCCGCCACCAGCGTCGACTTCGCCGCCGGCTGGTCGACCGTCGGCGCCACCGCCGAGACGCCGGACCTGCTCGAACTGTCGCTCGACAAGCCCGGCTACGCCCCCGGCGACACCGCCAACCTCCGCCTCACCCCGCAGTTCCCGGGCATCGCGCTGATCGCCGTCGTCGGCGACGGCCTCGTCGACATGAAGTCGGTCGAGGTGCCGGCCGAAGGCCTCACCGTGCCGCTCACCGTCGGCGACGGCTGGTCGCCGGGCGCCTACGTGACGGCCACGCTCTACCGGCCGATGGACGTCGCCGCCGGCCGCATGCCGACGCGGGCGCTCGGTCTCTCCTGGCTCGGCGTCGGGCGCGAGGAGCGCACGCTCACCGTCACCCTCGACGCACCGAAGGAAGTGCGGCCGCGCGGTCCGCTCACCGTGCCGCTGACGCTCGCCGGCCTCTCGCCCGGCGACGAGGCGTTCGTGACGGTGGCCGCCGTCGATGTCGGCATCCTCAACCTCACCGGCTACGAGCCGCCGGATGCGGCCGAGTACTATCTCGGCCAGCGCCGGCTCTCGGCGGAAATCCGCGACCTCTACGGCTCGTTGATCGACAGCCTGTCGGCGACGCGCGGCCAGCTGCGCACCGGCGGCGACGGCGGCGGAGGCATGGGCGAAGCCGCCCCGCCAGCGCAGGAGATCGTCGCGAAGTTCTCCGGCATCCTCAAGGTCGGGCCGGACGGCAAGGCGGAGGCGACGTTCGAGATCCCCGCCTTCAACGGCACCGTCAAGGTGATGGCGGTGGCGTGGGCGGCCGGCAAGGTCGGCAACGCCTCGGCCGACGTCATCGTCCGCGATCCCGTCGTGGTGACGGCGACGGCGCCGCGCTTCCTCGCCCCCGGCGACCAGAGCCGGCTCTATCTCGACTTCGCCAACGTCTCCGGCGCCGCCGGCGACTACAAGCTCGCGGTTTCGAGCGAGGGCTTCGTCGGCGTCGGTGACGCCGACGACACCGTGCCGTTGCCGGCCGGCGGCAACGCCGCGCTGGAGGTGCCGCTCACCGCCAACGACGTCGGTTCCGACACGCTGGAGATCGCGCTCACCGCCCCCGACGGCGAGACCTTCGCCCAGACGCTCAGGATCGGCGTGCGCCCGGCGGCGGCGCCGATGAGCGTCCGCAGCCTCGACCCGCTGACCGCCGGCGCCGACATCTCGATCGGCCCGGAGGTCCTCGACGGCTTCGACACCCGCACCGCCAAGGTCTCGGTGACGGTCGCCGACACCGCCGGCATCGACGTGCCGGGCCTCGTCGGCATGCTGTCGCGCTACCCCTATGGCTGCGCCGAACAGACAACGTCGAAGGCGCTACCGCTGCTCTATCTGGAAACGGTCGCCGCCTCGGTCGGCCTCGGTACCGGCGCCGAGGTGAAGGAGCGGGTGCAGGGCGCCATCGACCGGCTGCTGCAGTTCCAGTCCTCCAGCGGCTCGTTCGGCCTCTGGGGGCCGGAGGGCGGCGACCTCTGGCTCACCGCCTACGTCACCGACTTCCTGACGCGGGCGAAGGCGCAGGGCTACCCGGTGCCGGACCAGGTCCTCACCCAGGCGCTCGACCGCATGCAGAACGACCTCTCCTACGCCTCCAACTTCGAGGCCGGCGGGGGGCTCGACGTCGCCTATGCGCTCTATGTGCTGGCCCGCAACGGCCGCGCCTCGATCGCCGACCTGCGCTACTTCGCCGACGACCGCATCGGCGATTTCGGCTCCGGCCTCGCCCAGGCGCAGATCGCCGCCGGCCTCGCCTTCTACGGCGACCAGGACCGGGCGGTCGCCACCTTCGCCGTCGCCACCCGCTCGCTCGGCGGCGAGGACGGCATCGCGATGTCGCGCACCGACTTCGGCACCGGCCTGCGCGACGCCGCCGCCACCGCGGCGCTGATCGCCGAATCCGGCATCGACCGGCAGGCGATCCCCGCCGTCCTGAACATCATCGAGAACGACATCTCCGCCGACACCGGCCCGTCCACCCAGGAGGCGGCGTGGATGGTGGTGGCGGCGAACGCCCTCACGGACGAGCGCTCCTCGGGCCTCGCGCTCGAGGTCGACGGGCAGCCGCACGCCGGCGCGCTCTACCGGGCGATGACCGGCGCGACGCTGGAGCAGGCGCCGCTCGAGGTGGTGAACCGCGGCACGGCGACGACGCTGGTGGCGATCACCACCGAGGGCACGCCGCTGACGCCACAGCCGGAAGGCGCGAACGGGCTGACGCTGGTGCGCCAGTATTTCGGCCTCGACGGCGAGGAGGTGGACGTTGCCCAGGTGGACCAGAACGAACGCTTCGTCGTCGTCCTGACGCTGACGGCGCTGGAGCCGAGCCAGGCGCGGCTGCTGGTCGTCGACATGCTGCCGGCCGGCTTCGAGATCGAGAACCCGGCGCTGATGACGAGCGGCGATCTCGTGGCGTTCCCGTGGCTGTCGCAGGACAACCAGCCGGCCCACACCGAGTTCCGCGACGACCGCTTCGTCGCCGCTTACGAGCCCGGCACCGACGCCACGGTGGGGCTGACGGTCGCCTACATGGTGCGGGCGGTGTCGCCGGGCTCCTTCGCCCACCCGGGCGCCAGCGCCGAGGACATGTACCGCCCCGGCATCTTCGCCCGCACGGCGCCCGGCACGCTCACCGTGTCGCCGTCGCCGTAAGCGGCGGCGGGAGACGGAGACGACCGTGATCCGTGATCACGACGGCGGCGACGACGCGGTCGCGGCCCCCGACGCGACGGCGACCGTGATCACGGATCACGCGCGCCGCCGGCCGCGGCTCGGCCGCCTCCTCGCCTGGACGGGGGCCGCAGCGGTGTCGCTGGCGCTCGTCGCCGGCGGCGGCGTGGTGGCGCTCCTCGCCCTCGACCGCGCCTACCCGCCGCGCACGACCCCGAGCGCGCCGGCCTCGACCATCGTCGTCGACCACGATGGCCGGCTGCTCACCGCCTACACCACCGCCGACGGCCGCTGGCGGCTGCCGGCCGACGTCGTCTCCGTCGATCCGCGCTACCTCAAGATGCTGGTCGCCTACGAGGACCGGCGCTTCCACGAGCACGCCGGCGTCGACCCGCTCGCCACTGGCCGCGCCGCCCTGCAGGCGCTGGCGAACGGCCGCATCGTCTCCGGTGCCTCGACCCTGACGATGCAGACCGCCCGCCTGGTCGAGGGGCGGCCCGAACGCACGCTCGCGCGCAAGCTGATGGAGAGCGGCCGCGCGCTGCAGCTCGAGCGGCGGCTGTCGAAGGACGAAATCCTCTCGCTCTACCTCGCGCTCGCCCCCTATGGCGGCAATCTGGAAGGCGTGCGGGCCGCCTCGCTCGCCTATTTCGGCCGCGAGCCGGACCGGCTGACGATCGGCCAGGCGGCGCTCTTGGTGGCGCTGCCGCAGTCGCCGGAATGGCGGCGGCCCGATCGCCACCCGGAGGCCGCCCGCACGGCGCGCGACCGCGTGCTCGACCGCATGGTGGGCCTGCGCGTGCTGACCGCGGACGAGGCCGCGGCCGGCAAGCGCGAAGAGGTGCCGACCGGCCGCCTCGCCTTCCCGCGCCTCGCCGCCCACGCATCGCGCTCGGCCATCGAGGCGCGGCCCGACGAGCGCATCGTCCGCCTCACCATCGACCGCGACCTGCAGGCTGCGCTGGAGGCGCTCGCCCGCGAGCGCACGGCGGCGCTCGGCCAGAAGCTCTCGGCGGCGATCGTCGTCATGGACGCCGAGACCGGGTCGATCGCCGCCCGCGTCGGCTCGCCGGAGCTCCTCGACGACGCGCGGGCCGGCCACGTCGACATGAGCCTCGCGGTGCGCTCGCCCGGCTCGACCCTGAAGCCGTTCATCTATGCGCTCGCCTTCGAGGCCGGCATCGCCCACCCGGAGACGCTGATCGAGGACAGGCCGAGCGCCTTCGGCAGCTATGCGCCGAAGAACTTCGACCAGAGCTTCATGGGCACGGTGACGGCGCGCGAGGCGCTGCGTCAGTCGCTCAACGTGCCGGCGGTGAAGCTGCTCGACGCTGTCGGCCCGACGCGGCTCGCGGTGCGATTGGCCGATGTCGGCGTCGAGCTCGCCTTGCCGCGGCCGGAAGCGCCGACCTTGGCGATCGGCCTCGGCGGCGTCGGCATCCGCCTCGTCGACCTCACCGCGCTCTATGCGGCCTTCGTCGGCGGCGGCTTCGCGCCGGTGCCGTTCGAGGTGGCGGATGCGCCGAAGGAGCCCGCGCGCCGGCTGATCGACCCGGTCGCCGCCTGGTATGTCGCCGACATCCTCGCCGGCACGCCGCCGCCGGCCAACGCCGCCCGCCACCGCATCGCCTTCAAGACCGGCACCTCCTACGGCTACCGCGACGCCTGGGCGATCGGTTTCGACGGCCGCCACGTCGTCGGCGTCTGGGTCGGCCGGCCGGACGGCGCCGCGGTGCCGGGGCTCGTCGCCCGCACCGCCGCCGCCCCGTTGCTGTTCGACGCCTTCGCCCGCGTCTCGCCCCGCCGCGCGCCGCTGCCGCGGGCGCCGGGTGGGGCGCTGATCGCCACCACCGGCACGCTGCCGCCGACGCTCGTCCGCCTTGGCGGCGACGGCGCGGCGGGCGAGGCGAACACCGGCGCCTCGCGCCTGCACTTCGCCTACCCGCCCGACGGAGCCCGTGTCTCCCTCGACGCCGGCGGCATCCGCCAGCCGCTCGCCTGGCGGATCGAGGGGGCGGGGGCTGCGGTCAGCCTGCTCGTCGACGGCAAGCCGGTGCCGATCCCGTCGCACCGCCGCGCCGGATCGCTCACCGTCCCCCAGCGCGGCTTCGTGCGGCTGACGGTGATCGACCCGACGGGTGCTGCCGACAGCGTGACGGTGTTCGTGGAGTAGGCTGGGGCCGTCCTCCCCCACTGCCCACTGCCCACTGTCCACTGCCGACTGCCGACTGCCGGCCTTCCACCTTGCCCTTCCCCGCCGACTCTGGCCGTCTGCTCGACGAGGGAGGACACGACCCATGGACCAAGGCCGCAATGGCCGCGTGGCGATCGTCGCCGGCGGGGCGACGGGGATCGGGCTCGCCACGGTGCGGCGGCTCATCGACGACGGCTGGCGGGTCGCCGTGCTGGATGCCGACGAGGACGCCGTCGACGCCGCGGTCGACGCGATGGCGGCAGACGCCGGCGAGCGGCTCATCGGCGAGCCTGCGGATCTCACCGACGACGTCGTGGTGGAGAGGGCGATCGACCGGGTGGTGGCCGAATGGGGCGCGCCGGCAGGCCTCGTCAACGCGGTGGCGGCCGGACCCGAACTCGCCTTCGAGGCGACCGACGTGTCGATGCTGCGCAAGGCGCTCGAGGACGGGCTCGTCTCCGCCTTCGTGGTGGCGCAGGCCGCGGCTGGGCGGATGGCCGAGGGCGGCGCGATCGTCAACGTCGTGCCGGCGGCGGCGCTGCGCGGCCTGCCGGGCGGCGCCGTGCTGTCGGCCGCCGGCGGCGGGCTCGCGGCGCTGACCCGCACACTCGCGGTAGAGCTCGCGCCGATGGTGATCCGCGTGAATGCCGTGGCGCTCGCCGCCGTCGAGACGCCGCAGATCCAGCGCCGCCATGATGCGGCCACCCGCACCCGCTGGCTCGCCGCCGTGCCGCAGCGCCGCTATGGCCTGCCGGAGGAGGCGGCAGCGGTGATCGCCTTCCTGCTCTCGGAGGAGGCCGGCTTCGTCACCGGCACGATCCTGCCCGTCGACGGCGGGCTGACGGCCGCGGTGCTGTCGACCGGGCCGCTGCGCTGACGGGAGCGGCAGCGCCACAGCGGCGCTTCTGTCGACGCCGCGAGAATGGGCAGGCGCCGCGCTGACGCCCCTCGATCCACGCCGAAAATTGCGCCATTCTGCCGCTCGCCGCGACCACGATCGCCCGTGGGACGCGCACGCACGCCTTTGAACGCCATCCTTGCGCGAGGCTCGTCGAGAGGATTGCGCAAAGTGCATAACTGACATGCACTCTTGCTGCTTGTTTGTGCATACCCGGAGCGTAGATTTGCGGCGTGGTTGAACTCGCGGTGACGTCATCCTCCCGACGGTAGCCGTTCAACCAGCTGTTCCCCTCTGGAAGGTGTCGCGTCTCCGATGAGATGCGACGACTGCCGGGCTCCGATCGAGCCCGGCATTTTTTTTGGGTCTCACCGCCCTGAGACGCGAGGCGCGGCGGCCGCAGCCGCCGCCCCCGTCCCCCTCACTGCGTGGCGAACTTCGCCGGCGTGTCGATCGCCGGGCTGCGGTCGAAGAAGCCGAGCGGACGCAGCTTCATCTCGTGCCACTTCGTCGACAGCACCGGCCAGTCCTCCGGCCGCGTCACATGGTGGAAGCCCATCGTGTACCAGGCGACGATGTCGGTGTTCTCGATCGGCTGGCCGTCGGAGACGAAGGCCGGCAGGCCGTCGCCGCCCGTCGACTGGTTCGGATAGGCGCCCGCCGCATGGCGCTCGTTGTCGGCGTAAGCCGTGATCCACAGCGGCGCGCCGGAGAACGCCGCGCGCTTCTGCGGCCAGTCCGCAGGGTCCAGCACCGAGGTCGCCGAATGGTGCGCCTCGATCTGGTAGCCCGGGTGGTAGCCGAGCCCGGTGCGCTTCTCCGGGTTGATGACCTTCCACACCTCCGGGCTGCCGTGGTGGCCCTCCTCCACCGGCCCTTCTGTGGCCATCGCCACCGGCTCCAGCGTCCAGATCGAACGGCGCGGCGTGCCGGCATCCACCGTCTTCTGCACGATCGCCTCGCGGACGAAGCTGTTCACCGGCCCGTCGACGTCGAGGTCGAGGCGGAAGGAGATGTAGTGGTCGTGGTAGACGCCGACGATGCCCGGCGCGAGCAGCGCCCCGGTCGCGGTGTCGGCGGCCGCCGTCGGATCGGTCATCGACTGGGTGACCACCCCCTTCGTCGCGTCCATGCCGGTGGCGCCGACGCGGATGTCGAGCTCGCCGCGCTGGGTGAACACCCAGTCCATGACGTAATCGTAGTTGCCGACCGTCGGCACGGTGCGCACCACGAGCTCGACCTCCGGCCGCCCTTCGTAGCTCGCGTCGATCAGCTCGGCGTGGCGCCAGACGGGATTGCCGGTCGGCCGCTCGAACACGCAGATGATGTTCGGCATCTCGATCGGCGCGCCGGCGTCGTCGTTGATGGTGGCGCCGAGGAAGCTGGCATCCGCCGGGCAGTCGATGCCGGGCGTCAGCGCCGACGACAAGAGGCCGAAGCCGTACTCGCCGATATCCATGTAGGAGCGGAAGTACCAGGCCTCGCTCGGGTCCATGTAGGGCACGAACATCTCGGCCGCGTAGCCCTCGTAGAGGATCGGCCGGGTGCCTTGGCCGTCTGTCCACGAGGCGAGCGAGATCATCGTGCCGAAGCGCCGGTCGAGCTTCAGGCGGAAGCTCCAGCGGTCCCAGTTCACCGCATGGCCGTCGATCTTGACGTTGCCGCCTTGCGGCGTCGCGATCGTCACCGGCTTCATCGCCGGGCGCAGCGAGGCGGCGAGGCTCTCCTCATCGACGCGGTTGGTGCCCGCCGGCGTCGCCACGACGCCGAGGTCGACGATGCGCACCACCTCGCGGCGGGACAGATCGATGATGGCGAACAGCCCCTCGATCGGCCGGCCGTGGATGGTCGTCTTCGTCCCCGTCAGGTCGTAGCAGGGCACGCGCAGCAGCCGCCGCCCCTTCTCCTCCTCGGTATCGAAGTAGCCGGTCGACAGCGGCGCGCAGAACACCGTGTCGAATTTCTCGTAGCCGCGCTTCTTCATCGCCGCCTGCCAGTCGGGATGGGCGGTGGTGAGTTCGCCGGCGGCGATCCACTCGGCGAGCAGGATGCCGGGCTGCACCCCGTCCATCACCTCCACCTCCGGCGCGCTCCCGTCGGTGAGGTTCACCTCCGCCTCGAAGGTATCGCCGTCCTGGACGAAGACGAGGTGGGCGATGCGGGTGATCGGGTCGCCCGGCTTGAAGGCAAGCACGTCGGCCTTCGCCGGCGCGCGCAGCTCCACCGTCGGGAAGAAGGCGCCGTCGCCGGCGTGGCCGGCCGCCTACACCGCGGCGACGGCGGCGGTGATCTCGGCCGCATCGAGCGGATCGAGCGGATGCTCGGCGGCGAGCGCCGGCAGGGCGGCGGTGGTGAGCAGGGCGGCGAGGCCGCAGGCGGCGGCCGTTCGCCCGCGCCGGGGCCGTGGGTGGTGGTCGGTCATCTCAGTCCCCTCTCGTTGGCACGGCGTGCCCGGACCCGGATGCGCCGTGAGTGGGGAAAGCTTGCCAGAGCCTCCGCTGCCGCCTCTATCCGTTTCGCGAAGCGGCGCTTGCCAAAGCCACTCCGCCGCCATTGCGTCGGCAGGCCCGAACCGGCACGCTGCTTGCCTCGGCCGAGACGCGCCGGGAAGGCGCAGCGGGCGGGGAGGCCGTCGCAGTGTCGATCGTCGCCGTCACCACGCGGGATGCGGACGAACAGGCGAGCGCCCTGCCCGGCTGGTCGCAGACCTATGCCCAGGTGACGCCCGGCCGCTTCGCCGGCCGGCTCGAGCTCGCGCTCGCCGGCACCGGCTCGGTCTTCCGCGAGGCGATCAACGTCGCCCACATCGAGCGGCTGGTGATCCCGGAGGCGACCGTGGCGCTCGCCTTGGTGCGCTCACCCGCCGGTCTGCACGTCGACGGGCGGCATCTGCCGGGCGGCGTCCTGATGGTGACGCCGGCGGGCACGGCGCACGAGATCACCAGCGGCCCCGGCCACGAACTCATGGCGATCTCGATCGACGCGGCGGCGTTGCCCGAGGGCGAGCGGCCCGACCCACGCCACGGCCACCGGCCGGTCGCCGACACGGGGCTCGCCGCACGCGCCGCGGCAATCGTCGAGGCGATGCTCGCCCACGCCCACGCCGGCCCGCTGCCGGCCTCTGCCGGGGCGACGCTCGCCGACGTCGTCATAGCGGCAATCACCACGTGGGAGCCGGCGCGGCCTGAGCCTCCCGCCTCGCTCGAACGGCTCGCGCTGGTGCGCGCTTATGTGCACGAAAACCTCGAGGAGCCGCTGTCGGTGGGCGATCTCGCCCGCGTCGCCGGCGTCTCGACGCGGGCGCTCGAGGCAGCCTTCGCCCGCCACCTCGGCGTCGGCCCGAAGGCCTATCTGCAATCGCTGCGGCTCGCCGCCACCCGCCGAGCCCTGAAACAGGGTGCCACCGGCGGCGGTCCCACCACCGTCACCGACGTCGCCTACCGCTACGGCTTCTGGCACCTGTCGCGCTTCGCCGAGCACTACCGCACGATGTACGGCGAGAGCCCCCACCAGACCCTGCGCGGCGTGCGACCACACTGACGCAGCCACGGGACGGGCCCTTCCGCAGCAAACGCGCGTCCGTCAGTGCACGTGAGCGCCGTACGGGACGGCGCGCCAACGGTCGATCACCGCCCCGCCGCCGCCATCTGCTCCGCCCGCCGCCGCTCCGTCTCGGCGCGCTTCAACTGCAGCGAGGCGACGATCGCACCTACTGACACCACCGCGATGATGATCGTGCAGATGGCGTTGATCTGCGGCGACACCCCGAGGCGCACCTGGCTGTAGATCTTGATCGGCAGCGTCGTCGCGCCCGGGCCCGTCGTGAAGCTCGCGATGACGAGGTCGTCGAGCGACAGCGTGAAGGCGAGCATCCAGCCGGAGATCACCGCGGGCAGGATGAGCGGCAGCGTGATCGAGAAGAAGGTGCGAAGCGGCGGGCAGCCGAGGTCGAGCGCGGCCTCTTCCAGCGTGCGGTCGAACGACACCAGCCGCGACTGCACGACCACGGCGACGTAGCACATGGTGAAGGTGATGTGGGCGATCGTCATCGTCCAGAAGCCGCGGTCGAAGCCGATCGACACGAACAAGAGCAGCAGCGACAGCCCGAGGATCACCTCCGGCAGCACCAGCGGCGCCGACACCATGCCGGAGAACAGGCTGCGCCCGAAGAAGCGGCTGTGGCGCACCAGCGTGATCGCCGCCATCGTGCCGAGGATGGTCGCGACGGAGGCCGACAACAGGCCGACGCGGATCGTCACCCAGGCCGCGTCCAGCATCTGCTGGTCCTGCCACAGCGCGAAGTACCACTTGGTCGACCACCCCTCCCAGATCGCCACGTTGCGGCCGGCGTTGAAGGAATAGATCACCAGGAGCACGATCGGCAGGTAGAGGAACGCCATGCCGAGCGTGATCGAGGTGAGGTTGAACCAGCTCGGGCCCTTGTTCATCGCCCGGTCTCCTGCGCCTTGGCCTGCTGGTTCTGGAACAGAACGATCGGGATGACGAGGATCAGGAGCAGGATCACCGCCACTGCCGAGGCGACCGGCCAGTCACGGTTGTTGAAGAACTCCGTCCACAGCGTCTTGCCGATCATCAGCGTCTCGGAGCCGCCGAGCAGGTCCGGGATGACGAACTCGCCCACCGCCGGGATGAAGACGAGGAAGCAGCCGGCGATGACGCCCGGCAGCGACAGCGGGAAGGTCACCTGCCAGAACGCCCGCCACGGCGTGCAGCCGAGGTCGGCCGCCGCCTCGAGCAGCGTCTCGTCGAGCTTTTCGAGCGAGGCGTAGAGCGGCAGCACCATGAACGGCAGGTAGGAGTAGACGATGCCGATATAGACGGCCGTCGTCGTCGACAGGATCACCAGCGGCTGCGCCGGGTCGACGAGGCCGATCGAGATCAGCAGCTTGTTGAGCAGGCCCTCGCGCGACAGGATGCCGATCCAGGCGTAGACGCGGATGAGGAAGCTCGTCCAGAACGGCAGGATCACCATCATCAGCAGCATCGGCCGCCACTCGCGCGGGCAGCGCGCCATGCCGTAGGCGAGCGGATAGCCGATGGCGAGCGTGATCACCGTCGACGTGCCGGCGATCCAGACGCTCGAGAGGTAGCTGCGCCAGTAGAGCGAGTCCGTCGTCAGGAACTCGTAGGTCGCAAGCGACAGTTCGCCGAGCTTTGCGATCGTGCCGGCGATGCCGTCGACCGCGAAGTCGAACACCGGCGTATAGGGCGGAATGGCGATCGCCGTCTCGGAGAACGAGATCTTCACGACGATGAGGAACGGCACCAGGAAGAAGAACGCCATCCAGGCATAAGGGATGCCGATCACCAGCAGCCGGCCGAGGGCCGACGTTCTCGCCCCGGTGTCGGCATCCGACGCCGGCGCCGCCACATCGATCGCCGTCATACTGCTCCCCCTCATCCCGGCTGACGCCCGCACGGGTCGCCGGCCAGTCCCCGACGCCCGGAAATCAGCCCTGCAGCACCACGCCGGCGTTGCGGTCCCAGCTCAGCCACACCTTGTCGTCCCAGCCGATCGGCTTGTCGACGATGCGGCTGATGTTCGCCCGGGTCGCCGTCATCACCTGGCCGTTGGCGAGCTTGACGTGGAAGATCGACATGTCGCCGAGATAGGCGATGTCCCACACCTCGCCGGGAACGGCGTTGACGCCGGCGGCGTCGGGAGGCGCGTCCGAGGTGAGACGCACCTTCTCGGGGCGCACCGCGAACCAGGCGGCCTCGCCCGCGGCGGGCTTGTGGCTGCCCTCGCTCTCGATCGCCATGCCGAGCGCGCCGCATTCGATGCGGGTGATGCCGTCTGCCGTCGGCACCGTCTTGCCCTCGAACATGTTGACGTCGCCGATGAAGGAGGCGACGTAGCGCGAGTTCGGCTGCTCGTAGATCTCCGAGGGTGTCGCCACCTGGATGATCTTGCCCTTGTCCATGACGGCGATGCGGTCGGCCACCGTCATCGCCTCCTCCTGGTCGTGGGTGACGACCAGGAAGGTCATGCCGAGCTCCTGCTGCAGGTCCATCAGCTCGAACTGCGTCTCCTGGCGCAGCTTCTTGTCGAGGGCGCCCAGCGGCTCGTCGAGGAGCAGCACCTTCGGCCGCTTGGCGAGCGAGCGGGCGAGCGCGACGCGCTGGCGCTGGCCGCCGGAGAGCTGGTGCGGCTTGCGCTTGGCGAACGGCTCGAGCTTGACGAGCTTCAGCATCTCGGCGACGCGCACCGCGATGTCGGCCTTCGACATGCCGTCCTGCTTCAGCCCGAAGCCGATGTTCTGCTCCACGTTCATGTGGGGGAACAGCGCGTAGGACTGGAACATCATGTTGACCGGCCGCCGGTAGGGCGGCACGCCCACTACCGACTTGCCGTCGAGGATGACGTCGCCCTGCGTCGGGTCCTCGAAGCCCGCCAGCATCCGCATCAGCGTGGTCTTGCCGCAGCCGGAGGGTCCGAGCAGCGCGAAGAACTCGCGGGTGTAGATCTTCAGGTCGAGGTTCTCGACGGCGACGAAGTCGCCGAAACGCTTGGTGACGCCGCGGTACTCGATCAGCGGCTTTGCCGCCGGATCATCCCACGGCGCGAACGATCGCCGGATCGGCCCGATCGCCTGTTTCGACACGCCCCACCCCCGTTCATCGGCCGCATGACGAGAAAGCCCGGCGCAGCGGCCGGGCTTTCCCTGTGTCGTAAGCTCAGCTTCCGCTCTTCACCGACGTCCACGCCCGGCTCAGCACGCGCTGCGCCGCCGGCGGATACGGGCTGATGGTAAAGAGCTTCTCCACCACCTCCGGCGGCGGGTAGATCGCCGGATCATCGAGGATTTCCTTGTTGATGAACTGCTGCGAGTCCTTGTTGCCGTTCGCGTAGAAGATGTAATTCGACGCCTTGGCGATGACTTCCGGCTGCTGCAGGTAGTTGAGGAAGGCGAGCGCATTGTCGACGTTCTTCGCGTCGGCGGGCATGGCCATTTGGTCGAACCACATCAGCGCGCCTTCCTTGGGGATGACGTACTTGATCTCGTTGCCATTGTTGGCCTCGACGGCGCGGTCGCGCGCCTGCAGGATGTCACCCGACCAGCCCACCGCCACGCAGATGTCGCCGTTGGCGAGCGCGTTGATGTATTCCGACGAGTGGAACTTCTGCACGTAAGGCTTGATCGTCGCGAGGAACTTCGCCGCCTCCTGGATGTCGGCGGTCTCCTTCGAGTCCGGATCCTTGCCGAGGTAGTTCAGCACCGCCGGGATGATCTCGTCGGCGGAGTCGAGTACGTGGATGCCGCACTTCGCCAGCTTCTCGGCGTTCTCCGGCTTGAACACCAGATCCCACGAGTCGACCGGGGCGTTGTCGCCGAGGGCTTCCTTCACCTTGGCGACGTTGTAGCCGATGCCTGTGGTGCCCCACATGTAGTTGACGGAGTATTCGTTGCCGGGGTCGTACTTGGCGACCCGCTGCTGGATCTCCGGCCACATGTGGACGAGGTTCGGGATCTTCGACTCGTCGAGCTTCTGGAAGACGCCGGCCTGGATCTGGCGGGCGAGGAAGGTCCCCGTCGGCACGACGATGTCGTAGCCGGTGCCGCCGGCGAGCAGCTTGGTCTCCAGGATGTCGTTGGAATCGAAGACGTCGTAGACGACCTTGATGCCGGTCTGCTTGGTGAAGTCGGTGAGGATCGACTCGTCGATATAATCCGACCAGTTGTAGATGTTGACTACCTTCTCCTGCGCCTGTGCGGCGACGGCCAAGCCGAGGGCCGCCGCGGCGGCGACGCCGGCGAGCAGGGAGGTGCGGATCGACTGGCGCATCGGTTGATTCCCCTTGTCTGTGGGCTCCGGCCCTCGGCGCCGGAGTTCTCGTCGCTTGCTCTGAGGTTAGGCGGGCGTCGGCGGCGGCTCAACCCCGAATCGGCGGCAGTCTGGCGCACAAACGGGCACGCCGTGCGATTGGGCCCGACGCCGTCGTCGCACCCCGGCCCTCACAGCCGGTCCCGGAGCGAAAACCACGTCATCGCCAGCGACAGCAGCGGCGCCCGGAAGCGCCGTCCGCCGGGGAAGCGCGGCACCGGCAGGCGGGCGAACACGTCGAAGCGCCCGGTGTCGCCGGCGATCGCGTCCGCCATCAGTTGCCCCGCCAGCACCGCGATGCTGACCCCCTGGCCCGAATAGCCGCCGGCGACGTAGAGCCCCGGCCGCTGCCGCCGCAGGAACGGGGTGCGCGTCTGGGTGATGCCGAGGGTGCCGCCCCAGGCGAAGTCGACGCGCACGTCGGCGAGTTGCGGATAGACCTCGACCATGTGGTGACGCACGAACGCCTTCATGTCCCGGGGGTCGCCGAGCCCGAAGGTCTCGCCGCCGCCGAAGAGCATCCGCCCGTCGGCGCTGAGCCGCCAGTAGCGCACGACGAAGCGCGAATCCGACACCGCCTCGCGGTTCGGGATCAGCCCGTCGCAGCGCGCCCGGCTGAGCGGCTCGGTCGCGAGGATGTAGTTGCGGATCGGCAGCACGCAGGCCTCGGTGTCGGGGTCGAGCCCCGACAGGTAGCCGTTGCCGGCGAGCACCACCGTCTCCGCCTCGACCCGGCCGCCGCCGTCCGTCTCGACGCCGCCGCCGCGCCCCTCGGTAACGCGGACGACGCGGCTGTGCTCGTAGAGCGCCGCCCCCGCCGTCTCCGCCGCCCTGGCGAGCCCGAGGGCGAAGTTGAGCGGATGCAGGTGGCCGGCGCCGCGGTCGCGGAAGCCGGCGAAGTAGCGCGGCGTGCCGATCGCCGCCGCCACCTGGTCGCGGTCGAGCCCCTCGATCTCCTCGTAGCCGTAGTCGCGGCGGAGCTTCTCGGCGTAGCCGATCTCGTCGTCGGCGAGCGAGGCCTTGTGGACGACGTCGATCAGCCCCGGCACCCAGTCGCAGGCGATGGCGTGGCGGTCGATCAGCCCGCGCACCAGCGCCTTGGCGTCCTCGCCGAGCCGCCACAGCCGCCGCGCGTCGTCGAGCCCGACGCGGCGCTCGAGCCAGACCTGGTCGCGCCGCTGGCCGGAGTGGAGCTGGCCGCCATTGCGCCCCGACGCCCCCCAGCCGACCTGGTTCGCCTCGACCAGAACGACCTTGCGGCCGGCGTCGGCGAGATGCAGCGCTGCCGACAGCCCCGTGTAGCCACCGCCGACGATGCAGACATCCGCCTTGACGGTGCCTTCGAGACGCGGCCGCGCGACGCGCCCATTGGCGGTGGCGGCGTAGTAGCTCGGGGCGTGGGCCGGGGCCCCCGCCTCGAGGTCGAGCGGCCCCAGCGGGGTCGACCCCGCCGGCGCCCGCGCCGTCCCGCTCACGCCGCGATGCGCCCCTGCCGCTTCAGCTCGGCCCACGTCTCGTCGAGGGTCTTCGTCGCCCGCGCGATGAGGTCGTCCGCCTCGCCGTGGGAGAGTACCAGCGGCGGCGACAGGATCATCGAATCCCGCACCGCCCGCATGATCAAGCCGTTCCTGAACGAGATGTCGCGGCAGAGCGTGCCCACCTGGCCGACCGGCTCGAACCTCTCCGTCCGGCTCGGCTTGTTCGGCACCAGCTCGAGCGCCCCCATCAGCCCGACCATGCGCGCCTCGCCGACCAGCGGATGCTCGCCGAGCGCCTTCCAGCGCGCCTGCAGATAGGGCCCGATGTCGTCGCGGACGCGGTCGACGAGGCCCTCTCGCTCGATGATCGCGAGGTTCGCCAGCGCCGCCGCGCACGCCGCCGGATGGCCCGAATAGGTGTAGCCGTGGTTGAAGTCGCCGCCCTGGAAGACGACATCCGCCACCCGGTCGGCGATCATCACGCCGCCGATCGGCAGGTAGCCCGACGACAGCCCCTTGGCGATCGGCATCAGGTCCGGCTTCAGGCCGAAATGGTCGGATCCGAACCACGAGCCGAGCCGGCCGAAGCCGCAGATCACCTCGTCGACGACGAGCAGGATCTCGCGCTCCGAACAGATCCGGCGGATCTCCGGCCAGTAGCTGTCGGGCGGGATGATGACGCCGCCGGCACCCTGGATCGGCTCGGCGATGAAGGCGGCGATGGTGTCCTCGCCGAGCGCGTCGATGACGGCCTCGAGGCCGCGCGCCGCCTTCAGCCCGAACTCGTGCGGGGAGAGGTCGCCGCCCTCGCCGAACCAGTAGGGCTGCTGGATGTGGACGATGCCCGGGATCGGCAGCCCGCCCTGGGCGTGCATCGGCCCCATGCCGCCGAGGCTGGCGCCGCCGATCGTCGAGCCGTGATAGCCGTTGCGGCGCGAGATGATCGTCTTCTTCGTCGGCTTGCCGGCGACGTCCCAGTAGGTCCGCGCCAGCCGGATCACCGTGTCGTTCGCCTCGGAGCCGGAGTTGCAGAAGAACACCCGGTTGAGGTGCGGCTGCGTCAGGCTCGCGAGCTTCTCGGCGAGCGCGATCGCCGGCGGGTGCGTCGTCTTGAAGAAGGTGTTGTAGAAGGCGAGCTCGCTCATCTGCCGGTGCACGGCGTCGGCGATCTCGACCCGGCCGTGGCCGATCTGCGTGCACCAGAGGCCGGCCATGCCGTCGAGGATGCGGTTGCCGTCGGAATCCTCGAGCCAGACCCCCTCCCCGCGCACGATCACCCGCACCCCTTCGGTCGCGAGCGCGGCCGAGTCGGAGAACGGATGCCAGTGATGCGCCGCATCACGCGAGCGCAGGTCGGCGGTGTCGTAGGTGTTCCTCATGATGGCTCCGGCTGGGGTCTTCCTTGCCTGGCGGCGGCGCCTCCCCAAGGCGGCCGTCGCGGTCCCGCGGCCCGACGGCCTGCGGGGCCTCACACGTTCAGCAGCAGATACTCCCGTTCCCACGGGCTGATGACGGCCATGAAGGTCTCGAACTCGGCTTGCTTGATCGCCTGGTAGGTGGCGACGAACGACTTGCCGAAGATCTCGACGAGCTCCTCGCAGTCGGCGAAAAGCTCCACCGCCTCGAGCAGGCCGCGCGGCAGCTGGAACGGCAGGTGGCGGGCCGAGCCCTCGACGGGATCGTCCGGCGACATGCCGTTGACGATGCCGATGTAGCCGCAGGCGAGCGAGGCCGCGATGGCGAGATAGGGGTTGGCGTCCGACGAGGGCACGCGGTTCTCCACCCGCCGGCCCTGCGGCGAGGAGTTCGGCACGCGCAGGCCGACGGTTCGGTTGTCGTAGCCCCAGTGGACGTTGATCGGCGCCGCCGTGCCACGCGCCAGCCGCCGGTACGAGTTCACATAGGGCGCCATGATGCACGTCACCGCCGGCAGGAAGCGCTGCTGGCCGGCGATGAAGGCGAAGAACTCGCGCGTCGGCGAGCCGTCCTCCTCGTCGGAGAAGATGTTGGCGCCGCTCTCAGCGTCGATGATCGACTGGTGGATGTGCATGGCCGAGCCGGGCTCGCGGCTCATCGGCTTGGCCATGAACGTCGCATACATCTTGTGGCGCAGCGCCGCCTCGCGGATCGTCCGCTTGAACAGGAACACCTGGTCGGCGAGTTCCAGCGGGTCGCCGTGCAGGAGGTTGATCTCCATCTGCGCCGCCCCCTCCTCGTGGATGAGGGTGTCGATCTCGAGCCCCTGCGCCTCGGAGAACTCGTAGATGTCGTCGAACAGCGCGTCGAACTCGTTCACCGCCGCGATCGAGTAGGACTGCCGGCCGATCTCCGGCCGGCCGGAGCGGCCGATCGGCGGCTTCAGCGGGTAGTCGGCGTCGGTGTTCGGCTCGACGAGGTAGAACTCGATCTCCGGCGCCACCACCGGCTTCCAGCCCTTGAAGGCATAGAGGTCGAGGATGCGGCGCAGCACCTGGCGCGGCGCGATGTCGACCGGCCGGCCGTCGCGGTGGTAGGCGTCGTGGATGATCTGGGCCGTCGGGTCGCTCGCCCACGGCACCACCGACAGGGTGGTGAAGTCCGGCTCGAAGACGAGGTCGCCGTCGGTCGGGTCGTGCTCGAAGCCGCCGCCCTCCTCCGGATAGTCGCCCGAGATCGTCTGGGTGAAGATCGAGGTCGGCATCGTCATCGACGGGCCGTCGAGGAACTTCGAGACCGGCATCATCTTGCCGCGGGCGACGCCGGCCTGGTCGGGGACGATGCACTCGATGTCCTGCAGGCCACGGCGGGCGAGCCAGCCCCGGGCAGCCTCGGCGTCGGCGACGCCACGCGCCCGCTCGACCACCTCTTCGCCCTTCTTCTTCTTCGCCATGACCCCCCCGCTCGCCGCGCACCACCCGCGTCCACGGGCGTCCCGATGGTGGACGAGGCGACGGCGGGCGCGCAAGGGGGGTGTGGCTCGCCACGATGCCGGCCACCGACGATCCGTCCTCTGCCGCCGAAGGCGCGACACCGGCACGGGCAGCGGAAGCAGGCGAGCGAGAGCCGTTCCGGGCCAGCCGTGCCGCCCGGAACGGACCCTCGAGGCTGCCGCCTCAGGCCCGCTGCCGGGCCTCGCCGACCAGCACGACCAGATCGAGCAGGATCTGGGAGGCGAGCATCGCCGTGTTCTGGGCCGGATCGTCATTCGGCGGCGAGTGGCACACCACGTCGGCGCCGACGATGTTCAGCCCGCGCAAGCCCCGCAGGATGCGAAAGACCTCGCGCGGCGTCAGACCGTTGACCTCGGGGGTGGCGACCCCGGGCGCGAAGACCGGGTCGATCGCATCGAGATCGAAGCTCAGATAGGTCGGCCCGTCGCCGACGACGCGGCGGATGAGGGCGGCGACGGCGTCGGGACCCTGCTCGGTCGCCGCATCGGTGGTGACCACGGCGCCGAAGTTTTCGATCGCCCAGTCATCCATGTCCGGGCTCGACATGGCGCCGCGGATGCCGATCTGCACCGTCCGCTTCGGATCGATCACCCCCTCCTCGCTCGCCATCCGGAAGGGGCCGGCATGGTTCCGGGTCGATTCGAACGCGGGGATGGCATCGTTGTGGCTGTCGAAGTGGATCAGACCGAGCGGCGCGGGCTGGCTGGTCTTGCGGGCGGCCCGCAGGATCGGGCCCGTGACCGAATGATCGCCGCCGACGGCGATGGTGGCGATCCCGGCAGCGTAGACGCGGGCGAAGAACGCCTCGATGTCGTCGGCCGCCATGTCCGGATGGAGGGTGTTGGTGATCGGCGTGTCGCCGAGGTCGCTGACACGCGCGAGCGAGAAGGGATCGACGCGGAATTCGCGGTGAAAGCGATGATAGCCAGCCGATCGATTGCGGATGCTGCGGGGGCCCAGATACTGCATGCGCCCGACCGGGTTGCCGCCAGCGTGCGGCACCCCGATCAGACCGATGTCAGTTTCGGAAAAATCCGGACGGTAGGGACAGCGCAGGAATGTCGGCACGCCCCACCAGTACTGATAGGTAGTTGGCAAAGCTGTCGCGTTGAACTCAGAATCCGCATCCGGCATACAATCCCCCACTATATTGATAAATTTCCCACACAGTGCCCTCCAGACGACGAGAACCCGGCCAAAAGATTGGTGTCCATTCAAAATTCTGTGAATGGAAGACCGGCGTCGTGGCGTTCGGTGCAGCAGCAGCCCGGGCTATCCGCGGCGCTCTTCTGATCGATCTCGTCTTGTTCCGATCCCGGACCGGGACGGGTGGCAGGCGCGCGGCAGACGTCGGTGATGATCGACGGGCGGGTGCTCGCCGCGGTCGCGACCGACCGCGCGTGACGCTCGGCCGGAAACCGAGGTCGCCGTCCATGCCGCGGTGCTCGAAGCCGCCTCCTCCGCGGGATCGGCCCCCTCGCGATCGCCGGAATGACGATCGCGTCAGTCATCGACATCGATGGCCGATGGCGCGGCGCGAGCGCTCCGACCGGCGCACAAACGGAGCAGAGGCGCCGGCCGGCGGAAGACGCCGGATCTTCCAACATCTTCCGGAGCGACCCCGGATGGCGCTGAGATAATTGTGAATCCGATCCGCTCGATTGCCGGAGGGCGCGTTTCTGCCTAAACCACAAGGCCTGCGGGGGCTGCGCCAGATGACTTCGTCCACACGCGCCCTCTCATTCGGCGGCCATTCAGTCGGGCCGCCGGGGATCTGGCTGGGGAGTGAAACCGATGAGGCTGTCCGCGTTATCGAGGGTGCTGCCGGCAGCGGCGCTGCTGGCGTCCACCGCGCTGGGTGCCGCCACGCCGGCGTCCGCTCAGGCGGAGTATCCGCCGATGACGATCGTCATCTACAACAACTCGCCGGACTACAACATCTACCCGGTGCTCTCCACGGGAGCGGCGGATTCCGGCCAGTGGCTGCAGGCCTACATGCAGGTCCCGAAGAAGGACCTCGCCAAGCGGCCCTACCAGAAGGTCGGCCAGTTCCGGCTCTATCTCGCGGCCAAGGGCGCGGGCATCCCGCCGAAGGGCGAGCTTCGGCTGACGCTGCCGGTCGCCACCCAGCTCGTTAAGGACGCCGACGGCACCAAGCCGAACCAGCTCGCCGACTGGTGGGGCGGCGGCCGCATCGAGATCTTCTCGGCGCCGGCCGCGGACGGCAAGCCGCCGGCCGCCCTCCTCGACGCCATCAACAACCGCCCGGACCAGACCAAGGTGACGCCGCTCAAGGGCGCTGAGCTGCCCGACTGCGTGAAGGGCTGTGGCTCCGGCGCCCTGCAGATCTATCACGACCCCGCCGGGCTCGGGCACAATCTGCCGCTGCAGCTGACCGAGTACACCCTCGGCGCCGTCAATGACAAAAAAGACCCGATGACGATCAACCCCTTCAACGTCGACTACGACGTCTCCTATGTCGACTCCACTTTCCTGCCGGTGGCGATGGAGCCGTACGACAACGAGCAGGTCGGCTATGTTGGCATGATCTCGTCGATCGACGACTTCAACGACGCGATGGACCGCTTCCTCGGCGACTATCCGGGCTGGCCGCTGTTCGTGAACAAGACGGTGCCGGATTTCGTCAAGATCCCGTCGCCGCTGAACGTCTTTGGGCGCAACCTCACCGAGAAGCAGCCCGACCTGTCCAACCCGCCGTGGGCGCCGCTCGACACCCTCGTCGACAACTACACCGACTGCGTCGACAAGAAGAAGACTGGCGCCTTCTGTGACAAGGTGCGCGAAGTTCAGGTGCTGTTCACCAAGAACTTCAACAACTACAAGCAGAACTTCGCCAAGTGGAAGTGCAAGGAGGCGAGCCGCGCCTCCGGCGACACGATGAGCATGGTCGGCCACATCTATGGCTTCACGCCCTTCAACGACGGCTGCGGCAACGCGAAGCTCAACCTGCTCGAGGAAACGGCGGGCTTCCGCGACGACAATTACAAGGAATTCCGCCGCGTCAAGGGGCTGTTCGACGACCTGCAGCTCGCCCCGGAAGGCAAGTTCGACCCTTACGTGCTGCTCATCCACGACAAGAAGTATCTGAACGCGCCGAACGTCTACGCCTATTCCGTGGATGACGCGCTCGGCAACATGCAGGTCGACGGCAGCGGTCTGATCCTCGCGGTCGGCGGAGCGGACCGTCTCCCCAATCCGGACGCGGCGACGCCGCCGGTGCACGTCTCCTTCGGCTACGACAAGGCCGCCAAGGTGAAGTACACCAACTACCGGATCTGCAAGTCGGGCAAGCAGCGCGACGTCAACCCCGACTTCGCGAGCTTCGACATCTCCATCAACAACATCAAGGGCTGCGTCCTCACCCTCTGGGACGACAACAAGCGCGTCTATCAGTTCAATATCACCCAGCAGCCGCCGTTCCCGCCGGGGCCGGGCTACGACCCGCAGACGAAGAAGATGGTCGACTGCAGCCCGACGAAGGATGCCGCGGCGAAGCTGACCTGCGAGCAGAACGCCTTCGGCTACACCCGCATCCTGCCCCGTGAGGAGATCCACACGATCTCCTTCCCGGGTCCGGTGCAGCCGGCCGCGAAGTCCTTCGACATCGCCGTTGGTGGCGACCCGAAGGACAAGAACCGGATCGTCGAGCGTGGCCAGTGCACGGACAAGCCGAACATCCCGTTCCAGAGCCCCGGCGCCTTCAAGCTCGACTTCAGCAAGGCGAAGGGCTGCACCATCTCGCTCCAGGACGAGAGCGGGCGGGTCTACATGTTCCAGGTGAACATGGACAAGGTGCCGTTCCCGAAGCAGGCCTCCACCGACGTGATCGACTGCAGCATGAACACCGACGCCGATGCCAAGAAGCTCTGCCAGACCTTCGCCGTCGGCTACTCGGAAGGCACTGGCGACCAGCTCGTCAACAAGGTGATCTTCCCCGGCCCGATCCAGCCGACCCGGAAGAAGCAGGCTGCCGCGGTGGACTGAGGTCGCGAGCGACCGCGCGGTGGCGCGGTCCTCGATCAAGACCTGAACGAGATCCCGCCCGGCGCACCCCGCCGGGCGGTCTTCGTTCCGGTGGTCGGGGTCCGCCCTCCCGTCAAGCCGCGGTGGCTCGCCGCAAGCGGTCGAGCGTCGGGAAGAGGTCCGACGGCTCTGGCCGGCGGGTGTAGTCGGGATTGACCTCGGCGTAGGCGATGACGCCGTCGCGGCCGATGGCGTAGCGGGCGGGCATCGGCAGCGTCCAGGACGTATCGTCGTTGAAGACGGCGAGGTCGACGCCGAAGCCCGTGTAGATGCGCTTCAGGTCTTCGGGAAACGACCAGCGCAAACCGAAGGCCGCCGCCACGGCGCCGCCGGTGTCGGAGAGGATCGGGAAGCCGAGCTTGCCGGTGCGCTGCGCCTTGCGGCTGTTCGCCGGCGTCTGCGGCGATACCGCCACCAGCCGGGCGCCGCGCGCCTCGATCTCGCCGCGCGCCGCCTCCAGAGCCGCGAGGTCGAAGTTGCAGTAGGGGCACCAGACGCCGCGATAGAAGGTCAGCACCAGCGGCCCCTGCGCCAGGAGATCCGCGGACGAGACCGTCGCACCATCGGGGTCGGCGAGGCTGAATGCCGGCGCCCGGTCGCCCGCCTTCAAGGCCCGCTCCGCCTGGCCGGTGGCGACGAGATCGGCCGTCACCCGGCGCATCACCGCCACCACGTCGGGCGGGGCCACGTTGGCTTCGAAATTCGCCCTGTAGGCGTCGAGGGTGGCTTGCAGGCTCATCGTCGGTCCCCTGTCGTCGGCCGCCGCAGCGGCGTTGATGAGGACGTTGATCGCTCATTCGGCTCCCTGGCTGTAGCCGGCAGAACCGGCTTTGAGTTATTCATCGTTGCCATGAATGACCGGCTCTCGGCGCTCCGCCTGTTTTCCCGCGTCGCCCGCCGCGGCAGCTTCACCGCAGCCGGTCGCGAGCTCGGCGTCCCGCAGCCGACGGTGTCGCGCATCATCGCCACCCTCGAGCGCGAGATCGGCACGGCGCTGTTCGTCCGCACCACCCGCGCCGTCGCGCCGACGGAGGCCGGCCTCGAATTCCTGCAGCGCCTCGAACCGATCCTCGCCGCCCTCGAGGAGGCGGAGCATGCCGTCCGCGGCACCGGCGAGCTGCGCGGCCTGCTGCGCGTCGGCGTCTCCTCGAGCCTCGCGACCCGCGTCGTCGCCCCCGCCTTGCCGGCCTTCGCCGCCCGCCATCTGGGCCTGCGCATCGAGCTCGCCACCAGCGACGTCCGCCAGGATCTCGTCGGCGAGGGCGTCGACGTGGCCTTGCGCTTCGGCGCCCTGCCGGACTCGACCGCCGTCGCCCGCCGCCTCGCGAGCCTCCCGCGGCTGGCGGCGGCGTCTCCGCTCTATCTCGCGACCGCGCCGCCCCTCACCTGCCCGGCCGACCTCGCCGCCCACGACGTCATCGTCGGCCCCTCCCTCGCCGGCCAGGCGTGGTCGTTCCGCCACGACGGCAAGGCGGTGTCGGTGCGGGTGGAGGGGCGGATCGTCACCAACAGCAACGAGGTCGCGGTCGCGGTCGCCGTCGCCGGCCTCGGCATCGTCTCCGCCTCGCGCCTCGGCCTCGCGGCGGAGCTCGCCACCGGCGCCCTCGTGCCGGTGCTCTCCGGCTGGGACATGGGCAGCGTCGAGCTGTCCGCCGTCTTCCCGGCACATGCGGCCACCAAGCCCGCCGCCCGCGCCTTCGCCGACTTTCTCGCAGGCCGCCTCGCGGACCTCGGCACCCCCTCGGCCTGAGCCGACCTCACCACCCCGCCGGCACCACCGACTGGCCCGACAGCGCCACGGCGAGGGCCCACACCGTCAGCCCTGTCAGCGCGAGCGCTGCGACCAGCACCGCCGGACGCGACGCCCGCGGCGCCAGCCGGTCGGCCGCGAGGCCGACGAGCGGCACCACCTGCATCAGGTGCAGGCCGACGAAGTGGGCGGCGCGCAGGTCGCCGACGTCGCGCGACCAGCCGAACACGGGGATGCCGCCGAGGTCGCTTCCCGGCATCGCCCCGAGGGCCGCGACGAAGTGGCCGCCGTTGCCGCCGATCGCAAAGCCCGTGACGATGCCGAGAACGAACGTCAGCGCAAAGCCGATGACGAGGCCCAGCCACAGCCCGTCGCCGAGCCCCTTCGCCCCGGCGCGCCAGACCAGGACCGCCGCCACCCCGGCGCCCGCCGTCAGGATCACCGCGAACAGCCCCATCAGCCCGAACGCGGCGGCTTCCCAGGCGCTCGTCTGGTTGAAGTGCGAGGCCTCCCCGCGCGCCGCCTGCAAGGTGATGTAGGCGATCTCCAGCACGGCGGAGACCACCACCAGCCCGACCGCCACCCGCACCCCGAGGCGGCGGCGATCGTCGGCGCGCGCGAGGCCGAAGCCGATGGCGTAGGTGGCGAGCAGCACGATGACGGAAGCGTCGAACTTCAGCGGCTTGATCCAGACGTTGAGCCCGGCGAGCGTCCGCGTCTCGGTGAGCAGCGCGACGATCGTCGGCAGCGCCAGCGCCAGGATCGCGAGCGTCGTGATGACGAGCGCCCTCTCCCGCCGCAGCGCCGCCGCGACGACGGCGAGCGGGCCGTAATCCGTTGAGGCCGCAGCGGGATTCGCCGCTGCGGCAGACATCGTGGCGGAGGACGCGGCGGTCATGCGGGGACTCCCACGGTGCGCCGCGACAGGCCGCGGAAGAAGCGGAGGACGAGGAACATCAACAGGCCGACGGGGCCGAACAGGAAGGTCATCGCCAGGCAGGGCACGACGAGGAGGTGGGGGATCCCTTCCGCCCTTGCCGTGCGCACCTGCCAGGCGCCGACGAAGAGGTCGAAGGCGAGATAGTGCACCCAGCCGGCGAGCAGGAGCCCGCGCACGGTAAACAGCGCCGCAACCTCGTCGAGCGAGCCGTAGCCGCCGGGACTGCCGGCCCAGAAGGCGAGGATCAGCCCGGCATAGAGCACGCCGATCGAAGCGGGAATGCCGAGCCCGACCAGGCGGTCGGTGACGAGCGGGCTCCTCGGGAACACCACCAGCAGCACCCAGCCGGCCATCGCCAGCGCTCCCGCGAGCGAGAACCAGGTGTCGAGCGGCACGAGCGCATCCAGCAAAACCGGGGCGTTCGGCAAGGCCGGGGCGTCGAGCGGCGGGCCCGCGAGGGCGGCGAGGGAGGGGTCGGGCGACGGCGACGGCATTGGAAAAGCCTCGGTCTCGTCGAGCGCCCGGGGATGCGGGCATCTCGGTCTTGCGGGGCGCTCGGGGATACGGAGGGCCCGGCCTGGCGGATCGTCCGGGGAGGCGGGCGGTCCGATCTTGCGGACCGTCCCGAGAAACAGACGGGCCGGTCTTGACGGTGTCTAGATACAGGATGGCGCATGCATCTTGCCGCTGTCAAGATGGGCGCTGCGCGCGGTCGCGACGGGGACGGTGCCGTCATGGCGCCGGTGTCGATCGCACCATACCCTTGACGTGCCACGCCTTTCCGCCCCGGCACGGGGCGTCGGCGCCGGCCATGTTTGCAGTGTCAAGATGATCGTCGTGCACGGTGCGGCGGCCGACGGTGGCGCCACGGTGCCTGCCTCCTGCGCGCCATCCCCTTGCGAACGCTGAGGATTCCGCCCCGTGACCGGCCGCCGTCGCCGTCGATGTTGACGCCGTCAGGATAGCGCTCGACGATGCCGCCCCCGCGGGCGACGGGGTCCTCGACCCATACCCCTTCGCCGGATCTCCCTTCGCCCGATTGTCCCTTCGCCCTTTGCCCCGACGAGGCCCGCGACCGTGCCCGATCCCGACGACAGGTCCGCCCCCGAGACCAGCGCGCCCCCGTCCGAGCCCCCGGCCGGGCCGAAGCCGCGTCGGCCCTATCACTATCACCACGGCGACCTGCGCACGCAGCTTCTCGCCGCCGCCGAAGTGGTGCTGGCCGAGCGCGGCCTCGAGGGTTTTACGCTCAGGGAATGCGCCCGGCGTGCCGGCGTCTCGCACGCCGCCCCCGCCCACCACTTCGGCGACGTCACCGGGCTCCTCACCGCGATGGCGGCGACCGGCTTCGCGCGCCTGCACGACACCATCGCCGCCGAGATCGCAGCCGCTCCGCACGAGCGCACCGCCCGCTACGCCGCGGCGGCGAAGGGCTACATGCGCTTTGCCCGCGACAACCCGCAGCACTTCGCCCTGATGTTCCGCCACGCCGTGCTCGACCACACCGACGAGGCCCTCTGCACGGCGGCGTCTGCGGCGTTCGAGCAGCTCGTCGGCCTCGTCGCCGAGCTCCGCGCCACGCCGGCCCCGCTCGCCCACCCCGACACGCGCCTCGACGTGGCGATGACCTGGGCCACCATCCACGGCCTCGCCACCCTCGTGCTCGCCGGCCACTTCCCCTTCCCTTCCGGGCAGGGAGACCGCGAAGCCACGATCACGGCGACGGTGGAGGCGGCGTTCCGCCGGCTCGCGGGATAGCGCCGAGACGCCGTCCGTCTTCAACCTGGGTTTGCGTCCAGCGGTGACGACAGGCACGACCGCCTCCGGCCCGGAGGGGACGGCGAGTGTGCACCTCGACCAGAGCCGCGCCCGCGTTTCAGGGGCATTCTGGAAGGTCGAACCCCATTCCAGGGCCCGTCGGCGGCCGGTCGCCCGCAGCGTCATCGGTTGCATCCTCGATGGGTTGAGAGCCGCTTCGGCCTGCGGTTCAAGACGGCCGGCCGCCGGACACCCACCAAGTTTCGTCACACCAAGTTGCAGAGTGCAATGCAGCGAACAGTTGACGCGGGCGCAACGCAGACGTGGAAACTCTCCCTTGCCTACGGATATGGTGGCCTCTGTGACAACGTGAATTGCGCGCACTTCGCAGACCCCGCATACGTCGTTGCGAGGGCATAGAGGCAGGGGAAACAGATGGGGCCGTCGAAATCCGTTCACGTTAAATCGCTCACCGGGCAAACACCGGGAACCAAGAGCGCATTCGGCTCCATCACGAGCCTCGACGCCGGCAGTTTCCCCATTCTGGAGAGGCTGTCCATCCGCCGGCTGCTGCTCGCCCCAAGCGCGGTCCGCGAGCCGCATTGGCACGCCAACGGCAACGAGCTCGGCTATTGCTTGCGGGGCCAGGTGCTGGTGACCATTGCCGGCAACCACTCCCGCCGCGACACCTTCACCATTTCGCCCGGCGAGATGTTCTTCATCCCGTCCGGCGAGATGCACCACATCGAAAACATCGGCACCGAGGAGGCCGAGTTCATCCTCGCCTTCAGCAACGAACGCCCTGAAGATTTTGGCCTGTCCGGCACCTTCGGATGCATGACGGACGCCGTGCTCGGCAATACTTTCGGCCTGCCGGCGGCCCAGTTTGCAGCGCTGCCGCGCTCGGCCCAAGACGTTCATTTCGCCGCCCTGCCACAGGGATCGCCGCCGGAAATCGCGGCCCGCCACATCAACCCCTACAAACTGAGCCTCGAGGCCGCACAGGCGCCGATCTCATCGCCCGCCGGATCCGCACACACCGCCAAGGGCGATGTCTGGCCGGTGCTGAAGGACATCGCCATGTTTTCGGTGCACGTGTCGGACGCCGGCATGCGGGAAGTCCACTGGCACCCGCAGACGGCCGAGATGGGTTTTGTCGTGCAAGGTCAGGCGCGGATGACCGTGCTGAGCCCCGGCGGCAATGTGGACACCTACGAGTTGAAGCCGGGCGATGTCTATTTCATACCGCGGGCTTATCCTCACCACATCGAGGATATCGGCAGCGGCGACATCCACTTCCTGATCTTCTTCGATCAGGCGATACCGGCCGACATCGGCGCCAAGTCGATGGTGAGCTGCTATGCGCCGGAAGTCGTGGCGGCCACGTTCGGCGTGAATGTGGCAAACCTTCCAGACTTCCCGTTCACGGCGGCGGATCCACTGATCGTACCGCGCGTCAATCCTGTCGACAAGTAAATCGACGGCCTTACGAGCCATGTCCGGGCCCATGCCAGATGTTTTCCGGCGGACAATGCCCGCCGGAAACACGTCCGATCAAAACGACGCACCACGTAGCGCCGGCGTTGGCGGGATGCCGCTTCCGTATGAGTTCGACCTTGATCAGGCAGAGCAGGCGGGCAGTAGGGCCTGATGTCTAGTACCACTTCGGATTTCGTATTCAACTCTTACGCGCTCCTCTGGAGCGGCTTGTTTCTTTTTGGAATTTTGGTATTCCATGGATTCTACATGTTTTTTTCTAGCAGGATCTACCGGACACACGCTCAGCGCCTGATCAACAGAGAGAGATACAAATCTGCACAAGCCTTCTTCATGGTTGGTGCGTTCTTCCTGTCTTTGGCACATATCTTTGAGATCCTACTTCTCGGATATGCATTGAAATGGATAGGATTGATCGAAAATACGCATCAAGCGATTGTTTTTGCAGGAAGTACATACACTACTGTCGGCTTCGGGACAGACCCGCTACCGGTCGACTGGGATCTGATTACCGTGACAATGGCCTTGTCCGGCTTGATAACCATCGCCTGGACGACCTCGGTTCTATTCGGGATGGCTACGTACAGCCAAACCGCGCATGATCTGGAGAACAAACAGAAGACCGCTCATGACTTGGAGACCAAGCATAAGCATGAAGACAGGGGAGCTCGGCGTTGACCGTTCCCCGTGACATCAAGCGATATGCTCTCCTTGAAAACAAGGCCCGCCGCAGTCCGGGCGACATCGCCCGCATCCCGACGAAATTCTCTCGTGCGAGGAATCCATGAAGCCCTTCAACATCTTCCGTGCGCCGGTCTATGCGAGGCACGGTCTCGCATGCTCGAGCCAGCCGCTTGCGGCGGCGGTGGGCCGTGACATCCTGCGCGCGGGCGGCAACGCAATCGATGCGGCGGTCGCCATGGCCGCCATGGTGAACCTCACCGAGCCCATGATGAACGGGCTCGGTGGCGACTGCTTCGCGCTTGTCCGCCACAATGGCGAGATCTTCGCCCTCAACGGCAGCGGACGCTCCGGCTCACGCTGCACGGCCGAGGCGATCCGCAACCAGGGCCACACCACGATGCCCAAGGACGGTGCGCTCACCGTGAGCGTGCCGGGCGCGCTGGACGGCTACCTGGCCCTGCACGAGCGGTTCGGCACCCTGGACCTCGCGGATATCGTGGCACCGGTCCTTTCCTACGCGGAAGAAGGCTATCCGGTCGGCCTCAAGATCTCCCACGTCTGGCAGTGGGGCGCCTCGAAGCTTCAGCATTTCGACACGACGCCGGACGCCTACTTGCCTGGTGGCGTTCCGCCCCGGGCCGGCCAGATCTTCAAGCAGAAGGAGCTTGCCGCGACCTGGCGCCGGATCGGGAAGGAGGGCCGCTCCGCCCTCTATGCGGGCAGCGTGCGCGATGCGATCCTCGAGGTGGTGAACAGCCGTGGCGGCTTCCTCGAGGCGAGCGACTTCGACGCCCCCCATGCGGAATGGGTGGAACCCATCCGCGCCAAGTATCGCGGCCATACCGTTCTCGAGCTCCCGCCGAACGGACAGGGCATCGTTGTGCTGGAAGCGCTGCGCATCCTGGAGGCCTACGACCTCAAGGCCATGTTCGAGACGGACAGCGCCGGCGCCTCGCACCTCATCCTGGAGGCACTGAAACTCGCATTCGCCGACGCCGAGCGTTATGTGGCCGATCCGATGTTCTTCGAGACGCCGGTCGAAACCCTGCTGTCCGATCTCTATGTCGATCAGCGCCGCAGCCTGATCTGCAACAACGTCGCACTGGACAACCCCGTGGCCGGGCGGATCTACGGCGACACCACCTATCTCACGGTCATGGACAAGGATCGCAACGCGGTCTCGCTGATCACCAGCATTTCCGACGTGTTCGGCTCCGGCCTCATTGCTCCAGGCACCGGCGTGATCCTCCACAATCGCGGCGCGGACTTCGAATTGCAGGACGGGCGCCCCAACGTTGCCGCCCCCGGCAAGCGGGTGCGCCACACGATCCTGCCTTCCATGCTGCTCAACGAGGCCGGCGACTTCCGCATGACCTTCGGCTGCATGGGCGCCAATATGCAACCACAGGGTCAGGTGCAGATCCTCGTCAATCTTCTCGACCGGCGAATGAACTTGCAGGAGGCGATCGACGCGCCTCGCGTACGGGTTCTGGATGGCAAGCGGATTTCCGTCGAACCTCATGCAGACAAGTCGCTTGCGGAGAAACTCCAGGCCATGGGACACGACGTGTCGCACGGAGAGGAAATCCCGAAGGACTGGGAAGCTCCGCATGATTTCATGCGTTCGTTCGAAGGCAGCGCGCAGGCCATCGAACTGTCCAGGGCGGCATTGTGTGGCGCATCCGACCCGCGTCTCGACGGGATTGCAGTCGGGTATTGAGGCGCCGGGTGGGCCCGTGGCATTGGCCGCTTCCGCGTCGCCATCGGGCTCGATCCCGGGCAAGCCGCGGGAACGGTATCGTTGGTCGTTTCCACGGGGCGCGCCGCGACCGCAGCCGCGGGCGAGACGGCCAGCGTCGTTTCCAGCGGGAGTTCGCCCATTCGCCGGAAAAGCTCTGGCGGGCGCTGACGCCGCCGCAGCTTCTGGACGAGTGGCTGATGGCGGGGGCGCCGGTCGTCGGCCACCGGTTCGAGATGAAGGCGGACCTTTGAGATTAAGGCGGACTGGGGGACGGTGGCGTGCGCGGCGCGGGCCGCGGAGCCGGGACGGTCGCTCTCCTACAGCTGGGACGCACAATTTGCGCAGGAGCGTCGTCACCTTCACGCTGACGCCGACGGCCGCCGGCACCAGGCTTTCGATGGTGCAGACGGGCTTCCGGCCGAACCAGACGCCCTTCCTCGAGGGCGCCCGCGCCGGCTGGCCGCGCTTCCTCGACAACCTCGACGCCCTGCTGGCGCGCACGCCGTGACGCGCGAGCGCGGGGGCAAGGCGGCGGCTTCGGGCGGGGCGCCGGCGGGGAAGGCTCGCGCGGGCAAGGCGCGCTCGGGGGAGGCGCCTGCGGGGGAGGCGCGCTCGGGGGAGGCGCCTGCGGGGGTGGCCCCCGCGGGCGAGGCTCTGGCTGCGGGCGGGCCGGTGCTGCTGTCGGGCGGCAATCCGCAGATCGCCAAGGGATATGGCGACGGGCCGGTGCAGGCCTACATCGCCGCCATGCCGGGCTGGAAGAGCGCCATCGGCCGGCAGATCGACGACATCGTCACCGCCACCGTGCCGGGGGTGGCGAAGGCGGTGAAGTGGAACTCGCCGCTCTATGGCGTCGACGGCAATGGCTGGTTCCTCGGGCTGCACTGCTTCAAGCTTTACGTGAAGGTGTCGTTCTTCCGCGGCGCGCGGCTCGACCCGCCGCCGCCGGGGCCGTCGAAGCAGGCGGATGTGCGCTATCTCGACATCCGCGAGGACGGCTTCGACGAGGCCCGCTTCGCCGACTGGGTGTGCCAGGCGAGCCTGCTGCCGGGGGAGAAGCTGTGAGGCGGGGGGCTAGCGCGTCACCGTCACGAAGAAGGACGACGTCCCGTCGATGACGTCGGCGTTCGCGCAGGCGAGCCTCGCGCCAAACGGCCCCAACCGGCCGAGAGCGGCGCCGGAGACCGTCAAGGTCAGCTTCTTCGTCGATTTCACGGGGACGTCGAAAGGCGCCGACTTGCCGTTCGCGCCGAAGCCCCAGCGCGCGTTGATGGCGCCGACGCCGACGCTGCTGACGTGATAGACATCCGACAGCACGCAGCCCTTCGCCGCCTTGCTCGACTTGTTGGAGACGAGGAACTCGATCCTGGCCGTCTTCGACAAAGACGCCTTGAATTCAGACTTGCCTCTCGACGAGACCTCGACCTGCGCCTCGTCCGCTCCGGCCAGCACGAAGGAGATCGGGTGCTCGACGGTGCGCTCCCCGGCGTTGACGTTGACCAGGATGGTCTTCGTGTAGGTGCCGGCCTTCGTCTCGGGAATGGTCAACGTTCCCGGATTCCAGGGCTTGAAGCCGGGGCGCGTCCAGGGCTGGAACGACGCCTTTGCCAGGCTCGTGGTCTCCAATGAGGTCCTGATGGCGCCCCCGGTGATCGTGGCGTCCACCGTCACGTCGGCATCGGTGACGTTGACGATCAGGTAGGTCGGGAAGAACCCGAACAGTCCGTCGCCGTCGACGATGGCAAACGGCAGCTGGTTCACGAAGGGCAAATCGCCCGGAACAAGGGCGACGCCGCCGTCGCGGCCGAAACTGTTCAAGGTGAGGCGGAAGGTCTCATTGGCGCTGCCGACACCATCGACGCGGATGTAGTAGATGGCGTTTTTCTTGGTCTCGAACGTCACCATCGACGAATCGATGCGGGCTTTGGCCTGATCGCCACCGACCCTGACGAGGCTCGTCAGTGACTTGCCGGTGAACACTTCAAGCTGCGTGACGATCTGCGAGATGTGGGTGGTCACCAGCGCGATGCCGGTCTGCGTCGCCTTGAACTTGTACCAGACGGAATGGGACGCGGCCTCGAACGAGCCCACCTGCGGCTCGCCGCGTTCCACCGTCGCCTCGAAATTCGACCCCGACATGATCGTGATCGACTGCCGTCCGAACTTCATGTTCGACGCCGGCAGCTCGATCGCCTGACTGAAGTTGTCGTTGACCGGCGCGGCCTGCACCGCGGCAATAGAAATCAGCAACACCATGAGTGTCGCGAACAACACGCGCATCGGATTCCCCCCTGGCACCCCACCGCGGCAACAAGCACGGTCTCGACGACCGGTACCCGAACGCTCTCGCCAGCACGTCCCCCTGCCGGGGCGAAAGCCGCTCATGCTTATAGACGACCCGCAGGAAGCATGATGCGGGCGCTGGACACTTGCGCGCAACACAATTCGCGGCGCACACCGTCATTGCATCTCGAAAGCTCAAGCGATCAACGCCGCGGACCGCGAGACGGTTGCGGGAGGGATGGCAGCGAGGGACGAGCGCGGTCGCGGGGCGGTGGCTCGCACCGCTGTCACCGTCCGTAGCGGGCGAGGAAGGTCGCCACCGCCTCGTCGACGTGGGCGGCGATCTCGGCCTCGTCCGGCGGCTCGCGGACGTCGTAGAGGAGCTCGTTGACGAGGCCGGCCTGCAGCAGCATCTGCAGCTGCGCCGCGGCGAGGCGCGGGTCCGGCGCGGTGAGCCGGCCGGCGCGGGCGTGCACCTCGATGAAGCGGGTGAACTTGTCGACGCCGCGGCCGGGGCCGTCCTCGTAGAAGGCGCGGCCGACCGCCGGGATGCGCTCGGATATGCCCATCACCGTCCGGACCGCGCGGATGTTGGCCGGCCGAACGATGAAGGCGACGAGCGTGCGGCCCATGCGCTTGAGGCCAGCGGCGATGTCGGGATCGTCGGGGTCGAGGTCGAAGCGGCTTTTGAAGCGGGCGCGCTCGTCGGCGATCATCGCCGCAAACAGCGCCTCCTTGCTGTCGAAATAGACGTAGAGCGTGCCCTTAGAGACGCCGGCGGCGCGCGCGATCGCTCCCATCGAGGCGGCGTCGAAGCCGAGCTGCATGAACACGCCGTGGGCGCCCTCGAGGATCTGCCGGCGCTTGGCGGGGTCGGTGCCGGGGGGGATGGGGGTGGGGTTCGCGTCTGTGGCGGCGTCCGGGGCAGACGGCGCGGGCGAGCAAGTTGCCGCGCCGGCGTCCGGCGCCGCCGTTCCTCGCCCTTTGCCAGCCGCCTTCGCCATGCCGTTCCCCGTCTGCAATGGCAGCCCCTGCCCCGCTGACCGCCCCCGCGGCCTTGACCGCGGTCTTGACCACCGACTTGCCGCGGACTACGAACCTACGTTGACCGAACCGTTCGGTCAACGCATCGAGACGAACCGTTCGCCAAGCGAGCCTTGCCATGACCGAGCCGCTGCCCCCGACCGCCGCCCCGCCGTCCGGCCCCGCCGAGGGTGGACCGGGCGCAGGACGGACGCCGGTCGCGACGACCTCCGCGCCGGGCGCGGCTCAGCCGCCGCTCGCGACGGCGGGGGCACCGACGGCGGCTGGCGGTGTGCCGGCGACGCACGGGCCGTCCGGGGCGACGCCGGCGCCGGAGGCGGCGCCGCTCAGCCACGCGCAGATCCGCGTCATCCTCGTCGGCGTCATCCTGGCGATGTTTCTCGGCGCCCTCGACCAGACGATCGTCGTCACCGCCCTGCCGACGATCGGGCGCGAGCTCGGCGCGGTCGAGAACCTCACCTGGGTGGTCACCGCCTATCTCCTCACCTCGACGGTGGTGACGCCGATCTACGGCAAGCTCAGCGACATCCACGGACGCCGCGCCATCATGCTGGTCGCCATCGCGATCTTCCTCGTCGGCTCGGTGGCGTGCGCGCTCGCGACCGACATCCGCGTGCTGATCCTGGCGCGCGCCCTGCAGGGCATCGGCGGCGGCGGCCTGATCTCGCTCGGCCAGACGATCGTCGCCGACATCATCTCGCCGCGCGAGCGCGGCCGCTACATGGCCTATTTCGCCGCCGTGTTCATGACCGCCTCGATCGCCGGCCCGGCCGCCGGCGGCATCCTCGCCGAGCACCTGCACTGGTCGGCGATCTTCTGGATCAACGTGCCGCTCGGCCTCGCGGCGCTGCTGCTCACCAACCGGGTGCTGAAGCAGATCCCCCGCCACGACCGGCCGCACCGCATCGACTATGTCGGGGCGCTGCTGATGCTGGCCGCGACGCTCGCGCTGCTTTTGGCGCTGAGCTGGGGCGGCACCGCCTATGGCTGGGCCTCGCCGGTGATCCTCGGCCTGCTCGCGGCCTCGCTGGCTCTGTGGGTCGGCTTCGGCGCCTGGCTGGCACGCGCGCCGGAGCCGTTCGTGCCGCTCAACCTGCTCGCCATCCCGATGGTGCGCACCGGCACGCTCTCGGTGTTCTTCGCCGTCGGCACGATGGTGGCGATGACGGTCTACCTGCCGCTCTATTTCGAGTTCGTGTTCGGCTTCACCGCCGCGCAATCGGGCCTCGCGATGATCGCCAACATGGCCGGCACCGTCGCCGGGGCGCAAATCGCCGGCCGCATCATGGGCCGCACCGGCCGCTACAAGATCACGGCGGTCGCGGGCCTCGCGGTGGCCACCGCCACGGCGCTCTACCTCGCCTTCGGCCCGGTGCCGACGGTGTGGCAGATGCAGGGGCTGACGGCGCTGCTCGGCTGCGGGCTCGGCGTCATGTACCCGATCTCCACCGTATCGGTGCAGAACGCCGTGCCGGCGCACCAGATGGGCACCGCCACCGGCGTCCTCAACTTCTCCCGCTCGCTCGGCGGCGCTGTGCTCGTCGCCGGCTTCGGGGCGATCTTCCTCGCCGGCGCGGCGGGGAGTGGCGATCAGTCGATCCAGGCGATCATCCTCGAGGGCCTGCGCGGTGGCGGCGAGGCCGCGCCGATCTTCCGCGGCGTCTTCCTCGCCGCCGCCGCCGGCGCCCTCGTCGCCGGCCTGCTGATGGCCTCGATCGCCGAGTTGCCGCTGCGCGGCCAGCAGAAGTCGGCGAACTGACGGCTTCGCGGCGGCCGACGGGCGCGTCTCCGGCTGGCGCAACCGGTGCGGCTGCGGCTAGACTGTCGGAAGCGCCGCCGCCCGGCCGCGTGGCTGCGGAGGCCGCCCCGACCATCATGCGACCCGGTGAAACCGAGACCGCCGCGACGCGCGCCGGCAAGGCCGCCCCGGCCGACAAGCCATCGACAGGCGTGCTGTCCGCCGAGAGGCCGCCGGCCGCGGCCGCATCGCCCGACAAGATGCCGGCAGGCGTCGCCTCCCCCGCCGCCGGCGAGGTCGAGCGCTTCCTCGCAGCCCATCCCGACACCGAGACGGTCGAGCTCCTGATCACCGACACCTGCGGCGTGCTGCGCGGCAAGTGGGCGCCGGTCGGCACGCTGTCGAAGGCGTTCGGGGCGGGGGTGAACTTCCCCTTGTCGGTGTTCGGCATCGACGTCTGGGGCCGCGAGGTGATGGAGACCGGGCTCCACGTCGACACCGGCGACCGCGACGGCTTCTGCCGCGCCGTTCCCGGCACGCTGAAGCCGGTGCCGTGGGCGGCGCACCCGACCGCCCAGGCGGTGCTCACCATGCACACCGAGCGCGGCGTGCCCTTCCACGGCGACCCGCGCACCCGGCTCGAGGCTGTCGTCGAGCGGCTCGCCGGCGCGGGGCTCGCGGCAGTGTGTGCCTTCGAGCTCGAGTTCTACCTGCTCGACCCGGCGGCACCCGCCCACGTCACCGGCTCGCCGGCGCCGGTGCGCGCCGAGCCGAACGGGCCGGAGCGCACCAACGTCCTGGCGCTATCGGACCTCTCCGCCCACGGCCGGCTGTTCGGCGACATCCGCGCCCACGCCAAGGCGCAGGGCCTGCCGATCGACACCATCGTCAAGGAGGCGGCGCCGGGGCAGTTCGAGGTCAATCTCAAACACCGCAGCGACGCGCTGGCGGCGGCCGACGACGTCGTGCTGCTGAAGCGCCTGGTCGCCGAGACGGCGGCGGTCCACGGCCTGAAGGCGAGCTTCATGGCGAAGCCCTTCATGGGCTGGGCCGGCAACGGCATGCACGTCCACGCGAGCCTCGTCGATGCGAGCGGGCAGAACGTCTTCGCCGTGCCCGCCACCGGCGAGCCGCTGCTCGAGGCGGCGATCGCCGGTCTGATCGAGACGATGGCGGCGTCCACCCTGCTGTTCGTGCCGACCTGGAACGGCTTCCGCCGACTTCAGCCCGGCTCCTACGCGCCGACGCGCGCCGCCTGGGGCCACAACAACCGCTCGGTCGCCGTGCGCGTGCCGGCGTCGCCGCCGGAGGCGCGCCGCCTCGAGCACCGCATCGCCGGCACCGACGCCAACCCCTATCTGGTGCTCGCCGCCGTGCTGGGCGGGATGCTGGAAGGCATCGAGCGCGGGCTGACGCCGCCGCCGCCGACCGACCGCAACGGCTACGAGGAGCCCGCCCCGCCGCTGCCCTCGACGATGGGCGAGGCGATCCGGCTGTTCGAGCGGTCGGATTTCGTCCGGCGCAGCTTCGGCGTCGAGTACCGCTCGCTGTTTTCGGCCGTGAAGAAGGCAGAGATGGCGGCGTTCCAGGCGGAGATCACGCCGCTGGAACGCTCGACCTATCTTTGAGGCGCGGGCGTTCCAATCCGGCGCAGCGCTTTACCCTGCCCGCGAACTCGCCCAGACTGCCGACGGTGGCACGGCGCACCGACGCGGCCGCCATCGCTCACGCTTCCCCGGCATCGACCGCCTCGGAATCGTGCGATAGACGCTGGCTCGGCCCGGGGATGACGGGTCCAACAGTACGGGAAACCTCACAATGACCGATTCAGTCACTCGCCGCGACGCGTTCGCATCGGCCGCTGCCCTCGCCGTCGGCGTCGCCGCCGTCGCCACGGTCCCGACCGCGGCCCTCGCCGACCAGCCGAACATGCGCAATGCGCTCGCCTCCCTTCAGGACGCCAAGCGCTGGCTGGAGCAGGCCAACACTGGCAAGGGTGGCCACCGCGCCGCCGCGATCAGTCTGATCGACCAAGCGATTTCCGAAGTGAAGCAGGGCATCAAGTTCGCCGCCAGCTGAGGCTGGCGGGCGCTTCTTTCCCCTCCCCCCTCGTGGGGGAGGTGGCCGGCGCAGCCGGCCGGAGGGGGCGCGGCGCAAAGCGCCGCGTAAGACATCAGCGATCAATCCAACGCCGCACGCCGTCGGCGTTGCCGACGGCGCACACCCCGGTCCGCTTCGCGGCCCGACCCTCCCACAGGGGGAGGGTGGGAGCTCAAACTTCAGCGCTCCAAGTTTCTGCAGCGCTCCAACTCTTTGCCGCCCCCCTACACCGCCTTGCGGCGGGTCCAGGGGCGGGTGCCGGCGGCGGGCTCGGGGCGGCCGACGGGCTGGGTGTAGAGTTCGACCTCCGCCGTATCGCCCTTCGACAGCCGGGCGCGGGTCGGCTCGTGGGTGACGACGAAGGCGTCGACGCCGCAGCGGATCATCAGCGGGATCTGGTCGAGCAGCACGTTGCCGACCGCCCGGAGTTCCCCCCGGTAGCCGAGGTGCTCGCGCAGCACGCGGGCGTAGGAGAAGCCGCGGCCGTCGGTGAAGGCCGGGAAGTCGATGGCGATCGCCGCCAGCCGGTCGAGATCAGGGGCGAGCTTCTCCGGGTCGTCGCCAGGCTTCACCAGGACGCCGAGGGGACGGCTGTCGCCGGCCAACGCCTCGCGCTCGGCGAACCAGCGCGCGAACGGCAGGAACGCCCTGCCCTCCGCCGGGACCGGCGCCGCCGCGTCGAGGATCACCCAGTCGTCCGGCACGAAGCGGCCGTCGCGGAACACGTCTGCGGTCATGGTGCGTCGCCTGTCAGATGCCGCTGCCATCCGCCTCGCGGCCGACGAGGCCGAGGTGGATGCCGCATTCCGTCTTCTCGCTGCCGCGCCAGCGGCCCGAGCGCTCGTCCTCGCCGGCCACCACGCGATCGGTGCAGGGCATGCAGCCGATCGACGGGAAGCCCTGGGCGACCAGCGGGTGGGCCGGCAGGTCGTGCAGCGCCGCATAGGCCTCGAGATCGGCGCGCGACCACGCGGCGACCGGGTTCACCTTGATGCGCGACGCCTCGACCTCGAAGCGGGCGAGCCCGTCGCGGCCGGCCGACTGGAAGCGCTTGCGGCCGGTGATCCAGGCGTCGAAGCCGTCGAGCGCGCGGGCGAGCGGCTCGACCTTGCGGATCCGGCAGCAGAGCGTCGGGTCCTTCAGCCACAAACCACCCTCGGCGTCGAACTCGGCGAGCCGCGCCGGATCGGGCTTCACCGAGCGCACGTCGGTGAGGCCGAGCCGGGAGATCAGCCGGTCGCGGTGGCGCAGCGTCTCCGGGAAGTGCTTGCCGGTCTCGAGGAAGATCACCGGCGTCGACGGATCGACGTCGGCGATGAGCTTTAGCATAACCGCCGCATCGGCGCCGAAGCTCGAGACGAGGGCTATGCGGCTCGGAAACAGGGTGTGGATGGCGAGGTCGAGCGTCGCCTCGGCGGAGAGCCCGCCGTGCGCCGCATCCAACTGCTCGGCCCGGATGCGGGCGAGAGCCTCGACGTCGGTCGGCGCCAGCAGGGAGATCCCGTGGGACGACCCCTGCGGCACCGGCTCGGCGATCGCGTAATCAACGCGTGCCATAGAGCGCTTCCTTGAACGGGGCCTCGCCCACCCGCCTCAGCGCGAGGAGGAAGGGCTCGGCCGGATCGCGGCGGACCGCGAGATAGGTGTCGACGATGGTCTCGATGGCGTCCGGCACCTGATCGGCCAGGAAGCCGTGCCCGATGATGGAGCCGATCGCCGCGTCGGCGCCGGGGGCACCGCCCAGCGTGATCTGGTAGAACTCCTCGCCCTTCCGATCGACGCCGAGAATGCCGATGTGGCCGACGTGGTGGTGGCCGCAGGCGTTGATGCAGCCGGAGATCTTCACCGACAGCGGGCCAATGTCGCGCTGGCGCTGGGCATCACCGAAGCGCTCGGAGATCGACTGGGCGATCGGGATCGAGCGGGCATTGGCGAGCGCGCAGTAGTCGAGGCCCGGGCAGGCGATGATGTCGGTGACGAGGCCGGCATTGGCGGTGGCGAGGCCCATCGAGACGAGCCGGGCGAAGACGTCCGGCACGTCGTCCAGCGCCACATGCGGCAGGATCAGGTTCTGCTCGTGGCTGACGCGCAGTTCGTCGAAGCCGAAGGCCTCGGCGAGGTCGGCGACGGCGTCCATCTGCTCCGCGGTCGCGTCGCCCGGAATGCCGCCGATCGGCTTCAGCGAGATCGTCATCGAGGTGTAGCCGGGCACCCGGTGCGGGTGGAGGTTCTGCGCGCAGAACAAAGCGAGCGCCGGGTCGGACGCCCTGGCGGTGTCGAGCGTCTCGCTCGCCTCCGGGCGCGGCGGCATCGCCGGCAGCGTGAAGTAGGCCTCGATGCGGCGGATCTCCTCGGCCGGCACCGTCAGCGAGCCGCCCTTCAGCCGCGCATACTCCTCCTCGATGTCGGCACGGATGTCGGCCTCGCCGGTCTCGTGGACGAGGATCTTGATGCGCGCCTTGTACTTGTTGTCCCGGCGGCCGTAGCGGTTGTAGACGCGCAGCACGGCTTCGAGATAGGCGAGCAGCTCCGTCTCCTCGATGAAGGGACGGATGAGCTTGGCGATCATCGGCGTGCGGCCCTGGCCGCCGCCGACCCAGACCTCGTAGCCCTTGCCGCCGTCCGGACCGCGGACGAGCTGCAGGCCGATGTCGTGGAAGCGGATCGCCGCCCGGTCGGTGGCAGCCCCCGACACGGCGATCTTGAACTTGCGCGGCAGGAACGAGAATTCCGGGTGGATCGACGACCACTGGCGGATCACCTCGGCAATCGGACGCGGGTCGGCGATCTCGTCGGCGGCGGCCCCGGCGAAGTGGTCGGCGGTGGTGTTGCGGATGCAGTTGCCCGAGGTCTGGATGGCGTGCATCTCGACGTCGGCCAGAAGCCGCAGCACCTCGGGAATGTCGCGCAGCGCCGGCCAGTTGTACTGGATGTTCTGGCGCGTGGTGAAATGGCCGTAGCCCTTGTCGAACTCGCGGGCGATGCGGGCGAGCATGCGCATCTGCCGGGACGACAGCGTGCCGTAGGGGATGGCGACGCGCAGCATGTAGGCGTGCAGCTGCAGGTAGACGCCGTTCATCAGCCGGAGCGGACGGAACTCCTCCTCCGACAGTTCGCCCGACAGGCGGCGGGCCACCTGGTCGGTGAACTGCTCGGTGCGCTGGCGCACGAAGGCGGCGTCGAACTCGTCGTACCGGTACATCAGTGTCGTCCTGTCAGGGTCTCGGGCCGACTCTCACGCCGCGACGGATTCGCCGAAGGCGGGGGCGACGACGTCGGTGCGGGCGGTCGGGCCGAAGGCGCGGATCTTCTCGCGGAAGCGCACCGGCACCGGACCGCGCGGGCCGGTGGTGACGTCGATCGCATAGGGGCCGAGGATGAGGCGGGCGCGGTTGGCCGCCTCGCCGACGGCGGTGGCCGCGGCGATCGCCTCGGCGCCCTCGAAGACGCGGGCTTCCGTGATGCGCTCGACCCAGCGGTCGTGGGCACCGAGGAAGACGACGATGCCGTCTGACAGGCGGTTGGCGGTGATCGTCTGCAGCGTCGAAGCAGCGGCCTTCTGCATGGCGTTCCTCGTAAGAGTTCAGGCGGCCGCGAAGGCGGCGAAGCGGGCGGAAGCCGGAGCGGCGGCGAGACGCTCGGCGGTGGAGAGGTCGGCGTGGGCGACGACGTCGCCGACGACGATGAGGACGGGGCCGGCGACGTCGTCGCGGTCGGCGAGCGCGGCGAGGTCGGCGACGGTGCCGGCGAGCACGCGCTCGCCCGGCTGGCTGGCGTTCTCGATGGCGGCCACCGGGGTTGCGGGCGACAGGCCCGCCTCGACGAGGCGGGCGGCGACGGCGGCGGCCACCGTCTTGCCCATGTAGACGGCGACGGTGGCACCCGAGAGCGCGAGGCCGGCCCAGCCGGGCAGGGTGTCGCCGTCGCGGTCGTGGCCGGTGGCGAAGACGAGGCTGGAGGCGACGCCGCGCAGCGTCAGCGGCAGGCGGATGGAGGCTGCGGCGGCCACCGCCGCGGTCACCCCCGGCACGACGGCGTGGGCGATGCCGGCGGCCTTCAGCGCCGCCATCTCCTCGCCGGCGCGACCGAAGACCAGCGGATCGCCGCACTTCAGGCGGACGACGCGCTTGCCCTGGCGGCCGAACTCGACCAGCAGGTCGTTGATCCTGTCCTGCGGCACGGAGTGGGCGCCCTTCGCCTTGCCGACGGAGATGCGCTCGGCGTCGCGACGACCCATGGCGACGACGGCGGCCGGCACTAGGCGGTCGTGGACGATGACGTCGGCCTCCTGCAGCAGGCGCTGGGCGCGCAGCGTCAACAGGTCCTCGGCGCCGGGGCCGGCACCGACGAGCCAGACGAAGCCGGCGTCGTCCTGGATGCCGTTCAGGAGGCGGGCGGCCTCGGCGCGGGCCTCGCGCTCCTGCCCGGCATAGACGCGGTCGGCGACGGCGCCGGAGAAGAAACGGGCCCAGAAGCGGCGCTTGCCGTCGGCGTCCGGGATGACGCGGGCGACGGTGCCACGGAAGGACTGCGCCAGGCGGGCGAGCGCGCCGGTCTCCGGCGGCAGCATCGCCTCGATGCGGGCGCGGATGTGCCGGGCGAGCACCGGGCCGGTGCCCGTCGAGCCAATCGCGACCGCGACGGGGGCGCGGTTGACGATGGCGGGAACGTAGAAGTCGCAGAGCTCGGGGCGGTCCACCACATTGACCGGCACGCCGGCGACGCGGGCCGCGGCGGCGATGGCCGCATCCTCGGCCTCGTCGCCGCTGGCGACGAAGGCGAGCGCGGCGCCGTCGAGGTCGGCGGGGGCGAAGGCGCGGGCTTCCAGCGTGGCGCCGACGGTGGCGGCGGTCTCGACGAGTTCGTCGGACGGCTCCGGCGCGACGACGAGGAGGACGGCCTCGGTCTCGGCGAGCAGCCTCAGCTTCGCCGGCGCCTCGTGGCCGCCGCCGACCAAAAGCACGCGCCGGCCCGCGACCTTGTAGAAGGCCGGGAAGACGGCGAGGCGGTGGGTCTCGGGGGCGGCGGGCGACGACATGGGGCGTCCTTCGGGAGCGACAGCGGCTGCTGCGGGAGCCACCGACCGGGTCTCAGAGGGAGGGGTCCGGCCGGCACTCCGCGGCGAATGTCATTCTCGGGGGAGGGCGCCAGCGGGAAAAGAACGCCGATGCCCCTGCCACGGGCCGGCGCGAAAGGTTGCGCCCCGGCAGGGCGGATCGGGAGAATGCGAATCCAACCGTTTCAAACTGGCCGCTGCGGGATCGGCAGCAGGGGCGCGCGGGAGTGGCCGCCGGGCGACCGGCCATCGCCTCAGGGGATGACGAAGGTCCGCTCCGCCGTGAGCACGGTCGCGCCGGCGCGCTCGACGGTGTAGCGGCCGCGGTACTCGCCGGACGGCCAGGCGTCGCCGCGGCGCTTGCGGCCGGTGAAGATCATCCACTCCGCCTTGTCGCGGTCGAGCGGCTCGGCGGCCTGCTCGGCGATGACGGTGCCGTCCGGGGCGACGAGCGCCAGCGTCTGCACGTCGCCACCCTTCAGGCCGATGGCGCGGGTGAAGAAGACGAGCGCCGGGGCGTCGGCGCCGGGCGGCGTGGCGGCGATGTCGGCGTCGATCGCCGCCATCGTCACCGCACCGGCGGCGAAGCCGGCGTTGAGGAGGCGCGGGCTGACATAGGCCAGATCATCGGCATGGCCGGCGGCGGCGTCCGGCGCCCACAGCGTCGCCGTCGGCTCGAGGCCGCAGGCAGCCTGGGGATCGGGGCGGAAGGGATCGAGCGAGAGGCCGTCGTGGCGGACCTCGAAGTGGACGTGCGGGAAGGCGGCGGCGCCCGTCTGGCCGACAGTGCCGAGCGGGGTGCCGACGGCGACGGTGTCGCCCTCCTTCACCGCGAGGCCGGGCGACAGGTGGCAGTACTGCGTCTCCCAGCCATTGCCGAGGTCGACGACCAGGCCGTTGCCGCACTCGAGGCCCTCGGCGACCGACGCGGCGACGGCGGCGTCCGAGCCGTCGTGGTTGTCGATGCCGTCGCGGGCGCGCAGCACTTTGCCGGCGGCGGCCGCCACGACCGGGACGCCGGCTTCCATCACGGCGACCGTCGGCAGGCGGAAATCGGTGCCGTCGTGGCCGTCATAGCTCATGCCGCCGCAGGCATAATCGAGCACCTCGGGGCCGTCGGCACGGTCGACATAGTTCTGGACGGGGCAGGAGAGGCCGGCGGGGCAGGCGAGCGGGAGATGGAAGGCGGGGGGTGGGGCGGCGTCCTGGGCGGAGGCGGTGGAGCCGAGGCAGGCCAGGAGACCGACGAGGAGCAGGCCATGGGCGACGAACGGGCGGTGGATCACGCTTCGGCTCTCCCCTTCGAAGGCGCAAATGGCCGCGCCGGGTGTATCGTGTCCACCATCGCCGCATCGTCCGGCAGCAAGATGTCACCGAGCCAGTCCTGCGTCGATTGTCCCAGGCAGCGCCAGTCGGTACCTTTGGGGAACAAAGCAGGGAGCCGTGCGAGATGGCCATCCCCATCCCCGGCGAGAAGACCGAGGCCGCAGTCGGAAAGGTCGCCTCCACCGGGTGCGAGGACCCGACCGGTACCATCCGCGTCCTCTGCCACGACGACCCCCGCCACGAGGGCGACGCGCGCCCCCTCGCCGCTCGCCTGCAGCCGATCACCGAGCGATATCGTGCGCTCCCGGACAGCGGCGAGATCGCCGATAAGGCCTTCTTCGACGATCTCTCGGGCAACTTGTGAGGGGTAGCCCCCGCAGCCTCACCGCCGCTTCAGCAGCACCCAGGCGACGAAAGCGCGGCGGTGTGGGGCGTCGGCCTGCCGGAGGCTGCTGATGCCGGCTTCTGACAGCTCGATCAGAGCGACCGCCTCCTAGCGGCTGAACTTGCTCAGTGGATCGTAGTCCGCGTCGTGCCGCGCTTCCTGCAGGCGCACAAAGGCATCTGCGAAGTTGACGATCTCGATTGGGAATCCGCGCAGCCCGGCCTGCAGACAAGCCACCTTCGCCGTTCCGTGATCGAGGGCGCGGTACACCTGCGACCACGCCCGCGTCGTTCTTCTGGCGTCGCTCGAAATGAGGGTGTTCGCGCACTCGGAGGCGAGAGCGTCGAAGGCTGCATAGTAGGCCGTGCTGATGGCTCGCTTGAGGAAGGCCTGGACCGGCCTGCCGACGTTCGCGTGCGCCAGTAGATCCGCAGCATCCAGGAGCTGCGGCCGCTTCATGAGGAGCGGCGGACCGGCTGATCGTCGGCGAAGTGATGCCGAATATGCGGATAACGGAATTCGCCAGCTGCCGACAAAACATCTCGTACGTCCGAAATGAGAGACAGCAAAACGCGGGCATCGACAGGAGTGCTCGTCAACGTGTACTCCCCATCAATGAACAGGACCGAATCACCATCGTGGTCGAAGCTAGGCGTGATTTGTAACGACGTCAGGCCGTAGGGAGTCAGCCTCGGGCGCAGGACGCCTTCAACAGCCGCTGCAAGTGCAGGCGAAAGAGGTCTTGTTTCGTCGACGGTGATCATCGAGCACTCATAGCGCAAATCATGCGGCCCCGGCAGATCCCCTACCCCCGCGCCGGATGCACCTTCATCCAGTGGCGGGCGATATCCACCCGCCGCGGCACCCAGACGCGGTCGTGGCGGGCGATGTGGTCGAGGAACTTCATCAGGCCGGAGATCTTGCCGGGGCGGCCGATCAGGCGGCAGTGGAGGCCGATCGACATCATCTTCGGCACCTCCGCCCCTTCGGCGTAGAGCACGTCGAAGCTGTCGCGCAGGTAGTGGAAGAAGTCGTCGCCCGTCACGTAGCCGTTCGAGGCGTAGCGCATGTCGTTCGCCTCGAGGGTGTAGGGGATGACGAGGTGCGTCCCCTTCGGCCCGGCGAGCCAGTAGGGCAGGTCGTCGGCGTAGGAGTCGGAGGAATAGAGGAAGCCACCCTCCTCCATCACGAGTTCCGTCGTGCGCTCGGAGCAGCGGCCGGTGTACCAGCCGAGCGGGCGCTCGCCCGTCGCTTCCGTGTGGATGCGGATCGCCTCGGCCATGTGGGCGGCCTCGTCCTCGCGCGAAAAATCCTTGTATTCTATCCACTTGAGGCCGTGCGAGGCGATCTCCCAGCCGGCCTCCTTCATCGCCGCCACCGCCTCCGGATTGCGGGCGAGCGCGGTGGCGACGCCGTAGACGGTGAGCGGCAGGCCGAGCCGCGTGAACAGCCGCCAGATCCGCCAGAAGCCGGCCCGCGAGCCGTATTCGTAGATCGACTCCATGTTCATGTGGCGCTGGCCGGGCCACGGCGCGGCCCCGACGATGTCCGACAGGAAGGCCTCCGAGGCGGCGTCGCCGTGGATGACGGCGTTCTCGCCGCCCTCCTCGTAGTTGAGCACCACCTGCACGGCGACGCGGGCGCCACCCGGCCACGCGGGGTTCGGCGGGCTGCGCCCGTAGCCGACGAGGTCGCGGGGATAGGCGCTGGGATCGGGATCACGCATGGGATCGCACTCGCCGAGGCAGGGGGCCGGGAGGCGGCAGCGTGCGGCGGCGGGCGGGCGGCTGTAAAGGGCGGTGGGCGGCACGGTGACGAGGATCAGGGGGTCGCGCGTCCGCGGCGGAGGGCGATGTGCGGCCTCGTCCGAGCCGCCCTGCCCCGCCCCAGAGTCCGAAAGGACGGCCGGCCGCTTCCGGCAGGCTCTCAGCGGGCGAGAACCCGGCTCAACGACCCAGCCAGTTCCTCGAACCGGAACGGCTTCCTCAGCACGGGCCGGTCCGCGAAGCCGTCCCACACTTCGTCGATGCTGTTGCCGGTCGAAAAGACGAAGGGCACGCTGTGCGCCGCGAGTGCCTGGGCGACGGCGAGGCTGCTCCTGCCGTTCAGGTTCATGTCGAGCATCGCGACGTCGAAGGTGTCGTTTTCGACCAGGGCGACGGCCTTGCCGGCCATTGAGGCAGAGGCGACGGACTCGCACCCGAGGTCGGCGAGCATCTCTTCGATCATCATCAGGATCAGCACTTCATCTTCGACGACGAGAACGCGCCGACCAACCAGAAACCTATCCATAGGATGTGTCGTGGGGCGCGAGAAATTCCATGGTGCAGACCAATCCTTCAGGCCGATAGTCGAGTTGAACGGTACCGTTCAGTTCCTGCGCCAAGCCACGCTCGATCATCTGCTACCCGAAGCCCTTGCGGACGGGCGGCACGACGGTCGGTCCGTCCGTCTCCTGCCAGCGCAACAGCGCCCGATCCCCACCCTGCGTCGCCTCCACCGACCAGCTGACGGCGACCGTGCCCTTCGCATTCGCGAACGCCCCGTACTTCACCGCATTGGTCGCGAGTTCGTTGAATGCGATGCCGAGCGCCAGGGCGGTTCTGGGCGGGAAGCGCAGGTTGTCCCCGGCGACCGTCAGCCGCGAGGCCTGGCTCGCCATGACGCCGAACGGTGCCAGCGCCGTTTCCAGGACGTCCCGCAGCCCCGCTCCCCGCCAGTTCTCGCGCGTCAAGAGGTCGTGCGATCTCGACAGCGCGAACAGACGGGACTCGATCGCCTCGCGCGCGACGGCGGCGTCCGGCTCAGTCCGCAGGACCTGGCGGACGATGGCCTGGACCGTCGCGAGCGTGTTCTTGACGCGGTGGTTGAGTTCGTTGATCAGCGCCTGCAGGTGCTGTTCCGCATCCCGGTGCCGCGTCAGGTCGACGAACGACGCGAAATACTGGACGATCCTGTCGCGCTCGTCGCGCACGGGGCAGATGACGACGGCCGCCAGGAATTCGCTGTTGTCCTTGCGGTGATAGAGGATCTCGATATCGCCGTTCGGCTTGCCATCCAGCGCCGCCTGGACTTTCGCCAGCGCCTCCGTGCTGGTGTTGCGCACCGTCAGAAAATCGAAATTCTGCCCCAGGACCTCGTCGCGCTCGTAGCCAGTCAGCTCGAGAAAGCTGTCGTTGGCGAAGACGATCGGGTTGCCCGCCTCTTTGGCGTTGGTAAAGACCATCGCCATCCGCGTCGTCTCGGCAGAGACGACGAACGGTCCGAGCTCGTCGCGAAAGCGCGCGACCTCAGCCTCGCCGCCCTTCTGCTTCCTGGATTTCCGCGGCTTCTTTGCCATTGGAGAGCGGCCACCTGCTGCATCCGTGCCGATTGTCGGACGATTTCGAAGATGCATGGGCCGGCTTCGATCCGCCCTGCGGATCATGTGACGCCTCACAGCCTCGCCTTCCACTATACCGCACCTGCACACGGAAGCCACAGGGCTGCTTCACTGGCAGACGGCGGGGGTCGGCCGCTCAGTAGCCCCGCGCGCGGTCGACAAGGTGCTCCGGCGGCAGGCCGGCTTCGACGCGCTCGATCTGGCGCAGGATGAGGCGGGTCAGCGCGTTGGCGTCGCTGACGGCGGCGACGTGCGGATAGACGAGCACCTTCGGGTGCGACCAGAACGGGCTGTCAGCCGGCAGCGGCTCGGTCTCGAAGACGTCGAGGCTGGCGCCAATCAGCGTGCCGTCCTCCAGTGCAGCGAGCACGTCGGCCTCCACCTGCTGCCCGCCGCGGCCGGCGTTGATCAGCACCGCACCGCCGAGCGCGCCATCGCGCGGCAGCTTCGACAGCAGCCGACGGTCGATCAACCCTTGCGTCTCCGGCGTCAGCGGCAACAGCGAGACGAGAATGTCGGTGCGGGCAAGGAAGGCGTCGAAGCCGGCCTCACCGTGGAAGCAGGCGACGCCGGGGATCTCCTGGGCCGAGCGGCTCCAGCCGGCGGTGTCGAAGCCGAGGCGGGCGATCACCTCCACTGCGTCGCGGCCGAGCACGCCGAGGCCCATGACACCGACGCGCACGTCCTTCGCCGCCGGCTGGCGGATCTCGTCCCAGTGGCGCTCGCGCTGCTGGCGCATGTAGCCGAAGGTCTGGCGGTGGTGGAACAGCACCTGCAGCACCACCCACTCGGTCATCCGCATGGTGAGGTCCGGGTCGACGATGCGGGCGAGCGGCACGTCGGGCAGCGTCGGATCGCCGAGGATGTGGTCGACGCCGGCGCCGAGCGAGAAGATCGCGGCGAGGTTCGGCAGGCCGGCGAGAAGGCCCTCCGGCGGCTTCCAGGCCAGCGCGTAGCGCACCTCGGCGGGGTCGTAGTCGTCACGACCGGCGACGACGACGCGGCGGCCGGGAGCGAGCTTCGCCAGCGGCCGCTGCCAGTCTTCCACCGGCCAGATGCCTGTCGACAGGAGGATCGTCATCGCCGCCTCGATCGTGATTTTGAAGGGTCAGGATGCGGCGCGACGGCCGTCGTTAGAAGGGTCAGCAGACCCTAGCGGCGCGACCGCCGGTTCGTCGAGGTCGAGCGCCTCGATGCGGCCGCCGCGGCGGCGGATCTTGTCGGCGGAAACGACGATCTGGTCGAGATCGCCGGCCGACTGGGCGATGTGCTTCTGCAGCGCGAGCGTGCGCTCGTGCAGGCGCACGACGTCCTCGACGAGGCGGCGCACCTCGGCCTGGACGATGTGAGCCTGCTCGCGCATGCGCTCGTCGCGCAGGATCGCCTGCACCACCTGCACCGACAGCACGAGCAGCGACGGCGAGACGATGACGACGCGGGCGGCGCCTGCGCGGGCGACGATGTCCTCGAAGCGCTCGTGGATCTCGGCGAACACCGATTCCGACGGCACGAACAGGAAGGCGGTATCCTGGGTCTCGCCGGGGATGAGGTAGCGGGCGCTGATGTCGTCGACGTGCTTGCCGAGGTCGCGGCGGAACTGCGTCTCGGCCGCCTTGGCGAGCTCCGGCCGGTCGGCGGCGCGGATGCGGTTGTAGGCCTCGAGCGGAAACTTGGCGTCGATGGCGAGCGGCGGCTGGCCGTTCGACAGCCGCACCAGGCAGTCGGGCCGGGTGCCGTTCGACAGCGTCGCCTGGAACTCGTAGGCGCCGGTGGGCAGCGCGTCGCGGACGATCGCCTCCATCCGCCCCTGCCCGAAGGCACCGCGCGTCTGCTTGTCGGCGAAGATCTTCTCCAGCGCGACGACATGGCCCGAGAGCTTGGCGATGGTGTCCTGGGCGCGGTCGATGACGGCGAGGCGCTCGTTCAGCTGGGTGAGGTTCTGATGGGTCGACTTCGTCGTCTCCGCCATCGACTGGCCGAGGCGGTGGCCGAGGCCGTCGAGGCGCTCGCTCACCAGCCGGGCGAGGTCGCTCTGGCGGGAGCCCAGCACCTCCGCCATCGTCTGCAGCCGGCCGGACGTCTCCGACTGCACGCGCAGGAGCTCGCCGATGCGCTCCTCCAGCACCTCGGTGCGCTCGGCGGCGAGGAATTCGGCCTCGAGGCCGGCGCGGGCCGCCCTGCGCAGCGCCATCAGCGTGACGAGGAGGAGCACCACGAGCACCGCCCCTGCAGCGATCGCGACCTCGCCGACGAGCACGGCGCGCGTGCCCAGCATGAACAGCGGTTCGGCAAGGGGCCCTTCGAACATGCCCCTGCTTTACGCCGATTCGCGACCCAAGCGATTCGCCGCGACAGCATCCCGATTGACCGGGAATGCGCGGTTTCATATCTAGCGAAAATGGCGATACGCGAAATCATCAAGCTGCCCGATCCGATGCTCCGGCAGGCGAGCGAGCCGATCCACACCGTGGACGCGGAGCTCAGGGCACTGATCGAGGACATGTTCGAGACCATGTATGACGCGCCCGGAATCGGGCTTGCGGCGGTGCAGATCGCCGTGCCGCGGCGTCTGATCGTTCTCGACGCAACACGGGGCGATACGCCGCCAAACCCGATGGCCTTCATCAACCCGCAGATCGTCTGGTCGTCCGAGGCGCTGTCGACCCACGAGGAAGGCTGCCTGTCGATCCCGGAGGAATATGCCGAGGTGGAGCGGCCGGCGCAGATCCGCGTGCGCTTTCTCGACCGCGACGGCGCCGAGGGCGAGATGACGGCCGACGGCCTGCTCGCCACCTGCCTGCAGCACGAGATCGACCACCTGAACGGCGTGCTGTTCATCGACCACCTGTCGCGGCTGAAGCGCGGGCTGATCGTCAAGCGGGCGAAGAAGCAGGCGAAGATGGGTGCCCCGGCGCCGAAGCGCCCCGAGCGCGCCAAGATGGGCGCCGCGTGAGCGGCGCGCGATGCCGCTGAAAATCGTCTTCATGGGCACGCCGGACTTCGCCGTGCCGACACTCGAGGCGATCGCCGGCGCCGGCCACCACCTCGCCGCCGCCTACACGCGCGCACCCCGCCCCGCCGGCCGCGGCATGGCCGAGCGGCGCTCGGCCGTCCACGAGGCGGCGGAGCGGCTCGGCGTGCCGGTGCTGACGCCGGCGCGGCTGCGTGATCCCACCGACCAGGCGGCGTTCGCGGCGCACGGGGCGGACGTCGCGGTGGTGGTCGCCTACGGGCTGATCCTGCCGAAGCCGGTGCTCGACGCGCCCCGCCACGGGTGCCTCAACCTGCACGCCTCGCTGTTGCCGCGGTGGCGCGGTGCTGCTCCGATCAACCGGGCAGTGATGGCGGGCGACGGCGAGAGCGGCGCGATGGTGATGCGCATGGACGCGAGCCTCGACACCGGCCCGGTCTGCCTTTCGGAACGTACGCCGATCGGGCCGGACGAGACGGCGGGCGAGTTGCACGACCGCCTCGCCCTGCTCGGCGCCGCCCTGATGGTCAGGGCGCTGGCGGCACTGGAGGCGGGCCGGTTGGAGTGCACGCCGCAGCCGGCGGACGGCGTCACCTATGCGGCGAAGCTGACCAACGCCGAGACGCGAATCGACTGGTCCTGGCCGGCCAAGGCCGTGCACGACCACGTGCGCGGGCTGTCGCCCTTCCCCGGCGCCTTCTGCGAGATCGAGCGCGGCGGCAAGGTCGAGCGGCTGAAGGTTCTCCGCACGGCCGTTGTGGACGGCGCCGGCGCGCCGGGCACGGCCCTCGACGACGGGCTCACCATCGCCTGCGGCACGGGTGCGGTCCGCCTCGTCACCGTCCAGCGCGCCGGCAAGGGGCCGATGGCGGCCACGGATTTCCTGCGCGGCACGCCGGTGCCGACGGGGACGCGGCTCGGGTAAGGGCTCTCACCGCAAAAAGCGGTGGGCGCGGGCCTCGAGGAGGGCGACGAGCTCCGGCTGCAGGAACGTGTAGCGGTCGGGGATGTCGAGGCAGACGACGCGTTTGCCCGCGAGCGCTGCCGGAAAGCGTCGCTTCAGGCGGCGCTGGTGGGCGCGCTCCATCACCACGACGACGTCGGCCCAGGCGATCTGCTCGGCCGACACCGGCGTCTCGGCATCGTCGGCAACGCCGCCGGAATCGGTCTCGACGTCGGACAGCGCGGCGAACACCTGTTCCGCCGTCGGGCTCCTCAGGCGGTTGCGGCCACAGACGAAGAGGATGTTGCGCACGGCTCGGGGGGTCGCCGCGGGGAGAGAACGGACGTCGTTTCGGCTATACACCCAACCGATCGCGCCGCCACTGCCGTCTCCCTGTTCCCGTCCGAAGATCACCATGCCCCGCACCAAGCTCACGCTCGAATATGACGGCACGCCCTTCGTCGGCTGGCAGCGGCAGGCCGACGGGCTGTCGGTGCAGGGGGTGCTGGAGGACGCCGTCTTCGCCTTCACCGGCGAGCGGCCGGGGGTGCGCGGGGCCGGGCGGACGGACGCCGGCGTGCACGCGTCGGGACAGGTCGCCCATCTCGACCTTTCCCGCGACTGGCCGGCCGACCGGATCCGCGACGCGCTGAACGCGCACCTGCGGCCCCACCCGGTGGCGGTACTTCAGGTCGAGCGGGTGGCGGACGATTTCGACGCGCGCTTCTCGGCGATCGGCCGGCGCTACCGCTACCTGGTTCTCGACCGGCGGGCGCCGCCGGCGCTCGACCGCCACCGGGTCTGGCACGTGCCGCGCCGGCTCGACGCCGAGGCGATGCACGCGGCGGCGCAGGGGCTCCTCGGCCGGCACGACTTCACCACCTTCCGCGCCGCCGCCTGCCAGGCGAAGAGCCCGGTTCGGACCCTCGACGTGCTGTCGGTGGCGCGCGAGGGCGACGGCGATCGGATCGTCGTTGAGGCGGCGGCGCGCTCGTTCCTGCACAACCAGGTGCGCTCGCTGGTGGGATCGCTCGTGCAGGTCGGCGAGGGCCGCTGGAGTGGTGCCGACCTGCGTGCCGCCCTCGACGCCCGCGACCGCGCCCGCTGCGGCCCGGTCGCCCCGCCGGACGGGCTCTGTCTGACGGGGGTGGTGTATCCGGAGGCGGGTGAGTTGGTGCCGGAGGCCGGGGCCGACGGAGACGAGTGAGGCTTGCGGGGCGGCGGGTCAGGCGGCCGGCGGGGTAGCTCGGAGGTCGGGCAAAGGGCGAGGTGGGCGGCGCGACGGGCCGGAGGCCGGGGCAGAGGGCGAGGTGGCTGCGGAGCCAGCCCCCATTCGAGGTCATTCCCGGCCTTGTGCCGGGAACCCATGCAACGCCGAAGAAGTCGCCGACGCCGAGACCGGGGAGAGGGATGGGTTCCCGGCACAAGGCCGGGAATGACTACGGAGAGGGAGAGGGAGAGGTATAGGGAAAGGAAGAGGGAGCATGAGCGCCCTCAATGCCCACCGCCGCCTTTCGCGAAAGCGGCCTTCTGCTCCGGCGTCGCTTCGGTCTGGTGCTTGGCGCGCCACTCCTCGTAGGGCATGCCGTAGACGACCTCGCGGGACTGGTCCTTGGTCACCGCGAGGCCCTTCGCCTCGGCGGCCTCGCGGTACCAGTTCGACAGGCAGTTGCGGCAGAAGCCGGCGAGGTTCATCAGGTCGATGTTCTGCACGTCGGTGCGGGTGTTGAGGTGCTCGAGCAGCCGGCGGAAGGCCGCCGCCTCGAGCGCCGTGCGGGTGGTCTCGTCGAGCTCGGTCATCGCTTCTTCTCCTCACGGCGCGGGTGTCGCCGCCCGTGTCGTCGTGGCGGCGATGGCCGCTCAGGCGTCGACCGGCAGGGCGCCCGCTCGCGATCCGTAGCGGCGCACTGTGCCCATTTCGGGGTCGGCGCGCAGCTCCCGCGTGATCGGCTCGAGGCGGGCCGCCCAGGCCTCGGCGCCGGCGTCGTCGGCGATGAGGTCCTGGCGGACCTCGACGAGGACGTGCGGGAAGCCGCGGGCGCTGCCGTGGACGTAGAGCGTGTCGTTGCGCAGCGCCCCGTCATAAGGCTCGTTGTCACCGACGACGAGGGCGGGATCGCGCTCGAAGGCGCGGATCATCATGATGGCGGCCCGCGGGTCGGTATCCCACAGCATGCCGACGTGCCACGGCCGCGGCGTGCCGCGCCAGACCGGCGTGAACGAGTGGATCGAGACGATCAGCGGCACGAGGCCGAGGGCCTCCATTCGGTCGAGCTCGGCCTTGATGGCGGCGTGGTAGGGGCGGTGGAATCGGGCGATCCGCGCCTCGCGCTCCTCGGCCGTGTGGCGGGCGTTCGCCGGCACGACGGCGCCGTCCGACAGCCGCATGATCAGCGTCGGGTCGTCGTCGCCGCGATTGGGATCGATCAGGAGGCGGGAATAGGTGGTGAGCAGCGCCGGGGCGCCGAGCCGGCGGGCGAGGCCGCGCGTCACGGCGGCGGCGCCGATGTCGTAGCCGATGTGGCGCTCGAGCTGGCTCGGGTCGAGCCCGAGCGTGCCGTACTCCGGCGGCAGGGCGTTCGAGGCGTGGTCGCAGAGGACGAGGATGCCACAGGCGGTGTCGCCGTCGAGGCGCTCGACGGGCGGGAAGGCGTCCGGGGATTGCGCTGTCACGGCGGCTCTCGGCAACGGGTCGCACGGCGGGAAGGGTGAACCATAGTGACAGCGACGGCCGCGTGCCATAGCTATCGCCGCCTTCGACGGCCTGCCGCGGCGCCGCGTCATGGCGCCTGGTCATGGCGCCCCTTGCCCTCCCGGAACAAGACGACCTTGCCCGTGACGAGCGCCGACCCCGCCCGCCCTCCCGCCGCTCCGGCCGCCCGCGTCATCGCGGCCTTCGCGGCCCTCGTCGGCGGCGCGCTGGCGATGGGCATCTCGCCGGTGTTCGTGCGCTTCGCCGAGGTCGGGCCCTATACAAGCGCGTTCTGGCGCGTGGGACTGGCGCTGCCGCTCCTGTGGATCTGGGCGCGCCTCGACGGCGGCTCGGCGCCGTGGCGGCCCGCGACCGTGGTGGCCGGGCTGATGTTCGCCGGCGACCTGTTCTTCTGGCACCTCGCCATCTTCAACACGACGATGGCGAACGCCACGCTGCTCGCCACCCTCGCCCCGGTGTGGGTGGCGCTCGGCTCGAGCCTCCTGATCGGCGAGCGCGTCGAGCGGACGACCATCTTCGGCATCGTGCTCTGCGTCGCCGGTGCCCTCGCCCTCGTCGGCGCGAGCTGGAGCTTCGCGCCGGAGCGGCTCCTCGGCGATCTCTACGGCATCGCCACCTCGGTGTTCTTCGGCGGCTATTTCCTGGCGGTCAGGGTGGCGCGCCGCACGACGCCGTCGGGGCTGCTCTTGTTCCGCTCCTCGCTCGTCACGGCGGCGATCCTGCTCGTCTCCGCGCTGACGCTCGAGAGCGACCTCTGGCCGGCGACGCTCGCCGGCGCCGGGGCCCTGTTCATGCTCGCCTTCGTCAGCCACGTCGGCGGCCAGGGCCTGCTCGCCTATGCCCTCGGCCACCTGTCGGCGGCGTTCTCCTCGCTCGTCATCTTCCTCGAGGCGGTGGCGGCGGCGGTGCTGGGCTGGCTGGTGTTTTCCGAGGCGCTTTCGGTGCTGCAGGCCGTTGGCGGCGCCACCATCCTGGCGGGGATCTGGATCGCCCGGCCGCGCCCGCGGCCGCTCGCGAATCAGTGAACTCGCCTCTTGCGCGGACGCACCGATGCCGCAATCCTCCGCAACACGTTCGCTCCGCCGTTCCCCGGCGGCCCCGTTCCCGTCCAGCGTCGCCGCCGGTTTTCCACCGGTCGGACGGCGTCGGCCGGCCTGACGGCGGCCATTCGTTGACAAAGACAGACGAAGCGCGCATGTACCAAAAAAGCCATTTCCGCAGGTCGGATGACACGATGAAAATGGGCGGCTTTACGGGAAGGGGAACCCGTCGCCGAGGCCACATCGGAGGCTTCATCACCTTTTCGCTGGTCGGATTCGGCGCCGTTCTCGCGGGAACGGTGCAGGCCCGCGCGGACTTCCGCCTCTGCAACAAGACGCCCGGCAACGTCGGCGTATCCATCGGCTACAAAAACGAAGCGAGCTGGGTGACCGAGGGGTGGTGGAACATCCCCAGCAACAGCTGCGAAGTGGTGGTCAGCGGCCCGCTCAACTCCCGCTACTTCTACATTTATGCCGTCGACTACGACAACGGTGGCGAGTGGGGCGGCCAGACGTTCATGTGCACGCGCGGCAAGGAATTCACCATCGAGGGGACGGAAGACTGCCTCGCCCGCGGGTTCGAGCGCACCGGCTTCTTCGAGGTCGACACAGGCGACCAGCGCAACTGGACCGTTCAGCTCACCGAGAAGCCAACGAGCGGGACCGGCGGCCAATGAAGCGCGAGCGGCGGGCGAAGATCCTCGCCACGCTCGGGCCAGCCTCCTCGGAACGGGACGTCATCGAGCGGCTCTGGCGCGCCGGTGCGGACTGCTTCCGCATCAACATGAGCCACACCAGCCACGAGGCGCTGCGCCGCCTCGTCGGGCTGATCCGCGACGTCGAGAAGTCCGTCGCCCGGCCGATCGGCATCCTCGCCGATCTGCAGGGGCCGAAGCTGCGCATCGGCCGCTTCGCCGAGGGGCCGGTGACGCTCGAGGACGGCGCCACCTTCGTGCTCGACAGTGACGAGAAGCCCGGCGACGTCGGCCGGACCTACCTGCCGCACCCCGAGATCCTGCGCTCACTCGCCCCCGGCCACCGCCTGCTGCTCGACGACGGCAAGGTGCGGCTCGTCGTCACCAAGGCGGGCCCGGAGCGCGCCGTCACCCGCGTCGAGGTCGGCGGCAAGCTGTCCGACCGCAAGGGCGTCAGCTGTCCCGACACGACGCTGCCGGTGAGCGCTCTCACGCCCAAGGACCGCAGCGACCTCGACGCGGCGCTCGATGCCGGCGCCGACTGGATCGCCCTCTCCTTCGTGCAGCGCCCCGACGACCTCGCCGAGGTGCGCAAGATCGCCCGCGGCCGCGCCCTCGTCATGGCGAAGATCGAGAAGCCGCAGGCGATCGAGCGCCTCGACGAGATCATCGAGCTCGCCGATGCGCTGATGGTGGCGCGCGGCGACCTCGGCGTCGAGATGCCGCTCGAGGCGGTGCCGGGCCTGCAGAAGCGCATCTCGCGCGCCGCCCGCAAGGCCGGCCGCCCCGTCGTCGTCGCCACCCAGATGCTGGAATCGATGATCTCCGCCCCGGTGCCGACGCGCGCCGAGGTCTCGGATGTGGCGACCGCCGTCTTCGAGGGCGCCGACGCGGTGATGCTGTCGGCCGAATCGGCCGCCGGCGCCTTCCCGGTGGAGGCGGTGGCGACGATGAACCGCATCGCCGAGGCGGTGGAGCGGGAGAGCTTTTACCGCGGCATCCTGCAGGCGCAGCGGCCGGAGCCGGAGGCGACCGGCAACGACGCGATCTGCGCCGCCGCCCGCCAGATCGCCGAGACGCTGAACGTCGCCGCCATCGTCTGCTACACGGCCAAGGGCACGACGGCGATGAGGGCCGCCCGCGAGCGCCCCGCCTCGGCCCTGATCGGACTGTCGCCGGTGCCGCAGACGGCGCGGCGGCTGTCGCTCGTCTGGGGCGTCCACGCCGTCATCGGCGACGATGCCCGCGACCAGGAGGACATGGTCGAGAAGGCGAACCGCGTCGTCGTCGCCGAAGGCTTCGCCAAGCCCGGCCAGCGCATCCTGATCATGGCCGGCGTGCCCTTCGGCACCCCCGGCGCGACCAATCTGCTGCGGCTCGCCTACGTCAGCGCCGACGGGCCGGTGGGGGGCTAGGGCGGCGGGTTCTCCTTCTCCCGCGCCTCGCGGGAGAAGGTGCCCGCAGGGCGGATGAGGGCGCTTCGCGGCAGCGAAGCGGCGGTGGCTTCGATCCGCTCGACGGGCGCGCAGACCCTTGATCCGAGCCTCTCGAGCCGCCTTGGTTCGCACCCGGGACCCTCAGCGCGCTGCGCGCGCCGCCCTCATCCGCCCTTCGGGCACCTTCTCCCAGCGAGGCTGGGAGAAGGAGGAAGCCCCGCCCGCCCTCACCGATCTCCGCCTGATGGAGCCCCGCCGCATGTTTCCGACGCCGAAGCCCTTCCTTGCGCCGAACACCTACGCCTTCGAGGCGGAGCCGATGGTGAAGCCGACGGGGTTTCGCGAGTATGACGCGCGCTGGCTGTTCGGCTCCGAGCTCAACCTGATGGGGGCGCAGGCGCTGGGGCTCGGGCTCGGCACGCTGATCCACGAGCTCGGCGTGCGGCCGGCGCTCGTCACCGCCCACGACTACCGGTCCTATTCGGCCTCGATCAAGCAGGCCCTCGTCAACGGCCTGATGGCGGCCGGCGTGACGGTGCACGACATCGGCCTCGCGATGACGCCGATGGCCTATTTCGCGCAGTTTGCGCTGGACGTGCCGTGCGTCGCCATGGTCACCGCCTCGCACAACGAGAACGGCTGGACGGGCGTCAAGATGGGGGCGAACCGGCCACTCACCTTCGGGCCCGACGAGATGGGGCGGCTGAAGGAGATCGTGCTCACCGGCGCCTTCCGGCCGCGGGCGGGCGGCGGCTACCGCTTCGTCGAGGGTTTTCGCGCCCGCTACATCGACGACCTGACGAGCCGGGCGCGGCTCAAGCGGCGGGTGCGCGCCGTCTGCGCCTGCGGCAACGGCACGGCCGGTGCCTTCGCACCGGAGGTGCTGGAGCGGCTGGGCGTCGACGTCGTGCCGCTCGACACCGCGCTCGACTACACCTTCCCGCGCTACAACCCGAACCCCGAAGACCTCGAAATGCTGCACGCCATGCGCGACGCGGTGCTGGCGTCGGGCGCCGACCTCGGCCTCGGCTTCGACGGCGACGGCGACCGCTGCGGCGTCGTCGACGACACCGGTGGGGAGATCTTCGCCGACAAGGTCGGTGTCATGCTCGCCCGCGACCTCGCCCACGAGCACCCCGGCGCCCGCTTCGTCGTCGACGTGAAGTCGACCGGGCTGTTCGCCACCGACCCGGTGCTGCAGGCGGCCGGCGCCGCGACGGACTACTGGAAGACCGGCCACTCGCACATGAAGCGGCGGGTGAACGAAACCGGCGCGCTCGCCGGCTTCGAGAAGTCGGGCCACTATTTCTTCAACGCGCCGATCGGGCGCGGCTACGACGACGGCCTCGTCTCGGCGATCGCCATCCTCGACATGCTCGACCGCAATCCCGAGAAGTCGCTGTCGGACCTCGAGCGGGCGCTGCCGAAGACCTGGGGCTCGCCGACGATGTCGCCACACTGCGCGGACGAGGTGAAATACGCGGTGGTCGAGCGGGTGCTGTCGCGCTTCCAGGCGCTGCAGGCGGCCGGCGCGCCGGTCGGCGGCCAGCCGATCACGAGCCTCGTCACCGTCAACGGCGTGCGGGTGACGACGGCGGACGGCACCTGGGGGCTGGTGCGGGCGTCGTCGAACAAGCCGGAACTCGTGGTGGTGGTGGAGAGCCCGGTGTCGGAGGCGCGGATGCGGGCGATGTTCGCGGCGGTGGACGGGTTGCTGCGGGAGAATGCGGAGGTGGGGGCGTACAACCAGACGATTTGAAGGGGGCATGGACGCTCTGCCCCGAAACTGCCTGCATCGCGGGTTGTTGAAGTGGTGAATCACTCTTTCAGATTGCAGTAATCTCCCTCTGGTTGCACCAAGCGCGTGCAATGCCGGACGGGGGCTCTCATGCTTGGAACGTCAAGTCAGCCGATCGACCCACAGACTCACATCGCTCTGGAGCACGGGCAGGCGCAGCGCAATTTCGCCCTGCTGGTCTTCGTCTTCTCATTCTTCCTGCCCCTCATTGTCGCGCTCAATGCTCTTTCGGGCGACAAGATCGATACGCAGTTGGTGTTCACTAACATCACGACGCTAGTTGGAACCTGGGCCGGAACGCTGCTCGCCTTCTTCTACTCCCGAGAGAACTTCGAGTCGGCGTCGCGGTCGCTGCAGCAGACCATCCAACGGCTGACACCGGGCGACAAGCTGCATGGTGTGAAGGTTACGGACGCGATGATCCCGCGCGGCGAGATGACGACCTTCGACCTGAAACCGGGTCAGGACATGAAGAGCGTCCTCCTCTCCGACCTCTCGGCACGGCTCAAGAATGGCAAGGTCACGCGGCTACCGATCCTGAACGCCGACGGCGGCGCCTCGGGCATCGTCCACGCCTCCACCCTTGCAGAGTTCCAGTCGACCGCGGGAGCGGGCGCTGCTCCGGCGCCCGCCAGGCCGGCGACGATCGGCGATCTGTTGCTGCGCGCCGACCTCGGCCAGAAGGTCACGCGGCTCAGCTACGTCGGCCGTGATCGCAGCTTGCGGGACGCCCAGGCGGCATTGAACTCGCAGCCGGGCTGCAAGGACGTGTTCGTGACGGCCACCGGCACCGGAAGGGAGGCGGTGGTCGGCTGGATCACGGACAGCCGCATCCTTCTCACACTCGACACCTAGGCCGCGCTCAGTCGCCACTCCGGCGCTGCTGACCGATCCAGGCCGCGACGGCCGCTGCAACTGCAGCGGGAGCGGTCTGCAGCAGCCTGTGCGGTCATCGACCGCGTGGAAGGTGACGCGGCGGCAACGTCGGAGGACGCGCCGGGCATGGGCCCGCTGGCACGCGGTCGCGGACGAAGGGCAGAAGCTCATCGTATCCCAAGAGTTCGTCGCTCGGGTAGCCCACCGGGTGCGGATCGAAGGTCTCGGCAACGCACTCGGAGAACGGACCGAACAGCCGTGCCGAGCCATCCAGGCCGGGAAGCAGCGCCATCGCCGGCCGGCCCGAGGCCGTTCCGGCGGTCGTCGCTGCTCCGTCCGGATCCACGCCGTGCGCCCCCGCCCCCGCAACCCGCCGTTAACCCTGTCGTCGCGCCGTATCGGTGGGCCGGCGGCCTTAACGCGCTGGCAAGGGGCGGCGGCGAGGATGCTCTACGGCTCCGGGGCAGACCGCAATCATCGGCGACGGCGCCAGAGGTCGTGAATGCACGAGCGCAAGACAGGGATCAGGGGCATGCAGGCCCGCGTCAAGCCGGTGACCGCCCAGCGCGCGACGGCCGAGTTCGGCCTCGTCGCGGGACTGATCGCGACCGCCATCGTGGTGGCGCTCGTCGCCGTCGGCGGCCCGATCATCGACCTCTTGGGCTATCTCTTCTGAGGCATCGCCGGCGCCCGCGCGGGCCTGAGCCGAGCCCCCGTCCCGACGACGCCCACCCTCGCGGGCCCTCTGCTTCCCCAGCCGACCCTCCGCCGACGGGACGTCCAGCCATCGCGGGCCGGCCCCTGTCGCAGGCCGGGGTCGCGCGTACTGCCCACTCTCGCGGGCCCTGCCCGACCCGGCCGACCGCTCTGCGGGAGCCGCTCCCCCCGCACGACACGCGACGGCGCTTGCCGGCGGGCCGCCCGCTTTCTACCTTCCGCCGCGACACGCCCTTCCCGCCGCGCCGGAACCCCGCCCCATGCCAGACTGCTTCGCCCCGCCGACCGCCGATGCGGTTCCCGTCCACGCCGTGCGCCCGGACGGGATCGAGGCGCTCGCGGCGCGGCTGCCGCCGGCGGCCGCCGCCTGGCTCGCCGCCACCGGCTTCGAGGCGACCACCGGCGCCGTCGCGGCGCTGCCGGGCGAGAGCGGCCGGCCCGTCGCAGCGGTCTTCGGCCTCGGCAAGGCCCCGGCCGCCGGGCGCATCCCCGCCGTCGACCCGCTCGCCGCCGGCACGCTCGCCACCGCCCTGCCCGCCGGCACCTACACGCTCGCCTCCGGCTTCGAGGATCCGGCGGCCGCGGCCCTCGCCTTCGCCCTCGGCTCCTACCGCTTCGAGCGCTATCGCAACCGCCGCAAGCCGGCGCCGCGCCTTGTGCTGCCGGAGGGCGCGGACGGACTCGAGATCGGTCGCATCGCCGATGCCGTCTTCCGCGCCCGCGACCTCGTCAACACGCCGGCGAACGACCTCGGCCCGGAGGAGATCGCGAACGCCGTGCGTTCGCTCGCCGACCGCCACGGCGCCAGCTTCACCGAGATCGTCGGCGAGGACCTGATCGCCCGCAACTTTCCGCTGATCCATGCCGTCGGGGCGGCGAGCGACCGGGCGCCGCGGCTCGTCGACCTTGTCTGGGGCGACCCGGCGCACCCCAAGGTGACGCTCGTCGGCAAGGGCGTCGCCTTCGACACCGGCGGCCTCAACATCAAGCCCGACGCCTCGATGCTGCTGATGAAAAAGGACATGGGCGGGGCGGCCGCGGCGATCGCGCTCGCCGACATGATCATGGACGCCGAACTGCCGGTGCGGCTGCGGCTCATCGTGGCGGCGGTGGAGAACTCGATTTCCGGCAACGCCTTCCGGCCGGGCGACGTCTACCGGAGCCGCAAGGGCATCACGGTGGAGATCGGCAACACCGACGCCGAGGGCCGCCTCATCCTCGCCGACGCGCTGGCGCTGGCCGACGAGGAGGCGCCCGAGGTGATCGTCGACTTCGCGACGCTGACCGGGGCGGCGCGGGTGGCGCTCGGCCCGGACCTGCCGCCGCTCTACACCGACGACGACTCCTTCGCCGCGGCGCTGCTCGCCGCCGGCACAGCCGTCGGCGACCCCTTGTGGCGGATGCCGCTGTGGCGGCCCTACGAGAAGATGCTCGACTCCAAGGTCAGCGACATCAACCACATCTCCGGCGGCGCCTTCGCCGGATCGATCACCGCGGCGCTGTTCCTGTCGCGCTTCGTCGAGAAGGCGAAGACCTGGGCCCATCTCGACGTCTTCGCCTGGGTGCCGGCGGCGAAGCCCGGCCGGCCGGAGGGCGGCGAGGCCCATGCGGCGCGCGCGCTCTACGCCCTCTTCAAGGCCCGCTACGGGGCGGGGGCTTGAGCGCGGCGGACGGGGCCCTGCGGCGCGGCATCGGTCCTCATCTGAAGGTCGGCGTCGGCGTCGCGGTGCTGGTGTTTTTTGTCGATCTCGCGACCAAGCTCTGGGTGCTCGACGGACTGGCGCTCGAGGCGACCGGGCCGATCCGCATCACGCCGTGGCTCGACTTCGTGCTCGTCTGGAACCGCGGCGTCTCCTACGGGCTGTTCCAGCAGGACTCCGACCTCGGCCGCTGGCTGCTGGTCGGCGTCACCGTCGTCGCCACGATCGCGCTCGCCGCCTGGATGGTGCGCACGACGAGCCGGCTGTCGGCGGTCGCCCTCGGGCTCGTCGTGGGTGGTGCCGTCGGCAACGGCGTCGACCGCGTCGCCTACGGCGCCGTGGTCGATTTCGTTCATTTTCATGTGGCAGACTTCTCGTGGTACGTGTTCAACGTCGCCGATGCGGCGATCGTCGCCGGCGCGGCGCTGATCGTGCTCGAGGCGCTGCGCGGCGGACGGACGGGCGAGCGGGCGGACGGTCGGGGCTGAGCGGTCCCAAAGCTGCCGCAAAACCCGTGTCTTGATGAACCCGTCGAATCCCGGCGTCTCGGACGCTGGTACGATCGGCGCGATGGCGCCGCAGTGGACGAAGCGGAACGGTGAAGTCCGGCATGGCGATCACGAAGACGACCCGCGCGCTGACGACCCGTGCGCTCGCGATTCTCGCTCTCGGCGGCCTCGCGGCCGGTTGCGTGGGCGGTCCGCAGGACTATTACGACGACGGTCAGGCGGCGCAGAACCAGGAGGGCCAGCCGCTCATGCACCGGTTGCTCACCGGCGCCGGCATCGTCGATCCGCCGTCCAATTCGATCCAGTACGCGCCGCGCTCGCCGATCGTCGTGCCGCCCTCGACCGACCTGCGGCCGCCGGAAGCGAGCCCGGCGGCGGTGGCCGGCGTGGAGTGGCCGACGGACCCGGAAGAGATCGAGGCGGCGGCGCGCGCGGCCGGTCAGAAGGACCCCGGCGAGGTGCTGCGCGAGGCGATGCACTCCGGCGACCGCCTGACGACGGCGGAGGTGCAGGCCGGCCGCATCCCCGGCGGCGGGCTGAACGGGACCGGCACGGCGGAGCAGCCGGAATCGACCCAGCGCCTCGGCCGGCGCCTGACGCAGACCGAGTTGCAGACGCTGAAGGTGAACTCGCCGGAATCCGGTGGACCGGACATCGGCGAAGCACCGACGCGCAAGTACCTCATCGAACCGCCGGAGGAGTATCGCACCCCGGCGGCGACGGCGGCGATGCCCGCCGATCCGACCGACGGCAAGCCGATCACCGACGGCATCGGCGATCCGCGCATGGCCAACCGCCAGATGCCCGGCGTCGCCGGCAACTGACGGCGGCGACTGACGACGGCGATCATCGGCGGGACGGACCGGGCGGACGCGGGCGCCGAGACGGATGGTCGCGGCCCAGTTGGCTCCAAGGGACGCCACACGAGACTGCCCCGGGCCACGGCCTTGCCCGGTGAGCCGCTGCCGGCGCTTGGCCCGAAGCCGCGGGCGCTTGGCCCGAAGCCGCGGGCGCTTGGCCCGAAATGGATCGGCCGCGAGGAGCCGTTCCGGCAACATTACCGAATGTTCAGTGGTCGCCGCCGATCCGGCGCCTATACCGTTCCTCAAGGAGGCAGTGACGCGCCGCCGCGTCGGCGAGCCCGTCCGGTCCCGCCCCCTTCCGCGTGGAGAGATCGCCCCGTGACGCATCCGATCCGCCGCCTCGCCGCGGTTGCCCTCCTGGCGACGACGCCGTTCGCCGTGCCCGGCCTGTCGGTTCCCGGCTTCCTGCCCTCCCTCGCCTTCACCGGCCCGGCCTTCGCCGCCGCCGAGATCGCGCCGGCTGCCGAGAGCTTCACCCTCGACAACGGCCTGCAGGTGGTGGTGATCCCCGACCGCCGCGCCCCCGTCGTCACCCACATGGTCTGGTACAAGGTCGGCTCGGCCGACGAACTGCCGGGCAAGTCGGGCATCGCCCACTTCCTCGAGCACCTGATGTTCAAGGGCACCAAGACCCATCCCGAGGGCACGTTCTCGAAGGCGGTGGCCGATGTCGGCGGCGAGGAGAACGCCTTCACCTCCAACGACTACACGGCCTATTTCCAGCGCATCGCCAAGGAGCAGCTGCCCCTCGTCATGGGCTTCGAGGCCGACCGGATGGCGAACCTCGTGCTCACCGACGAGCAGGTGCTGCCGGAGCGCCAGGTGGTGCTCGAGGAGCGCTCGAGCCGGACCGATTCCGAGCCCTCCGCCCAGCTGGGCGAGGCCTTCGACGCGGCGCTGTGGGTGAACCACCCCTACGGCGTGCCGGTGATCGGCTGGCGCTCGGAGATCGAGCAGCTCAACCGCGACGACGCCATCGCCTTCTACGACCGCTACTACACGCCGAACAACGCCGTCCTCGTCGTCGCCGGCGACGTCGAGGCGGCCGAGGTGCGCACGCTCGCCGAGGAGACCTACGGCAAGGTTGCCCGACGCGCCGAGCCCGGCCCGCGCGTCCGGCCGACGGTGCAGGCGCTGCCGGCGCAGCGGGTCGTGACGCTCTCCGACGAGCGCGTCGCGCAGGCGAGCACCCGCCTCGGCTGGACCGCCCCGAGCTATGCCACGGGCGAGCCCGGCGAGGCGGAGGCCCTCGAGGTGCTGGCCGAGGTGCTCGGCGGCGGCTCGACCAGCCGGCTCTACCGCGAACTCGTCCGCGACGACGGCCCGGCAGTGTCGGCCGGCGCCTACTATCACGGCTCCAATCTCGACAACGGCGAGGTGACGCTCTACGCGGTGCCGCGCGACGGCCAGACCGTCGAGGCGCTGGAGGCCCGCCTGCTCGCCGTCCTCGCCGATGTGGCGCAGAACGGCGTCACCGCCGAGGAACTGGCGCGCGCCAAGCGCACCATCGTCGCCGACGCGGTCTACGCCCAGGACAGCCAGTCGACGCTCGCCCGCATCTTCGGCACCGCGCTGACGACCGGCGGCACCGTCAAGGATGCCAAGACCTGGCCCTCCCGCATCGAAGCGGTGCAGGCCGACGCCGTGAAGGCGGCGGCGCAGCGGCTCGACCCGGACCGCGCCGTCATCGGCCGCCTGCTGCCGAAGGCGGCCGCGACGGCGACCGAGGGCGGCGGTGAGGCGCCGGCCGCGCCCGCCGGCCCGACCCCCTCGAAGTCCTGATCCCGCCGCGCGCATCGGATTGAACCCCATGTCCAACATCGTGGAACTCGTCTCCCGCCTCGCCCGTCCGGCGACGCGCGCGGCGCTGCCCGTCGTCGCCGCAGCCCTGCTGTGGACCGGCCCGGCCGCCGCCATGACCATCGAAAAGGTGGTGAGCCCCGGCGGCATCGAGGCCTGGCTCGTCTCCGACGACACCGTGCCGCTGATCGCCATGGACTTCGCCTTCGACGGCGCCGGCTCCGTGCAGGACCCGGAAAGCAAGGAGGGCGTCGCCGATCTGTTGTCGACGATGCTCGACGAGGGCGCCGGCGACCTCGATTCGGCCGCCTTCCAGGCCCGCCTCGCCGATCTCAACGTCCGCCTGTCGTTCGACGCCGGACGGGACGCCTTCCACGGCGAGATGACGACGCTGTCAGAGAACCGCGACGCCGCCTTCGACCTTGTCCGCCTGGCCCTGACCAGCCCGCGCTTCGACGCCGAGCCGATCGCGCGGATGCGGACCCAGGCGATCTCGCAGCTGCGCCGCAGCGAGCGCGACCCGGATTCGATCGCCGGCCGGCTGTGGGCGGCGACGGCGTTCGCTGGCCATCCCTACGGCCGCCCGGCGAACGGCACCGAGGCGACGGTGACCGCCCTCGGCCGCGACGATCTCGCCGCCTTCCATGACCGCGCCTTCGCCAAGGACAACCTCGTCATCGGCGTCGTGGGTGCGATCGACGCCGCGACGCTGGCGCCCCTCCTCGACCAGACCTTCGGCGGCCTGCCGGCGACCGCGCATCTGACGCCGGTGCCGCCGACCGCACCGAAGTCGGGGGCGCGCGCGGAAGACACCTTCGAGAGCCCGCAGACGGTGATCCGCTTCGGCGGCCCGGGGCTGCTGCGCAGCGATCCGGACTTCATCCCCGCCTTCGTGATGAACCACATCCTCGGCGGCGGCACGTTCACCTCCTGGCTGTTCGAGGAGGTGCGCGAGAAGCGCGGGCTCGCCTATTCGATCTACACCTACCTCTTGCCCTATGATCAGGCGGGCGTGTTCGCCGGCGGCACCTCGACCAGCGCCGACAAGACGGCCGAGGTGGTCGGGCTGATCGAGACCGAAGTGCGCCGGATGGCCACCACCGGCCCGAGCGAGCAGGAACTCGCCGACGCCAAGCGCTTCCTCACCGGCTCGTTCCCGCTGCGCTTCGATAGTTCGGCCAAGATCGCCTCACAGCTCGTCGGGCTGCAGCTCGACGGCCTCGACGCCGGCTACATCGACGAGCGCAACGCCCTGATCGAGGCGGTGACGCTCGAGGACCTGCGCCGGGTGGCGAAGCGCCTGCTCGACGCCGGCGACCTGACGGTGGTGACGGTCGGCCCGAAGGCGTCGTGACGGGGCTTTCCGCTGCGGCCAGTCCGGGAAGCGAAGGGGCGTCCCGAGCCATCGGGACGCCCCTTCTGCGTTTCGTCCCCGGGCAGGCTCACACCTCCTTGCGGTAAAAGACCCGCTCGAAGCCGGCCTGGACGCCGCGGTGGGTCTCCCGCCAGCCGAGGTGGGCGTAGAACGTCAGGTTCTCGTGCATCACCAGGTTGGTGCAGAGCCGGAGCGCCGGGAAGCCGCGGCGGCGGGCCTCCAGGGCTGCGAAGTCGAGCAGCGCGCGGCCGTGGCCGCGACCGTGGGCCGCCGGATCGACGCCGAGGGTGTCGACATAGAGGACGTCCTCCTCGTCGACGAGGACGATGACGCCCTCGATGGGCCCCTCGCCTTCCCCCAACGGCTCGCCCGTCCGGACGAACGCCGCGCCGGCGGCGATGAAGGCGGCGTAGTCGTTCTTCATCACCCCCGGCGGCCGGCCGAGCCGCGGGATGTAGGGGGTGAACGCCGCCGAGACGATGCCCTCGATGACGGCAAGATCGCCCGGCTCCGCCCGGCGGATGCGAGGGTTGGCCTCATCCGGCGCTCTGCCTGCCCGCATCATGGCCTGGCTCCCATCCCGCCGGCCGTCCATCGCGGCGTTCCCGCAATGTTAGCCGAACCGGCTTCACCGGTTGGCAAAATCCCGTTGGCGGGCCGGCCGGCGCCGCTCTAGGCTGCGCGCCGGCTGCGCCGTCCGAGACGATCCGGCGGGACGGCGGCCATCGTCCGGCCGCCACGGGACCCTCCGCATGACCGTCTCCATCATCGGGCACATCGACGGCGTCGACATCGCCGAAGTCGCGCTGGCGGCGCCGGACGGCACGCAGGCGGCGGTGATCGGCTTCGGCGCCTCGGTGCGGTCGCTGACGGTGCCGGCGCCGGAGGGGCCGCGGCCGGTGGTGCTGGGCTACCCGGAGCTAGCCGCCTACCTGCACAATCCCGGCTATGTCGGCACCACCGCCGGCCGCCACGCCAACCGCATCGGCGGCGGGCGCTTCACCCTCGACGGCCGGATCTACCAGCTCGGCCTCAACGAGCGCGGCCGGGCGCACCTGCACGGCGGGCTGCACGGCTTCTCGCACCGGCCGTGGCGGCTGGTGTCGTCCGACGCCGCGTCGGCGACCTTCGAGATCGTCTCCCCGGACGGCGAGGAGGGCTATCCCGGCACCCTGACGGCGCGCGTGACCTACGCGCTCGTGGTGCCCGCGACGCTCCGGGTGACGATGACGGCGACAACCGACGCGCCGACGATCGTCAGTCTCGCCCACCACTCCTACTTCACGCTGGCGCCCGGCCGCGCCGTGCTCGAGCACCAGCTCGCCGTGCACGCGGGGCACCTCACGCCGGTCGATGCCGACCTCATTCCGACCGGCGAGATCGCCCCGGTCGCGGGCACCCCCTTCGATTTCCGGCAGCCGCGCCGCCTCGCCGAGGGGCCGCGCCTCGATCACAACTACGTGCTCGACGTCGAGCCCGCGGACGACGGTCTGCATCCGGCGGCTACCGTCACCGCCGGCGGGCTCGTGCTCACCTGCCGGACGACGGCGCCGGGCCTGCAGGTCTACGACGGCGGCGGCCTCGGCGTGCCGTTCTTCCCGCACGCCGGCCTCTGCCTCGAACCGCAGACGTTCCCGGACGGCCCGAACAAGCCGCACTTCCCCTCCCCGGTGCTGCGCCCCGGCGAGACCTGGCGGCAGGTGACGGAGTACGCCTTCGCACCGGCGGTCTGAGCGCCGTTAGGCGCCGCCGCGCTGCAGCGCATGCTCGACAATCATCACGCCCGCATCCTCCGGATCGGCGCGCATGGTGAAGCCGAGGTCGGTGCAGAGCCGCAGCATCGAGGTGTTCTCCCGCAGCACCGTGCCGACGACGCGGGCGGTGCCGCGGGCGCGGGCATAGTCGAGGATCGCCTCCATCAAGAGCGAGCCGAGGCCGCGCCCCTTCATGTCGGAGCGCACCATCACCGCGAACTCCGCGGTGTCGTTCTCCGGGTCGGCGATGAGGCGGACGACGCCGACGATGGCGGCGCTCGCATCGACCGCCACCAGCGCCATTTCGCGGTCGTAGTCGATCTGGGTGAGGCGGGCGGTGCGCTCGGCCGAGAGCTCCATCACCGGCGCGAAGAAGCGCAGCCGGAGGTCTTCCGGCGTCGAAAGCCTCACCATCTCGGCGAGCGCCGGGGCGTCCTCCGGCCGGATCGGCCGCACCTCGAAGCTCTCACCGCCGCCGATGACGACCCGCCGTTCGAGCGCGCGCGGATAGGGGCGGATGGCGAGGCGCCGACCGACCGCGACGGGCGCGACGACGATGCGGGCGTCGAGCGCCAGCACGCCGTCGGCGTCGGCGATGAGCGGGTTGATGTCGAGCTCGACGACGTTCGGCAGTGCCACCGCGATCTCCGACAGCGCCACCAGCACGGCGGCGACCGCCTCGAGGTCGGCCGACGGACGGTCGCGGTAGCCGGCGAGCAGGCGGGCGACGCGGGTGCGGGAGATCATGTCGCGGGCGAGCGTCGGGTCGAGCGGCGGCAAGCCGATGGTGTGGTCGTCCAGCACCTCCACCGCCGTGCCGCCGGCGCCGAACAGGATCACCGGACCGAAGGTCGCGTCCTCGGCGAGGCCGCAGACGAGTTCGTGGGCGCGCGGGCGGTTCGCCATCGCCTGCACGACGAAGCCGTCGACGCGGGCGGCGGGGGCGCGGACGGCGACGGTCGCGAGCATCGTCGCGGCGGCAGCGGCGACGGCGGCCTCGTCCATCAGGGCGAGCCGGACGCCGCCGACCTCCGACTTGTGGGCGATGTCGGCCGACAGGATCTTCAGGACGGCCGGAAATCCGACGCGTGCGGCCTCGGCGGCGGCGGCCGCCGGATCGGGCACGACGAGCCTGGTCGCCACCGTCGGGATGCCGAAGCCGGCGAGCAGGGCCATCGCCTCGGCGTCGGTCAGGACGGAGCGGCCGGCGGCGACGGCGGCCTCGACGGTGGCGCGCGCGGCCTCGATGGCTTCGGCGCTCGCCCGTGCGGCGGCCTCGGGGACCTGCATCAGCAGGGCGCGGTTGCGGCGGTGGGCGACGAGGTGGAGGAAGGCGCGGACGGCGGCATCGGGCGTGCCGTAGGTCGGCACCCGCGCCGCCTCGAGACGCGCGCGCCCGGCGCGCGCCGTCGCCTCGCCAAGCCAGCAGGCGAGCAGCGGCCGGCGCGGGAAGCTGGCGCGGGCGGCGACGACGCCGTCCGCCGCCGCGACGCCGTCGGCGAGCGCGGTGGGCGCGTTGAGCACCAGCACGGCGTCGGCGTCCGGCGAGGCGAGCGCCGCGGCCACCGCCGCCTCGTAGCGCGCCGCGCCGGCGGCGGCGCCGAGATTGAGCGGGTTGCCGGCGGCCCCCGGCACGGCGGCGGCGAGGGCGGCGGCGGTGTCCGGCGAGGGCTCGGCGAGACGGCCGCCCTGGGCCTCCAGCGCGTCGGAGGCGAGCACGCCGACGCCACCGCCGTTGGTGAGGATGAGGAGCCGGTCGCCCGCCACCGAAAGGCCGCCGGCGAGCGTCGCCGCCGCCTCGAAGAGCTCACGCAGATCGCCGACGCGCAGCAGGCCGGCGCGCCGGAAGGCGGCCTCGTAGACGGCGTCGGTGCCGGCGAGCGTCCCGGTGTGGGAGCGCGCCGCGCGCGCCCCGCCGGCGCTGCGGCCGGCCTTGACGACGACGACCGGCTTCAGCCGCCCGGCGGTGCGCGCTGCCGACATGAACTTGCGGGCGTCGGTGATCGCCTCGACATAGATCAGCACGGCGCGGGTGCGCCGGTCGCCGGCGAGGAAATCGAGCATGTCGCCGAAGTCGACGTCGGCCATGCCGCCGAGCGAGACGACGTGCGAGAAGCCGATGGCGTGCGCCGCCGCCCGGTCGAGGACGGAGGTCATCACGGCGCCGGACTGGGTGAGGAAGGCGATGTCGCCGGCCGCGGGCGTCGCCGGCGCGAGGCTGGCATCGAGGCCGATCGCGGGCGAGACGACGCCGAGGCTGTTCGGCCCGACGAGGCGCATCAGGAAGGGCCGCGCCGCAGCGAGCATGGCGGCCTCGGCTGCCTCGCCGCCGGAACCCGCACCGGCACCGGGGCCGGCGCCGTCGGAAACGACGATCGCCGCCCGGCAGCCGCGGGCGCCGAGTTCGGCGATGGCCCCCGGCACGGCGTCCGGCGGCAGGGCGATGACGGCGAGATCCGGCGCCACCGGCAGCTCGGCCACCGACCGGTAGGAGAGCGTCGAGCGGATGGCGCCACCGCCGGCGCTGACGGTGAGGATCGGACCGGCGAAGCCGCCCGCATAGAGGTTGTCGGCGAGCACGCGGCCGGGGCTGCGCGGCTCGTTGCCGGCGCCGATGAGGGCGATCGCCTTCGGGGCGAACAGGGCGTCGAAGTTGCGGATGCTCAGGGCGATGCCTCGGCCGCGCGCCGGCTCGGCGCACGCGGGGCGAGGATAGCCGATCCGCGCGGCGGTCCGAAGACGCTCAGCCGTCCAGCGCCGCAAGCGCGCGGCGGTCGCGCAGCACGACACGCCGCGGCGACGGCAGCGCGATCATCCGGCACCGCTCGAGCTGGGTGAAGGTGCGCGACACCGTCTCGATGGTGAGGCCGCGGTGGTCGGCGAGGTCGTTGCGCGACATCGACAGATCGACGACGTCGCCTTCGCTGCGGGCCGCCATGGCGAGGAGGAAGCTCGCGACCCGCTCGGTGGCACCCTTGCGGGCGAGCGTCAGGGTCAGGCGGCGGACGCGCTCGAGATCGCCGGTCGCCAGCAGCCAGAGGGCACGGGCGGCGGTGCCGTCGCGGTGGGCCGCGCTCTCGACCGCCGCGCGCCGCACAAGCGCGACCTCGCAGTCGCCGACGGCTTCGGCCGAGGCGTAGTGGACGGCGCCGCACTCGAGCCCGAAGACGTCGCCGGGCAGATGGAAGGCCTCGACCTGGCGGCGGCCGTCGGCGAGCTGGCGGCAGGTGCGCACGGTGCCGGAAAGGACGCGGTAGACGAACTCGGCCGGCTCGTCCTGGCCGTAGATTTCCTCGTTGCGCAGGAACGGCATGGCGACGCCCGGCAGGTCGAGGCCGTCGGCGAGGTGGACGAGCGGTTGCGACGCCGCGCTCCGCGTGAGGGGGCGGAGGTCGGTCGGCGGGGTCGAGACGCTCAGTCCGTGCATGGCTCGTCTCCTCGAGAGGTCCGTGCATCCGACCTACGGGTTGCCGGCGGCCGGCGAAATTCCGTTGGCTCCCCGAACGGGATATCCCTTAAGGGTTCTACCGGAGGCGTCCGGCGGCGGGCCGGCCGCCGCGTCGCATGGTGCCCGCCGGACCAACAGGCTAGTGGTGCTCCCGTGAAGATGGCGGACGGCCCCCACGGCGATGCTCCATCCGGCGGATGGGGCTTACAACCCCAACGCGAGCCGCCCGCCCGCCAGCGCACCGGCGTCGGCGCGGCATGGCCGCTGCGCGCCGGCCTTGATTCGGCCGCGACGAAGCTCGGCGGCGCGGTCGCCATCGTCGCCGCCACGGCGGCCTTCCGCCTCGTGCTCGAGCCGGTCCTCGAAGGCCGCTCCCCTTTCCTGTTCTTCGTCCCGGCCGTCCTGATCGCCGCCGGCTACGGCGGGCTCTGGCCGGGGGCGTTGGCGACGGCGCTGAGCCTCGCCGCGGGGCTGGCGATGTCGGCGATGCCGGCCTCGACGCCGGACCTGCTGGAGGCGATCGCCTTCGCGGCGATCGGCAGCGGCCTCGCCATCGGCGGCGAGTGGCTGAACCGCTCGCGCGCCGATGCGGAGGCGCGCACGACCGCACTGCAGGACCGCGAGGCGCATCTGCGGTCGATCCTCGAGACGGTGCCGGACGCGATGATCGTCATCGACGAGCACGGCGTCATGCAGGAGTTCTCGGTCGCGGCGGAGCGGCTGTTCGACTGGAAGGCCAGGGACGCCATCGGCCGCAACGTCTCCGTGCTGATGCCGGAGCCGCATCGCGCCGCCCACGACGGCTATGTCGGCCACTATCTCGACACCGGCGAGCGACGAATCATCGGCATCGGCCGGGTCGTCGTCGGTGCACGGCGCGACGGCTCGACGTTCCCGATGGAACTCGCCGTCGGCGAGATGCGCTCGCGCGACCGCCGCTTCTTCACCGGCTTCGTGCGCGACCTGACGGAACGCCAGCGCACCGAGGCGAGGCTGCAGGAGTTGCAGGCGGAGCTCGTCCACGTCTCGCGGCTGACGGCGCTCGGCGAAATGGCCTCGACGCTCGCCCACGAGCTCAACCAGCCCTTGTCGGCGATCGCCAACTACCTGAAGGGCTCGCGGCGGCTGCTGGAGGGCGACGACAGCCCGCAGGCGGAGCGCCTGCGCGGCGCCGTCGACAAGGCCGCCGCCCAGGCGTTGCGCGCCGGCGAGATCATCCGCCGCCTGCGCGGCTTCGTCGAGCGCGGCGAGACGGAACAGCGTGTCGAGCACCTGCCGAAGCTGATCGAGGAGGCGAGCGCGCTCGCCCTCGTCGGCGCCAAGGAACACGGCGTGCGGGTCCGCTTCGACCTCGATCCGGCCTACGAGTGGGTGGTCGCCGACAAGGTGCAGGTGCAGCAGGTGCTGCTCAACCTGGTGCGCAACGCCGTCGAGGCGATGGAGGGATCGCCACGGCGCGACCTGACGATCGCCACGGCACCCGGCGACGACGGCCTGGTGGCGGTGACGGTGACGGACACCGGGTCCGGCCTCGCCCCGGAGATCGCCGAACGGCTGTTCCAGCCCTTCGCGACGACGAAGGCACAGGGACTGGGCATCGGCCTGTCGATTTCGCGTACCATCGTCGAGGCGCACGGCGGCTCGATCTGGGCGGAGCCCGGCGCGAGCGGCGGCACACGGTTCGGATTCACCCTCAAAGCGGCACAGGAGATGCGCGACGATGGGTCCTGACGCCACGGTCCACGTCATCGACGACGACGATGCCGCGCGCGATTCGCTGCTGTTCCTGCTGGAGACGGAGGGGATCACGGCGACCGGCCATCCGTCGGCCGACGAATTCCTCGCCCACGTGGATTCGGCCGCGGTGCGGGGCTGCATCGTCACCGACGTGCGCATGCCCGGCATGACCGGCATCGAGCTTCTGCAGGCGCTGCGGGAGCGCGGTGCGACGGTGCCGGTGGTCGTCATCACCGGTCACGGCGACATCGCGCTCGCGGTCGAGGCGATGAAGGCGGGGGCGCACGACTTCCTCGAGAAGCCCTACCGCGACGACGCCCTGATCAACGCCGTGCGCACCGCCCTCGTCGAGACGCGCCGCGGCCAGGACGGCGGCGGCGGCCGCTCGACCGCCGAGCAGGCATCGGCCTGCCTGCGCTTCACCGGCTTGTCGCCGCGCGAGCGCGAGGTGCTCGACGGGCTGGTGGCGGGCAGCTCGAACAAGACGATCGCCCGACAGCTCGGCATCAGCCCGCGCACCGTTGAGGTCTACCGGGCGAACCTGATGACGAAGACCCAGGCGACCAGTCTCTCCCACCTCGTCCGGCTGGCGCTGGCGGCGGGCGTCGTCTCCGCCGAACCGCCCGCCTGACTGCCCGGATTGATCGACATCAACGCGCGCCACGCCTCGTCCTGCAATGTGATGCTGCGACCGTCGACCTTCGCGGCGCGCTGCCACGGGTTCCGGCCATGATCACCGACGCGAGCCCGACAGACGAGGCAGCCCCGATCGTCCTCGTCGTCGACGACGATCCTGACGTGCTCGGCAGCCTGCGGTTCTCCCTCGAGGTCGAGGGGTACCGGGTGCGCACCTATGCGGACGGGGACGCCATCCTGTCCGACCCGACGCTGCCGGTCGCCGGCTGCCTCGTCGTCGATTTCCACATCCCCGGACGCGACGGGCTGTCGGTCATCGACCGGCTGCGGGCGCGCCGCGTCGAGATTCCGGCGATCCTGATCACCAGCGCACCGACCGCGGCCGTTCTGCGCCGGGCGACCGCGGCGGGCGTGCCGATCGTCGAGAAGCCGCTGCTCGGCTCGACGCTGTCGGACGGCATCCGCCTCGCCCTCGCCGTCGCCGGCTGAACCGTCGCGGAGCGGAAGTCCGGTCGAAGCGCCGCGTGCCGATCCCGGCCGCTGCGGCGACACCGCCAATCCAGGCCCGACGCGCGCCAGCCCGGCGATGCCGACCCCTCCCCTGCGAGTGCCTCAGAAGAGACCGCCGAACAGCGCCGCGAGCAGCGCCGCCGTGAGCAGGGCGCCATCGTGGAGCGCCAGCACCAGCCGGCGCGGCGGCGGACCGGCGTGCAGGATCAGCGTCGCGCCGAGCGTGGCGAGCGACCAGCCGGCGCCCACCAGCATCAGCCGCGAAATCTCGCCGGCGATCGGCGCGAAGAGGGCCGTCGCGGCGAACGCGGCGGCGAGGAGGGCGAGACCGGCTCCGGCGGCGACGACCGGGGCGATGCGCAGCCCGAACAGGCCGATCGCCGCCGCCGGCGCGTACATGGCGACCACGTGCCAGGCGACGATGCCATAGGTGGCGGCGGCGCTGACGCCGCAATCGACCAGCGCCATCGGCGCATGCGTCATTGCCGAGGCCATCGTCGCCCAGGCGACGACGCCGATCGCGGTCGCGACGAGAAAGCGGGTGTCGAACAGCGGCACGGCGGGCGCGCCCCGGGCCGGTGCCCCGGCGGAGGCCAAAGGCGCAGCGGCGGGGGGCGCCGTGGGCTCGGCCAGTGCCGCGGCGAGCGCGCCGACGCTCGCGAGCGCCGCCGCGAGCGCGGCGCCGACGAGGGTGAACGGCGCGACGAGGCCCTCGGCGAAGGTGGCGAGGGCCGGGCCGGCGAGACCCGCGGCGACGCCGACGCCAAGCACCGCGGCGACCTGGCGACGGCGATCCCCGTCGCCTGCCGCTGCGGCGTGGCGGTAGAGCATGGCGAAGCCCTGGGCGACGCCGAGCCAGAAGGCCCCGACGAGGACCACCGGCAGCGACAGCGCGAGGAGGCCGACGGCGACCGTGGTGCCGCCGGCGGCGCCGAGGCTCGCGCCGGTGGCAAGCGCGGCGCGGCGGCCGAAGGCGTCCATCAGGAAGGCGCCCGGCAGGCTGGCGAGGACGGCACCGGCGAGGCACGCCGCCATCGGCAGCGACGCCTCGACGACGTCGCGCGACAGCAGCGCGCCGGCGAGCGGCAGCGTGCCGTAGACGAGCACCTGCGCGAGGCAGGCGAAGCCGGCGCCGGTGACGAGGGCGACCGCCCCGGCGGCGCCCGTGCGCGTGAAGGCACCGAGCGGCGGACAGAGGCAGGCGAGGCGCCCGGGGCGTACCTGATCCGGCCCGCCGTCGTCCGGCCGACTCGCGCCGAGACGGCTGTGGCCGGGGTCGGAGGCGAGGCTCACCGCTTCTGCTCCCCCGAGGCCACGCGTACCGGTGCGGCACGGCGGGCGGCGGGCACGGCGGTGTCGGCGAGGTCGTCGTCGGCGAGCATCCTGACCGCCGCGCCGTCGAGGTCGGAATACTGGTCGGAGCGCAGCGACCACAGGAAGGCGAACAGCCCGGCAAGGCCGAGGAGCAGCGCAAGCGGCACGAGCACCAGGAGGACGGTCACGGCAGCACCTCGATCATTTCTTGGCGGATCACGGCAGCGCCTCCCCGGCGATGCGGGCGACCGGCCGGGCCGGCGCGGCCGCCCGCGGCGGCGCGGCGGCGCGGTCGCGCAGCGCATTCACCGTCACCAGCAGCGACGAGCCGGACATCGCCAGCGCGGCGACGAGCGGCGTCACGAAGCCGCCGACGGCGAGCGGCACGGCGATCAGGTTGTAGACGACGGCGAGGCCGAGGTTCTCGACCATGCGGCGGCGGGCGCGATGGGCGATCGCCAGCGTCTCCGCCACCGGGCCGAGGCCGCGGCCGAGATAGACGGCGTCGGCCATGCCCTGGGTGAGGTCGACCGCCGTCACCGGCGCGAGCGAGACGTCGGCGGCGGCCAGTGCCGGCGCGTCGTTGAGACCGTCGCCGACCATCAGCACGCGCCGGCCGGCGGCGCGCAGCGCGGCGATCGCCGCCACCTTGTCGGCCGGCGTCAGGCCGCCTTGGGCGACGCCATCGGTGAGGCCGAGGGCGGCGGCGACCGGCGCCACCGCTTCCGGCCGGTCGCCGGAGAGGATGCGAACGTCGAAACCGGCGGCGACGAGATCGGCGACCGTCTTGCGGGCATCGGCCCGCAGTGTCTGCGGCACCGCGAACACCGCGGTCCGCTCCCCCGCCCGCACGGCGATCAGCGAGGCAGTCGGGTGGGCCGCGCGCGCCGTCGCCGCCAGGGCTTCGGCGTCGCAGAAGGCGGGGCTGCCGAGGCGGACGTCTTCGCCGTCGACGACGGCGCGGACGCCGCGGCCGGTCTCCTCGGTGACACCGTCCATGGGCGAGAGTCCCGCGGCGGCGCCGGCCACCGCGGCGGCGAGCGGGTGGCGGCTCGAAAGCGCCAGCCGCGCGGCGAGCGCAACGAGCGCGTCGTCCGGCCCGTCCGCGACGACGGCGAGGCGCTGCGGCTCCGGCAGGGTGAGCGTCCCGGTCTTGTCGAAGACGACGGTGTCGACGGCGGCGAGGCGCTCCAGCGCGTCGCCGCTCGCGAGCAGCACGCCGCGGCGGAACAGGGCGCCGGCGGCGACGACCTGCACGGCCGGCACGGCGAGCGCGAGCGCGCACGGGCAGGTGATGATGAGGACGGCGACCGCGATCAGCACCGCGTCATGCAGCGAGGCGCCGAGGGCGAGCCAGCCGAGGCAGGCGATGAGGGCGGTGACGTGCACCACTGGTGCGTAGAGGCGGGCGGCACGGTCGGCGAGGCGGACATAGGCGCCGCGCCGCTCGCCCGCCGCCGTCATCAGCCGCTCGATCTCGGCGAGCAAGGTGTCGGCCCCGCTCGCCCGCACGCGCACGGTGAGAGCCGCATCGAGAGTGAGCGCGCCGGCGTGGACGCGGTCGCCACGCCCGACGCGGCGCGGTGCCGTCTCGCCGGAAAGCCCGCTCTCGTCTAGGGCACCGAGGCCGACCTCGACCACGCCGTCGGCCGGGACGCGCTCACCCGGCCGCACCAGCACGGCGTCGCCGGGGACGAGCAGGCGCGCCGGCACGGCGGTGAGCGTGCCGTCGGCGTCGAGGCGGGTCGCCGTCTCGGCGTGCAGCGCCGCGAGGTTGGCGGCCGCCGCCCGGGTGCGCCGGCGCATCGCCTGGTCGAGCACCCGGCCGGCGAGCAGGAAGAACAACAGCATCAGGGCGCTGTCGAAATAGGCGTGATGGCCGGAGGTGGCGGTCTCGTATACCGAGACGCCGAGGGCGAGGCAGACGCCGATCGAGATCGGCACGTCCATGTTGGTGGTGCGGCGGCGCAGAGCGGCAACAGCACTTGTGAAGAACGGCTCGCCGGCGACGGCTGCGGCCGGGAGCGCGATCAGGGCCGAGATCCAGTGGAAGAGGTCGCGCGTCTCCGGCGTGATGTCGGAGGCGTTGCCGGCCCACACCGAAACCGAGAGCAGCATGACGTTCATCGCCGCGAAGCCGGCGACGGCGAGCGCGCGCACGAGGCGGCGCATCTCGCGCGCCTCCGCCGCCTCCGGCCGCCCCGGCTCGAAGGGGTGGACCTCGTAGCCGGCATCGGCGAGGGCGCGCACGAGACCGCCGGGATCGACGGCGTCGCCCTGCCAGTCGACGGCGAGGCGGCGGTCGGTGACGTTGAGGCGCGCCGAGGCGACACCGGGAACCGCGGCCGCCACCGCCTCGACGTCGACGACGCAGGCGGCGCAGTCGGCATGCTCGAGCACGAGTTCCAGCCGCGCGCCACCGTCCGCCCGCCGCCGCACGAAGGCGGACGGGTCGGCGCCGCCCGGGGGCGGCGGGGCGGCGGCGACGGCCGTGGTCATGGGGCGTAGATCCGGCGGGTCGAGCGGAAGGTCGGGGCGCCGTCGCGCGCGAGCTCGACGACGAGGTCCCACTGGCCGTGGGCAGCATTGACCGTCCCACTGAAGGCGCCGGCGCCCGCGGGGGCCAGGTCGAGCACGATGTCGCGGCGAGTATCGGCTGGGTGCTCGAGCCGGACCGTCGCCACCAGTCCCGCGAGGGGCAGGCCGTCGGCGTCCACTGCCGTCACCGTGATCACGCGCTCCGGCGCGCTGGCATCGGCAGTCGAGACGGTCGTCATCAGGGACGTATCGACGGTCCAGCCGAGGGCGTCCTGGGCTTCCATCGCCGCCCGCTCGGCGGCGTAGCGCTGGCCGGCGCGGTAGGAGGAATCGGTGCGCGCCCCGCCGAAGGTGGTCAGCGCCACCGTGATCATCACCGCATTGGCGCCTGCGACGACGAGGAAGAAGCCGACGAGGCTCGCAAGCACGACGCGGCCGGTGAGCCGGCGCTCGCGGGGAACGGGGGGCGGTGCGTCGAGCGGAAGGGCGGTGGGCATGATGGTCCTCACGGCATCCGGAAGGTGTCGTCGACGGTGGCGGTGATGCCGGTGACGGCGTCGATGGCCCGGAAGGCGACGGGCACCGACGTCTCCTTGCCAGGCAGCGGCGTGGCGGTGACGAGGGCGCGCAGTTCGCGCGTCTGGTCGGGGCCGACGGTGACGCTGACGGCGCCGCCCGCCTCCGCCGTGCCGCCGACGATGTCGAGGCGGGCGTCGGCGGGGCCGGCGACGGTGACGAGGAAGGTGGTCTCGACCGCCGCCTTGTTGACGAGGCGCAGCGCGTAGCCGTTGCGGATGTCGCCGTTGGACAGCGTCACCGCCACCGGGTTGCGGTCGTGCTGGACGGCGATGCCGACCGGGCTGCGGACGGCGAGCGCATAGACCATGATGCCGCCGACGAGGAGGATGATGGCGCTGTAGAGGATGGTGCGCGGCCGCACGAGCCGGACCTGTTCGGGCTCGCCGCGCAGGCGGCGCTGGATGTTGAGATCGGTGTCATAGGCGATCAGCCGCTCGGGCTGGCCGACGCGGCGCATGACGGTGTCGCAGGCGTCGATGCAGAGGCCGCACTGGATGCAGCCGAGCGAGGCACCGTCGCGGATGTCGACACCGGTGGGGCAGACGGCGACGCACTGGCCGCAGTCGATGCAGTCGCCCGCCGGCTCGCCGGCGGCGCGCAGGGCGGCGGCCTTCTTCAGGGAGCCGCGCGGCTCGCCGCGGTCGACACGGTAGGTGACGTTGAGGGCGTCCTCGTCGGTCAGCGCCGCCTGGATGCGCGGCCACGGGCACATGTAGAGGCAGACCTGCTCGCGCATCAGGCCGGCGAGGCTGTAGGTGGTGAAGGTGAGCGTGGCGATCGCGCCATAGGCGATCAGCGGCGCCTCGCCGGTGGCGAGTTCCACCACCAGCGTCGGCGCGTCGGCGAAGTAGAGCACCCAGGCGCCGCCGGTCCACCAGGCGGTGATGAGCCAGAGCAGGTGCTTGGCGGACTTGCGGGCGACGCCCTCGGCGTTGAGCGGGTGGGAATCGCGCAGCATCCGCTCGCGCCGGTCACCCTCGCAGAGGCGCTCGATCGCCAGGAACAGGTCGGTCCACACCGTCTGCGGGCAGAGGTAGCCGCACCAGACCCGGCCGGCGAGCGCGTTCATCAGGAACAGCGCCATCGCCGCGAGGATCAGAAGGCCGGTGAAGAAGTAGATCTCCTGCGGCCAGATCTCGATGAAGAAGAAGTAGAACCGCCGCGCCGGCAGGTCGATCAGCACCGCCTGGTCGGGGGCATTCGGGCCGCGGTTCCAGCGCACGAACGGCAAGAGGTAGTAGATGCCGAGGGTGACGAGCAGGACGATCCAGCGCACCCGGCGATAGGTGCCGGAGACGGACTGCGGATAAATCTTGCGCCGCGCCTCGTAGAGCGGCGCGTCGTCGCCCGGAGGCGGCTCGGCCGGACCCGGGCCAGCCTTGCCCTTGCGGTGGTCGACGACAATGGCGGTCATGAAACCAGTCTCCAGGAGAAGTGTCCGGCCGGGCACCCCCGCACCCGGCCGGACCGCCCACCAGCGGCAGCGCCGTCAGGCGCCGCCACCGAGGGCGTGTACGTAGATCGTCAGAGCCTTGATGGTGGTCGGGTCGAGCCGCTCCACCCACGTCGGCATGACGCCGCCGCGGCCGTTGCGGATGGTCTCGGTCATGTCCTTGCGGTCATAGCCGTAGAGCCAGATCGGATCGACGAGGCTCGGGGAGCCGAGCTCCTGGTTGCCATGGCCCTCGGCCCCGTGACAGGAGGCGCAGTTGGCCTCGAAGATCTCCTTGCCCTTGGCGAGGTCGGCGTCGGGCAGGACGTCGAGGCCGGCGATCTGGCGGACGTATTCGATGACGATCGGGACCTCCTCGGCCGGCAGCAGGCCGTCGCGGACGAAGGCCGGCATCTCGCCCTGGCGGCTGTCGGGGTCGGCGTTGCGGACGCCGTGGGTGACCGTCTGCTGGATCTGCGCCAGCGAGCCGCCCCACAGCCACTCGTCGTCGACGAGGTTCGGGTAGCCGCGGGCGCCGCCGCCACCGGCGCCGTGGCATGGCGCGCAGTTGTTGGCGAAGGCGGCGCGGCCGAGGGCCTGGGAGAAGGCGAGCAGGGCCGGGTCGGCGTTCGCCTGCTCGACGGGGGTCTCGGCGAGACGCTGCAGGGTGGCGCCGCGCTGGGCCTGGAGGGCGGCGAGCGCCACGTCGACGGACTCCCGAGACGACCAGCCGAGCACGCCGCCGGCATAGCCCGAGACCAGCGGCCAGCTCGGATAGACGACCCAGTAGCCGACCGACCAGACGATGCAGGCGTAGAAGATCCACAGCCACCAGCGCGGCAGCGGATTGTTGAGCTCGCGGATGCCGTCCCACTCGTGGCCGGTGGTGGAGACGCCGGTGGCGGCGTCGATTTCGGGACCGGTGTGGTCGACCATCGGATCAGTCCTCGCTCAGGGGCAGGCGCGCCGCCTCGTCGAACTGGGCCTTGCGGGAAGGCCACAGCGCGTAGGCAAGGACGGCGAGAAAGACGACGACGAAGTAGACGAGCCCCCAGGACTGGGCGAACTCGGCGAGCATGCGGTAGGTGTCGGACATGACCTGGTCGCCTCAGCGGAGGTTGGCTTTGTCGTCGTAGAGCTTGAAGTCGACGAAGGTGCCGAGGGCCTGCAGGTAGGCGATCAGCGCGTCGGCCTCGGTGATGCGGCCGCGGTTGCCGTCGAAGTCCCGCACCTGGATCTTCGGGTAGCGCTCGGCGAGGGCGTCGGCGTCGCCGTCCTGCGTCGCCTGGGCGCGCAGGTCCTTCTGGGCGTCGGCGATCATTTCCGGCGTGTAGGGGACGCCGAGCGCCGCCTGCACCGCGAGGTCCTCGTCGATGTAGCGATCGTCGAGGCGGCGCTCGGCGAGCCAGGGATAGGCCGGCATGATGGAGCCCGGCACCACCGACGTCGGCTGGTGCAGGTGCTCCTGGTGCCAGGCGTCCGAATACTTGCCGCCGACACGGGCGAGGTCGGGACCGGTGCGCTTCGAGCCCCACTGGAAGGGCCGGTCGTACATGCTCTCGGCGGCGAGCGAGTACGGGCCGTAGCGCTCGACCTCGTCGCGCAGCGGCCGGATCATCTGGGAGTGGCAGTTGTAGCAGCCCTCCCGGACGTAGATGTTGCGGCCGGCGAGCTCCAGCGGCGACCACGGCCGCACCCCGGCGACCTTT